>CANHQP010000021.1 GCA_947462925.1 Flavobacteriia bacterium | reverse complement strand
GCTTCGTGAAAGTACTTATCAACTTCAATTAGAATTTAGCTCTGTTTAAAAAGGGGCTTACTTTTTAAAATACGATTATCACACAAGTAGAATCAAGACCTTCAGCGTCGAATTCTATTATTTCTTATTTTTATCGGACAGTAGTGATTGAGAATATAATTTATTTTGAAGCTGATGGATCATATTGTACTTTAAATTTCAAAGATTCAAAACCAATGATAATTTCAAAGCCTTTGCGATATTTTGAAGATAAATTAGAAAATGAAAAATCATTCATTAGGCCGCACAAATCATTTTTGATTAATCTCAAGTATGTCGAGGAATATCAAAAAAGTGATGGAGGATTTTTGAAGTTAAATTCTGGAATTGTGGTGCCAATTTCTAGAAACAAAAAAGAAGAAATTCTTCAAAGTTTAGATGATTATTTCATGTGATATTTTTATTTTTTTTGCTAAAAGTTACACTTTAGAAACTAGAACTTGCTTTTTAAAAGATTTTTTGGAACAAATAGTAAGAAATTGTGATCTTTGATTGTAGTAGAAATTAACCCTGCCAAAAAAGTATAATTTTATTGATATGAAAATATACTCAGTAATTTCAACCACCTATATTTGTTGAATATCAATAAATGTGATTAAAAAGACTGTTTATTTCAAACAGTCTTTTTTTATTGATTTAATTTTAATGCATAAAAAAAGGAACCTTTAGTTCCCTTAATTTTTAATAATCATCATCGTCGTCATAGTCAAAACGTGGTTTTTTACCACTTTTCTTATATGCCTCCATTTTGTGTGTTTTTGGCTTTGATTCAGATTTTTTACTAATAGGAGCCTCCTTTTTTCTGCCTTCCGATTTGATGTTGTCAGGCGTTATAAAAGGATTGAATGCAACAGGCGGATCAACCTTTTTGTATTCACTGTTCAAAGGTTTGTCATTCGAACGAGCAAAAGGTTTTCTTTCTGTTGAAAAATCTTTTTTAGGGTTATTTGAGAAATCTCTTTTTGGTCGATTATCTTCTCTACTTTCAGCTTGTTTTACAGCAATTTCTCTACCATGCATGGTAAAACCGTCCAAAGATTTGATCGCTTCTTGAGCTTCCTCATCATTTTCCATTTCGATAAAGGCAAAACCTTTAGATTTACCTGTTTCTTTATCTGTGGCTAAAGAAGCTTTATTCACTTGACCGAATTGCTCAAAAGCACTTTTTAATTCTTCTTGAGTAACGCCATAGTCCAATCTGGCAACAAAAATATTCGTCATATATAATTAAAAATAAGGAGATTTAACTCCTTAACTTGTTTCAGCAAATTATTTTAAATAAACTTATCGCTTCGAAAGTAATAAATTTTTGATTTCTTACCAAAAGTACTAAAAAAAAATATCTTAAATCAATTTCAAGTCAAATTAACTATATTCGTATTCCAAAAAAAAATAAATGAGTCCATTACTGATTGCTTCGGTGTTAATCACCTATTTTACAGTACTAATATTAATTGCAAATTTGACTTCTAAAAATGCAACAAGTGAAACTTTTTTTTCTGGAAACAAAGAGAGTAAATGGTATTTAGTTGCATTTGGAATGATTGGTACTTCCTTGTCAGGAGTTACTTTTATTTCAGTCCCTGGTTCAGTAGGCGCGAGTGGATTTTATTATTATCAGCTTGTTCTTGGTTTTTTTATTGGATATTTTGTTGTGGCATATGTTCTTCTTCCTCTGTATTATAAATATAACTTAACTTCCATTTATCGATTTTTGGAATATCGGCTCGGCTTTACGGCCTATAAATGGGGTGCAGGATATTTTATTTTATCAAGAACTTTAGGAGCAACGGTTAGATTGTATTTGGTTATCAATGTGATGCAAGTTTTTGTTTTGGATGAATTGGGAATTCCATTTTGGCTAACGACAGCTTTGACAATGATGATGATCATTATTTACACTTTTAAAGGTGGTGTAAAAACGATTGTTTGGACTGATACTTTACAGACTTTTTTCATGCTTTTGGCTTTAATTGTTTGTATCTTTTCAATCAAAGAAGCATTACATTGGAATTGGTCGACAATTTGGAAAGACATGGAAGATAGTGATATGACTAAACTTTGGAGTACTGATTTTCATCGAAAAGACCACTTTTTAAAACACATTTTAGGCGGGGCGTTTATTACTATAACTATGACTGGTTTGGATCAGGAAATGATGCAGAAAAACATCAGTGTAAAAACATTGAAGGACGCACAAAAAAACATCATTACTTTTAGTTTTGTACTACTGATTGTCAATGCTTTATTTTTATTGTTAGGTGGGATTTTATATGTTTTTGCAAAAAAGAATGGTTGGGAGTTTGCTCCAGATGATATGTTTCCTTCGATAATTCAGCAACATTTACCGCAAGGAATTTTCTTGATTTTCATCATTGGATTGATTTCTGCGTTATTTCCATCTGTTGACGGCGCAATTACCGCTTTGACATCTACATTTTGTATCGATATTTTAGGCTTTCACAGAAGAAAAGATATGAATGAGCAACAAAAAAATAGTTTGAGAATGAAAATTCACATTGGATTTGCTATACTTTTTACACTATTGGTTTTCTTCTTCAAATGGAAAAATGACAAGAGTATCATTGATTTAGTGTTTATTATTGCAGCTTACACTTATGGACCGTTGCTTGGACTATTTTCATTTGGAATAATTACAAAAAGGTCAATAAACAATACACTGGTTCCAATTATCTGTATTTTATCGCCCGTAATTTGCTATTTATTAGACCATAATTCAAAAGTTATGTTTGGTGGTTATATTTTTGGAAATGAAATACTTATTTTGAATGGTTCTTTTACCTTCTTAGGTTTGTACCTAATATCTAAAAAAGGAAATCCATCAGAAATTCAATCATTAAAAGTTTAGTATGAAAGTTTTATTGCACGACAATCATTTACATTTACGTTTTGCACCGTTAACGTTGACGAGACCTGTAGGGAATTTGCGAATGGGCATTTTAACCAACGATGAAAGATGGCAATTGTTTCTCCCGAACGCAGAAATATTTTTTGCTACTGAAAGATATCTGACTTCTAAGTTTAGAACAATCGAAAATGCTGATTTAATTGTGAATGCAGCAGTTATTCCAACAAGAGAAATGGTTGATGCATCTTTGAATTTGAATGTTGGAGAAGTTTTGAGTAAAGGAGATCAATGGTTGGTTAAAAAAGGCGAAAATGCAGTTAAAACAATTGAATTTGATGGAAGTTTGATTATTCTTGAAAATCGATGGGATATATACCAGTTCAATGGATTGGTTTTAAAATCTGATTTTGATTTAATCACAAATGGTAGGGTTTCCCAACCACTTTCAGAATCAAACACTGTAATTGGAGATAGTAATCTTATTTTTCTCGAAGAAGGTGCTCAAGTTGAGGCCTGCATTTTAAATGTCAAAGAAGGACCGATCTACATTGGTAAAAATGCTGAAATCATGGAAGGATCTGTGGTTAGAGGTTCTTTGGCACTTTGCGAATCTGCTGGATTAAAGCTCTCGACGAAAGTTTATGGGCCAACCACACTTGGACCACATTGCAAAGTAGGAGGAGAGGTCAATAATGTTGTTTTTCAAGCATATTCAAACAAAGGTCACGACGGATTTCTAGGAAACTCTGTGATTGGAGAATGGTGTAATTTAGGAGCAGACACTAATTCCTCAAACCTTAAAAATAATTACAGTAAAGTCAGTGCATATTCCTATGAAACTGGTAAAATAGAAAAAACAGATGTTCAATTTATGGGATTAATTATGGGTGACCATAGTAAATCGGGAATCAATACGATGTTCAATACAGCAACAGTAGTAGGGGTTTCAGCGAATATTTATGGTGCTGATTTTCCAGAAAAAGTAATAGATTCTTTTGTTTGGGGAGGCGCTTCAGGATTTGTTCCATTTAAATTAGATAAAGCCATTGAGGTAGCAAAAGCGATGATGTCAAGACGTCATGTTGAATTTACTGAAGGTGATTTGGAAATTTTCTCTCATTTATCTAAATAAGAGAAATAAAAAAGCCTTGCTTTTGGCAAGGCTTGATTTGATTATTGAATTTTCTCAAAAGTCAGAATTTCAATGTCTTCAAAAGTAATTCCTTCTTTAGTTTTGATTCTTTTTTGGTTGAGCGTTACCGTATTGTCCTTGTTAAAAGTAAAGATGTACTGATTTTTTTCAGTCTTTTCTTTTCCAATATAGATTAAATTTCCTTCAACAACGTACTTTTTCTTTTCTTTGGTTTTCCCATCGTCTTCAATGACTGTAAGTTTATCCTCCTCCATAAACTCATAAATCTTTTTGTTTGGTTTGTAGTTTTTCTCGAATCCTTCTTGCAATTTTCCGTTTTCAAGTTTTTGCACAATTTTGGATTTCAACTGCCATTTACCTAAAAATGGATTTGCCATCATTTTGAAGTTAAGAGAAATTGCTAAAGTGGCTACTGCCAAGAGAATAAAAGCGATTTTTTTCATTTTGATTGTTGTTAATTATTTAAATTTTCAAGTTCTTTTTTCAAAAATTGTGCTAAATCTTGAATATATTTTTCTGAGAAATTAAATTCAATACCTGCCGCTTGATAAATTTCAGGAATTTGCTTAGTATAACCTAATTTAAGCGCATTTTTATAGTTTTGAATAGTTGTAGGTAAATCAGTTTTGCTGTTCTTCCAAATCGCCAATGCGCCTAATTGAGCGATTCCATATTCAATGTAATAAAATGGAACTTCAAATAAATGTAATTGTCGTTGCCAAGATCTAGATTTAAATTCTTCATAGCCAGTCCAATCAACTAATCCTGTTCCATAGTCTTTCGAGATTTTTTCCCATTGATTTTGTCGTTCTTCCACAGAATGAGTTGGGTTTTCATAAATCCAATGTTGAAATTCATCAATCGTTGCCACCCAAGGAAGGATTTTAAGTATTGTTTCCAATTGCTCGATTTTAGCTCTTTTTAGATCTTCAGCATTTTTGAAAAAGATTTCCCATTGATCCATACTTAGTAATTCCATAGACATTGAAGCTAATTCGGCTACTTCTGAAGGTAGGTTTTTGAATCCAGTGAGTGCTAAATCTCGAGATAAAAACGAGTGAACCGCATGTCCACCTTCATGCACCATTGTTACCAAATCACGCAAAGCTCCAACAGCATTCATGAAAATAAATGGAACACCGATTTCATATAGCGGATAGTTGTAACCTCCAGGTGATTTTCCTTCTTTCGATTCCAAATCCAAATGACCCATTTCATCCATGGTTTGAATACAATCAGCGAAATAAGGATCGATGTTTTTGAACATTTTAACAGTACCTTCCAATAATTCTTGTCCACTTCCGAATGGTTTTAGTGCTTTTCTCCCTAAGGGATCAACTTCTAAATTCCAAGGTTTTAATTTTTCAACTCCCAACAAATCAGCTTGTTTTTGTTGAATTTGTTTCACCAACGGAACAATGTGTTTTTTGATGGAATTGTGAAAATCGAAACAATCTTCTTTGGTGTAGTCAAATCTTCCAAGCGCGTGGAATTTATAATCTCGGAAGTTTTTGAATCCAGCGTTCAATGCGATTTGATGTCTTTTGGCAGTCAAAGACGAAAACAAATCATCTAGTGCTTGATTATCTTGTGCTCGTCGCTCTGAGATCAATAAAAAAGCCTTTTTACGAATATTTTTATCCAAATCTTTGAGCAAAGTTGAGGCTTTTTGCATGGTCATTTTTTCACCATCAAATTCAATCATTTGCGCTGCAGAAATGGCACCATATTGCTGTGACTCTTCGCTTATTTCTGCTTCGAGAGCAATATTTTCTGTTCTGAAAAGATCTAATTCCTTTTGAACACTTCGAAAATAAATGAAATAATCTTTTTCGTTTTTCAAAGATTCCATGAAAGGAGAATGTAGCATCTTTTGGTTCAATTCATCTTCAAATGGTGCAAGTTTTGGCTGAATTTCAGTCACAAAATAGGTGTATGCATCTGTCAAAGTTTGATCTCGCGTATCTATTGTCATTTTGATGTATCTCCATGCTGCATTTTCCTCTAGTACAGCATCAAGTTCACTTCGATTTTGCAACCACAAAATATAATCTTCTTTGGTAACGATCTCTCGTTCTTTTAGATCGATAAAATAGGATTCAATATCTTCCCAAGTTTGGATAGAAAGGTCTTTTGCAATAAATTTTCTTTCTGGAGCCGAAATATTCATATCTAGATTTTGAGTAAAAAAAAACGAGGATTGTAAAAGAGCTAACTCAATTTTCAATCCTCGTTTACATTTTGTAAGTATTTAATTATTTTCCTCTGCTTGTTCCTGATTTAGGTGCAGCAACTTTTTTAGTTCCGGCTGATTTTGCAGTAACTTTAGGAGTTGCTGGTTTTTCAGTTGCCTTCTTTGCCGGTGCTTTCTTTGCAGGAGCTTTCTTTTCTTTAGTTTCAGCTGTTGCTTCTTTTTCTGTCGTTTCAACAGTTTCAGCAGCAGTATCTTTCACTTCTTCCGCTTTGTTTAATTCGCCAGCTTTGTGAAGTAAATTGTACCACTGAAAAAGTTTTTTGATATCAGAGATATAAACTCTTTCTTGATCGTAATTAGGTAGAATTTCCAACAAATAATTTTCAAGTAGTTTTTTGTCTTCTTTGTGAGAAGGCGCCATTCCAGCATTTTCCTTAGTATAAATAGAATCAAAAATAACTTTCAAAGCAACATCCTCATCGTATGCATAGATACTGATATCTTCAAGTGCTGAAATTCTGTCAGAAGCATATGCTGGAAAACGTTTTTTATCTTCCAAAGATTCAACAATTAAATTATTTTTTCCTTGAGCTACTACTTTGTATAGGCCTGCACGACCTGAAATTGCAATTATCCCTGTTAAATTCATTCTTTTAATTTATTTGCGCCAAAAATAAGAAGTTCTAGACGTTTTACAATCAATTTCTGATTATTTTAAAATAATATTGTTTTTCGTTTCTGATAATACTTAGGAAATATACTCCATTTTCAACGTTTGAAAGGTTGATTTCATTGTTGTTAGTTGGATTTATTTGAATTGATTTTCCTTGCATGTCATACATTTTTAGTGCGTCGTTGCTAAATAATCCATCAATTTTAACGATTCCAGAAGTTGGATTTGGGTAAACAAAAACATTTTCTAATTCTGTGATTTCAACACCTAAATATGAGTTGTAAGGATTGGACGTTACAACACAACCATCTGTTCCAGTTGTTGAAACAGTATAAACACCACCATTTACGATCGCTGAAGTTTGGGCAGTTTCTGAATTCAAAATGTTTCCATTTAAATACCATTGGTAATTTGGAGAAGTTGAAGCAGTCAAAATGTTACCGTTTGCAGAAATTGTTGGTGTTGCAGGAATATTACCTAACGGGATATCAACGGTTGCTTGCGTAATGCAATTTCCATTGTAGACAATATTCGTTGCTGTAAATTGACCTGATTGATTTACCAATACTGGATTTCCTGAAAAGCCTGTTGACCAATCTGCAGAATTAACAACTGTTCCAGCGACCGCAGTTAAATTGTATGGAGTTCCACAGTAAAAATCTGGACCTTGAATTTCAGCGTTGAATAATAAAGTATTTAATGCATTTGCTTTACCGTATCCATAAGCATAGTTTGGAGTTGTACCAGTCAAAGCATCACTTATAGCATTTTTCGTCAAATCCTTTTTAAAATCTGCATAAGTTGAGGAATTACATTTTTCTAAATAAAGCGCAGCAATTCCTGCGATTACAGGAGAAGCCATCGAAGTTCCACCGTTAGCTGCATGCATTCCACCCAACTCAATTAAACCGTTGTATGCAGCGTTTCCAAGCAACCATAGTGGGGCAGGGGAAAGCGTCACATCACCAGCTGCAGTGATATCAGGTTTCATAACTCCCAATCTTGATGGACCTTTACTGGAATTCACACTCAATTTTCCTGGAGGAGTTAAATCCGTTGGGACATATGGGCCATTGTTGTTATTGGTATATGAAAATCGATTTCTCATATTTCCAACAGTAATCACTTTTTCTGAACAAACCCATGAAGAAACAATGGTTTGCAAAGAATCAGGCATGTTGTAATGGATAATTTCAGGCACTTGCGTAGCTGATGGTAAAATAGTTATAAAGTCATTCACTCCTTGCCAAGCGCCGCTCCACATGTCATAACTTCCAGAACCTGTTGTTGCAAATCGGAAATTGTAAGTTGTGGAATCGATGTTCATAATCAATGCTTCCATGTGGAATACGCCGTTGATAATTTCTGAATATGCTTGAATTGTTCCTAAACGTTGGCCAGCAGCGTTGAAAATCGTATCCAACACAGGAGAATTTGCTGTTTCTGCGATTGTGTGAAAATTTGAATATCCTCTTAATCCATAATTTGGAGCCGGTTTGTCGGCAGCAAAAGCATATTGTACATTTTGAAATTCGCTTTCATCAGCCCAAAGGTCAAAATAAACTGAATTAGGAACGATTTGACTAGAAGGATTATTTTTTAACCAAACGAAAGAAGTATCACTATCAACTAATCCGTGTACATGGTATTTTCCTTTGTTTCCTGAGTTTCCAGCTGCAGCAACTATGATTCTTCCAGGATGTTCGTCCAACAAGGATTCCATCAAAATTGATGCTGGATCATTCCCATCGTGAGAACCAAAGTAGGTTCCTAAACTCAAGTTTATAACAGCAGGCAAACCTAAACTATCTGCCACTTTAAATATATAATCACAGGCATCTGCAATTGACAAAGTCCAGTTTTGCAAATTGAAATTTGATTCAACAATAATTATTTTTGAATCTGGCGCCATTCCTTTATTTTTACCATTGGCAAGTCCATTTCCTGAACCAGCACCAGCCACTGTTGTTCCATGAGCTGTAGTTGTTTCTCCACTAGTGCAAATTCCATTGGCTATATCAGTTGAATCCCAAGCTTGACCATATCCATAAGGTTGGGGAGTATTTGCAGCTACTGGAAGTGTATGATCCCAATATCTCAAAACGCGCGTGTGTCCATTTATATCTCTGAAATCGGGATGATTGAAATCAAGACCTTGATCCACGTAACCAATAATGATATCCTTGCCTGTGTATGGAGCTGGTAATCCATTTGTACCTGCATGTACTTGATTCACATTGTGATGCATACGAGATGTATCATTGTCATTTAACGCAACAGGATTTGAAAATTCATAATAGAAATTTTTGATTTGCCCTGAATTTCTTGCTTGCGCAATTTTCGTTGGTAACATCGTAACATACACCCATTCTTTGGTAATGTATTTTACTTTTACTTCTTCTTTTAAAAGGTAATCCAAGGTAGATTTTCCATCATTTTGAATAGCGAAACAAACAGGAGAGTTCGGATCATCAGCAAGTAATTTTTTAAATCTAAAGTTTTCAGTTTGAGAGTATGACAGCTGTGCAACAAACAAACAGATCAAAAGTAATAATTTAGAATTCATCCATTTAAGTTTTAAAGAATATGTAAATATAAATAAATAAACGATTCGAATGAACGAAAAGACTGAGAGTTGACTGATTTTTTTCAAATCCAACTGCAATGATTACCATTTATCCATAATTCTGACCAAATTTTACTTGTAATGAACCAAAAAATACAATATTTCAATTTATCTCATTTTTTTATTGATATTTGTTGCAGAAATAGAAATTGTAATCTAAAAATAGATTCAAAGCTCAAAATATGAAAAAATTAGTAGTTAGATTGTCCTTTTCCTTTTTCGCATTTGGTTTTTCAAGTGTCGTTTTTGGTCAAGTTGATAAAGATGTATTGAATTGGTACAACGGCGGTGGTTCAGGTATGCAAACTGAAAAAGCCTACAAATCTTTGAAAAAGAAAAAATCTACCACAGTCATTGTGGCAGTCATTGATTCTGGAATTGACATTGAGCATGAAGATTTGAAAGGAAAAATCTGGACAAACACCAAAGAAATAGCTGGAAATGGAATTGATGATGACAAAAATGGTTATGTTGATGACATTCATGGATGGAATTTTTTAGGGAGTGCTGGGGGTGCAAATCAAAATCACGCAAGACTTGAAAAAACCAGAATTTACGCGAAATTGAAGGGGAAATATGAAAATATGGACGCTTCAAAGGTTTCTGCAGAAGACAAAGCGGAATATGAGCTTTTTCAAAAAGTTAAAAAAGAGATTACTGAAGATAAAGATAAATACTCTGAATATTTACCTCAATTGGAGCAACTTCCAATGATTTTGCAAATGGTTCCTGGAATGGTTTCGAACGCAATTGGTAAAACTGAATATACTAAAAAAGATTTAGAAGCTTGGAAACCAGATAACGAACAAATGGTTCAAATCAAGGCGGTTGCAATGGCGATGGTTACAGGCGAACTTACTGAGGAGGTTATTAAAGAGCAATTAGATCAAATCAAAGGAATGATTGATTACAATCTGAATGCAGATTATGATGATCGTCAATTTATTGGAGACAATCCTTATGATTTCAACGATGTGAAATACGGAAACAACGACGTTGAAGGTCCTGATGCTTTGCATGGTACTCACGTTGGTGGAATCATTGGTGCTGTTAGGGGAAATAATCTTGGTGGTGACGGTGTTGCAAACGATGTGTTGTTAATGTCTGTTAGAGCCGTTCCAGATGGTGACGAAGCTGATAAAGATGTTGCAATGGCAATTCGTTATGCAGTTGATAATGGTGCACAAGTAATCAATATGTCATTTGGTAAAGGATACTCTTCGAATCAAAAAGAAGTTTATGAAGCATTTAAATATGCTGATTCTAAAGGTGTTTTATTGGTTCATGCAGCAGGAAATGACAATGCAAATGTTGACGTAAATGATAATTTCCCAACATCCATGTATTCTTTCCAAAAAGAAAAATTGGATTTATATTTGACAATTGGAGCTTCAACTCGTTTCCCAAAAGAAAAGTTACCAGCTGATTTTTCTAATTACGGGCAAACTAAAGTTGATGTATTTGCTCCAGGTCATGATATTTACAATTCTGTACCACAAAGTGCTTACAAAAAGTTGAACGGTACTTCTATGGCAGCTCCTATGGTTGCAGGTGTGGCGGCTTTGTTGAAATCTTTTTTTCCAAGTTTGACAATGAATGAAATCAAGAATATCATTTTGACAACAGCAAAATCTTACAAGGGAACTCAACAATTGAAACCAGGATCAGAAGATAAAGTTGATTTCGCAACTTTAAGTGTTACTGGATCTGTCGTTGATGTAAATGCTGCAGTAAAAAAATGTCTTGCTTTAGAGAAATCTAAAAAATAAGAAATAAAAGTTTATTTTTAAAGGCTGGTTCAAATCGAATCAGCCTTTTTAATTTGAAAGAATATGGTTTTTAAATCACTCATGTTAGTGTTGTCCTTTTTTGTAATCGGAGCACCAAACAAAACAGAATTAGACAAATTGGTCGATCAATGGCATATTTCAGCTGGAAAAAATGACTATAATGCGTATTTCGATTTCATGGACAAAGGTTTCATTTTTATTGGAACAGCGCCCAACGAACGTTGGAACAAAACTGATTTCGCTACATTCTCAAAACCCTATTTCGAGAAAGGAAAAGCCTGGAATTTTAAACCGCAAAACAGGAAATGGAATTTTTCCACTGATGGAAAAACAGCTTGGTTTGATGAAGAATTGGATACTTGGATGGATGGATGTAGAGCAACTGGAATTTTAGTAAAGGTGAAAAAATCTTGGAAAATTATTCACTACGATTTGCATGTACTAATCGAAAATGAAAAGATGGTTGATTTCTTAGAGTTGAGGAAGAAGTAAAATTTAGTTTTAAATATTTTCTCTAATTTATTAATAATTAATTTCATAATCCTGTTTTGAATACCATTCTCCATTTAAGCCAAAAACTTCCGCTCACCTGCAACCGAAAAGGGACTTGTTGTCATGGAAACCAAGTCATGTTAAATCCTTGGGAGCTGCATCGTTTGGCATTTGAAAAGCAAATGGCTGCCCGCGATTTTCGAGATTTGTATTGCGATTGGAGTGGTATTCTACTAAAATTTAATGGAGAAAAAGACGAAAGAGGAAAATCTTCGTGCAGTCAGTATATTGAAAATTTTGGTTGCTCTTTACACGAAGGCAGACCACTAGCTTGTCGACTATTTCCAATTGGTCGACAAATTCAAAATGAAACCATTCAATACATTTTTCAAGGCGAAACATTCCCCTGTTTGAATGGTTGTCCCGAAGTGATCGAATTGCCACAATTGTCGGTGGAAGCTTATTTAAAAGGTCAACAAACAACACTATTTGAGCAGGCGCAAGACGAATATTTAGAAGTGATGCAAAACATTGCAGACATTGCATTGATGTTATTGTTAGACACTGGTTGGGCAACTTCTGGAGATACTCATACGCGTGTCCAATGGCGTACTATGGGGTCAGAATCGCCTAACCAACTTGCGCAAAGAATAGGAGAGAAGTGGCTCGATTTGTTGACTTTGCCTGATATTGTATTTAAACTTGATGATCCGAAGGAATTTATTTTGGAACACCAAAATTTACTGAATGAAAATGCGCAAAATCAAATTGATTGCTTGATAAATTTTACAGAAATCGGTGATTTGGCGATTCAAATGATGGCACTTGCACTTTTTTTGGGAAAAGCTATTGGCGCAGATGTGAAATCACTCGCTGAAATGTGGAGCGAGATGGGCGAGTGAACTTGAGTTTTAGACTAATTTAACTTTGAAAATATTTTCGTAAATTTGAAAAATAAGTTGAATATCATGCGAACAAAAATTTTAATGCCTCAATATGAACCCACCGACAAAGAATTGAATGATTTGATGAAGGAGGTTGTTGCTGAAGTAAAAATCAATGCATTAAAAACCAAAATTTTGATTGAGAATAATATTTTGCTTGAAATTGAAAAAGTGAAAGCCACATTCAAATTAAGATGAGCAAACGACCTTTATTAATCATTATTGCTGGACCAAATGGTTCTGGTAAAACTTCTATTACTTCTAAATTATTAACCCACGATTGGCAGGAAAATTCAGTTTATATCAATCCCGACAATGTTGCCAACGATCTTTTTGGCGATTGGAATTCCTTTGAAGCTGTGCAAAAAGCAGCGAATTATTGTGACGAACTTCGTGAGAAATGCCTGGCTGAAAGTCAAAACATCATTTTTGAAACCGTATTGTCATCTACTGGAAAAATTGAATTCATTTTACGTGCCAAAAAAAAGGATATTTTATTCGTTTCTTTTTTGTGTGTACAAACAGTCCAACTATTAACGCTAGTCGAATTGCTAGCCGCGTATTAAGAGGTGGACACGATGTACCAATTACCAAAATAATTTCAAGATATAGTAAATCTATTGCAAATGGGTTTTATTTGTCAAGTGAAGTTGACCGATCCTATTTCTACGACAATTCACTAGAAGACTAAGAACCCAAATTGCTGTTCAGAGCCAAAAATGGAAAAATCTCCAAAGAGTACCGTAAAATTGCTCCTTGGGCTGTGCCGATTTTGGAGAAGTTGAAGGCTTGATTTTTTGAAATAGGAAATTCCTTTTAATTATTATTTTTTTTTGCTTTCCCCAAATTAATTGCAGAATTTTGTACCACGTATGAAGACAAAAGTTGAAATTCTTGCTCCGGCAAAAAATCTGTATCAGGGAATGTTTGCCATCAATGCAGGTGCAGATGCGGTATATATTGGTGCTCCGTTGTATGGCGCGCGCACCAATGCAACCAATTCAATTGAGGACATTGCTGAGTTGGTGAAATATGCCCATTTGTTCAAAGCACAGGTTTTTGTGGTGGTAAATACCATTTTGTACGACCACGAACTGGCGGATTGCAAAAAGATGATTTATCAACTTTACGACATTGGTGTCGATGCGCTCATTATTCAGGATATGGCGATTTTGGAGATGGATTTGCCACCGATTGTGTTGCATGCGAGTACCCAAGCCAATAACCGTGATCCAAAACACGTTAAATTTTTGAAAGACGCTGGAATTCAGCGAGTAGTTTTGGCACGCGAGTTGAATTTAGACCAAATCAAAGACATTCATGAAGCAACCGATGTAGAACTTGAATTTTTCGTTTCAGGCGCTTTATGTGTTTCGTTCAGCGGAAATTGCTACATGAGTATCGCTGGCGGAGAACGCAGTGCCAATCGAGGATCTTGCGCACAAAATTGTCGTTTGCCTTATAATTTGACTGACGGAACAGGTGCAACTTTGCTTTCAAGCAGTCACTTGTTGTCAATCAAAGACTTGGATTTGAGCGATCAACTGCCGAATTTGATTGAAGTGGGAATTACCTCTTTTAAAATTGAAGGTCGCTTGAAAGATTTGGTTTACGTAAAAAATAACGTTTCTTATTTACGTCAACGTTTGGATGCATTTTTAGAAAACAACGAAAACTTTGTCAAAGCTTCTTCTGGAAGAACGATCTTCAATTTTGAACCGCAAATGGATCGCAGTTTTAACCGCGGTTACACAGACTATTTTGTCAACAAACGCAAGGAAAAAATCGGTTCGTGGGAAAGTCCGAAATCGAAAGGACAATACATTGGAAAAATTACTGAAGTGACGCCAAAAGGTTATTTTATCGAAAATGCAGAAGAATTAAACAACGGTGACGGTTTGTATTTCGTCAATCCAGCTGGAGAAGGCGATGGCGTGCAAGTCAACGTTATTTTGAACAATTTGGTAATTCCAAACAACTACAAAGAGATCGAAGTTGGAACCGAAATTTATCGGAATTCAGATGCTGCTTTCAACCGTTTAGTAGAGCGTGAAGATGCGACAATTCGCAAGATTGGCGTAAAAATGAATTTCTCCGAAACCGAAATAGGATTTACTTTGCAAGTGGTGGATGAAGACGGTCATACAACAACATCAAGTTTTGAATTTGAGAAAAATCCGTCTAATAAAGGCGCTCAAATTTTAGAAGAAATCAAGAAAAACTTGGCCAAAACCGGAAATACGCCGTTTGTTGTGGATGAAATAGAAGTGAATTTTGCTGATTTTTGGTTTTTACCTACTTCAAAAGTGAATGAAATCCGCAGAGAAGTCTTAGAAAACTTGATTGATGTACGTGTAAAAGAATATCATAGAGAAGAATACCAAATTACGAAAACAGATCATCCTTATCCTGTAACTGAATTGGATTTTACATACAATGTTTCAAACAAAATGGCGCGTGATTTTTACAAACGTCATGGCGTAACAGAAATTGAAAAAGCATTTGAAATCCAGTGGGATCCTGGAAAATCACGCGTAATGACAACCAAATACTGCGTCAAGTACGAATTAGGAAAATGCGCCCGTTTCCAAAGAGCCACCATGGGAGAAAAGGTTGTTGAACCTTTGACTTTGACGCATGGTGAAAATATTTACAAGTTGAAGTTCAACTGTAAACCTTGCGAAATGGAAATCTGGGAAAAAGACGCTGAGCTAGAATATATCGACGAAGACGAGCAAATGTGGAAATAAGTTCAAGCTCATTAACAGCATAATTTCGTCCCTACGCGACGAATTGAAATGTTGTGGTAATTTTTTCTACCCATATTTCATCCTTAAAGGATGATTCACATTAATTGAAGAACAATAATCTTCCATTGGAAAGAAATTTGTGCTGCTAAACACGAAATAGGAGTAGAAACCAACCCCAAAAATAAATTAGAGTGCTATGGGTACGACACCTTTATTTGGTGAAGAATTTCGTCCCTACGCGACGAATTGAAATGTAGTGTTAATTTTTTCTACCCATATTTCATCCTTACAAGATGTTTATAATCAATTGAGGAATAATTTATTTTCAAACAAAAAGAAATTTGTGCTGGGAAGCACGAAATATAGGTAGAAACCAAAAGTACCGTAGGTACGATATCTGGGTAAAAAATATACACGAGGCAAAAAAAAGTGCCGTAGGTACGACATCGATATAAAATCATCTAAAAGAAGCAACGAAAAGCACCGTAGGTACAATATATGGGTAAAAAATATACTCCATGCAAAATAGAGTGCCGTAGGTACGAAATCAATTGCCAAAAAACTTTATCAACCTTTTGGAACTAAACTTTTTTTTCACGCCATCCTATAAAAAACAACCGTTTTTTCACTTCAAAAACCGCTATTAACAATCATTTTAAAATTGTTAAAAACTGCACATGATTTTATAGTGCGAAACCCTAAATTTTGCAGTAAATTTGCGCTCAATTTGTAGGTAAGTATTGTCAAATTGAATCCATAAAGCGCATAAAATGCCAAAAAATCAATCAATTAAGTCAGTTTTAATTATCGGTAGCGGTCCAATAGTTATCGGTCAAGCATGTGAATTTGATTATGCAGGTTCGCAAGCCGCACGTTCTTTGAGAGAAGAAGGAATCGAAGTAACCTTGATAAACTCTAATCCAGCAACCATTATGACTGATAAAGTCGTTGCGGATAATGTTTATTTGTTGCCTTTGGAACCAGAAAGTATCATCGAAATTCTTCAAAAACACAAAATCAACGCTGTTTTGCCAACCATGGGAGGTCAAACCGCTTTGAATCTAGCGATTCAATGTGAGGAAATGGGTATTTGGGAAGAATATGGCGTAGAAATGATTGGTGTTGATATCAAAGCGATTGAAATTACCGAAAACAGAGAAGCTTTTCGTGAATTGATGGGAAGAATCGACGTTCCAATGGCGCCACAACAAACCGCAAAATCATTCCTTGAAGGAAAAGAAATTGCGCAAAAATTTGGTTTTCCACTTTGTATCAGAGCATCTTACACCTTAGGTGGAGCTGGTGCATCAATCGTTCACGACCCGAAAGAATTCGATGGATTGTTGGAACGTGGTCTACAACTCTCTCCTATACACGAGGTAATGATTGACAAAGCTTTGTTGGGATGGAAGGAATTTGAATTAGAATTATTGCGTGATTCAAATGACAATGTGGTGATTATCTGTTCGATTGAAAATTTTGATCCAATGGGAATACACACAGGGGATTCAATTACAGTAGCTCCTGCAATGACTTTGTCAGACACGACTTACCAGAAAATGCGAGACATGGCCATCAAAATGATGCGTTCCATCGGAAATTTTGCTGGAGGTTGTAACGTTCAATTTGCTGTTTCTCCGGATGATGCGGAAGATATTATTGCGATTGAAATAAATCCACGTGTTTCTCGTTCGTCAGCATTGGCTTCGAAAGCAACAGGTTATCCAATTGCGAAAATTGCCTCAAAATTGGCGATTGGCTACCACTTGGATGAATTAAGCAATCAAATTACTAAAAATACATCGGCGTTGTTTGAACCAACGTTGGACTATGTAATCGTTAAAATTCCGCGTTGGAATTTCAATAAATTCCCAGGAACAGACAGAAGATTAGGTCTTCAAATGAAATCTGTGGGAGAAGTAATGGGAATTGGAAGATCTTTTCAAGAAGCATTGCAAAAAGCTTGTCAGTCACTGGAAATAAATAGAAATGGTTTGGGTGCTGATGGCAAAGAATTGACCGATCAAGCTGCCATTTTATACTCATTGGAAAATGCAAGTTGGAACCGATTATTTCATGTTTATGATGCGATTAAATTGGGAATTCCTTTTAAAACGATTCACGAAAAAACGCGCATTGATGTTTGGTTCTTGAAACAAATTGAGGATTTAATCAAACTTGAGAGAAAAATTGAGAAATTCCATTTAGGGAATTTACCCAAAGATTTGTTGTTTACAGCCAAACAAAAAGGCTACGCGGACAGACAAATCGCTCATTTGTTGCGTTGTTTAGAATCAGAAGTTTACAACAAACGTACTGAAATGGGAATTCAACGTGTTTACAAATTGGTTGATACTTGTGCAGCTGAATTTGAAGCACAAACGCCTTATTATTACAGTACTTTTGAGTACGAAAACGAAAGCGTCGCTTCAGATCGTAAAAAAGTAATTGTGTTGGGTTCAGGACCAAACAGAATTGGACAAGGAATTGAATTTGACTACAGTTGTGTACATGGTGTTTTAGCTGCAAAAGAATGTGGTTACGAAACAATTATGATCAATTGTAATCCTGAAACTGTTTCTACAGATTTTGATACTGCTGATAAATTATACTTTGAGCCAGTTTTCTGGGAGCACATTTACGACATCATCAAGCATGAAAAACCTGAGGGTGTGATTGTGCAATTAGGTGGACAAACTGCTTTGAAATTAGCGCAAAAATTAGAAAGATTCGGAATCAAGATTTTAGGAACAAGCTTCGAAGCGCTAGATTTAGCGGAAGATAGAGGTCGTTTCTCTAAAGTCTTAGAAGAAAACAATATTTTATTCCCTAAATACGGAATTGTACAAGATGCTGAACAAGCGATTGAACTTTCGAAAGATTTAGGTTTCCCATTATTGGTGCGTCCATCGTACGTTTTGGGTGGACAAAAAATGAAAATTGTCATCAACGAAGAAGAATTGGAACACCATGTGGTGGACATCATCGGAGAAATGGGACAAAATCAAATTTTGTTAGACCATTTTATCGGTGGAGCCATTGAAGCTGAAGCAGATGCGATTTGTGACGGCGAAGATGTTTACATCATTGGAATTATGCAGCACATAGAACCTGCTGGAATTCACTCTGGAGATTCTTATGCAGTACTTCCTCCTTACAATTTAGGAGATTTCGTTTTACTTCAAATAGAAGAAATCACTAAAAAAGTTGCTTTGGCATTGAAAACAGTTGGTTTGATCAATATTCAATTCGCGATTAAAGACGACAAAGTGTATGTAATTGAAGCCAATCCAAGAGCTTCAAGAACAGTTCCTTTTATAGCAAAAGCATATGACGAACCTTATGTCAATTATGCAACGAAAGTGATGTTGGGACACTCTAAAGTTAAAGATTTCAATTTCCAACCTAGAAAAGAAGGATATGCGATTAAAATTCCAGTTTTCTCCTATGAAAAATTTCCTGATGTAAAGAAAGAATTAGGACCTGAAATGAAATCGACTGGGGAGGGAATTCGTTTTATTAAAACATTGAAAGACCCTTTCTTTACAAAGATTTATTCAGAGAGAAACATGCATTTATCTCGTTAAAAAAATGGGCGTATTAAGAATGATATTAATCATCATTGGAGTCATAGTTGTACTTCGATTCATGGGCCAATTGATGATTGCAAAAAGAAATATTGACGAACAAAATAGAGGTAAAGCTGAGCGTGATCAATTAGAAAAGCAAAGAAAATACGTTGAAAAGAATAAAGGAAAAACAATATTGGTTGGTAAAACTGCCAAATCAAGTGAACCCTTTGAAGATGTTGATTATGAAGAAGTAAAGAATTGAAAAATAAAGTTTAAAAAAATCCATGGAATCGAATTTTCATGGATTTTTTTATTTTCATTTCATTACCTTGCTAGCAATCATTATCTTCATAGCGAAATTTAAAGAAAATATTAAAACAATAGCATTAATTAATCGGTAAGATATATTTGATTTTCAGTCTTTTGTATCTTCCAAATTCAAGATAAATTATGAATTTAAAGCAATTTTTCAATAAGTATTGGCCTCATTTTGCCATTGTTACTTTGATGGTCGTAATTACATGCAGCTATTTTAGTCTTCAATTTTCAGGCTATGGATTGAAACAGCATGATATTGAGCAATTCAGTGGTGCCGCCCATGAGATTGTGAATCATCGAGAAAAAACGGGTGAAGAAACCTTGTGGACAAATTCAATGTTTGGAGGAATGCCATCAATTCAGATTTCAGTCATCTATGCTGGTAACTTTATCAAAGGTGGTTTAGATCAGTTTTTAGAGATGTTGCCTCCTCCAGCAGGAATTACCTTGCTCTATATGCTTGGATTCTATGTTTTAGCCATCTGTTTGAGAATCAATCCTTGGGTTGGTTTCTTGGGTGCAATTGCATTTGGATTTGCAAGTTATGATATTATAATTATTCAGGCAGGACACAACACAAAAGCCTTGGCTGTTGCATTTATGGCTCCAGTTGTCGGAAGTTTTTTTCTTGCTTACCAGCGAAATATAAAATGGGGCGCCATACTTTCAGCACTTTTTATGACTTTGGAGATGTGTGTAAATCACTTGCAAGTCACTTATTATTTAGGAATTCTTTTGCTTGGGTTGGGACTAGCGCTCTTTGTTGATGCTTTTTTAAAGAAAAATTTCAAGCATTTTTTCATTGCAACTGCTGGAATAGTTGGTGCATACGCATTAGCATTAATGATTAACTATGGAAATATCGCCTTGACAAATGACTATTCAACTCATTCAATTCGTGGAGCTAACGATATTACGATGAATCCAGATGGAACTTCAAATAAATCAAATGCAACTACCGGATTAGATAAAGATTATGTTACCCAATATAGCAATGGTATCGGCGAAACTTTTACGATTCTTTCACCATACATCAAAGGTTCAGCTCCAGGTGCAATTGCCAATACTCACTTTTCAGAGCAAGTTGAAAACATGGACTTGTCAAGTTCTGAAATCAATGATTTGTTAAACAGTAGTCCATCTTACTGGGGAGATCAACCACAAGTTTCTGGACCGGCTTATATAGGTATTATTGTTGTTTTCCTTGGTCTGCTTGGTTTGGTTTTCCTAAAAACACCTGTCAAATGGGCTCTTTTCGGAGTGACCCTGTTAGCTCTAGCTCTTTCTTGGGGTAAAAACTTCATGGGTTTGACAGATTTCTTTTTAGAGAATGTTCCAGGCTACAATAAATTTAGAGCACCAACAATTATTATTGTGGTGGTAGAATTATGTATTCCCCTTTTAGGTGTATTATTTTTGAATTTGTTGTACAAGGAAAAAGAATCATTGAAGGAGAAAAAGAAATTATTTTTAATTACTTCCGGTGCTATGTTCATTTTCTTGTTAGGAATGAAATTTGTTGGTTTGGGAGATGGCTATACTTCTCAAGCAGAAAAAGACCAGATGGCGAATTTGCCTGCTTACATGAGAAATCAAGTGATGAGTTTGTCTCCAGAGCAAATGGCACAATATCAAATTGATCCAAAAAACACAGCACAAGTAAATGCATTCATCGATGCCCAAGTGCAGCCAGCTGAAAAACGATTTGAAAATTTACAAGTAGCAAGAAAAGCGATTTTTGACTCAAGTATGAATCGCTCGATTTTGTTTTTAGTCTTGGCAATTGGAGCTATCGCTATTTTCTTTTATACTCAATTACCAAACGAAGTTACAGTAATATTATTGGCTTTTTTCATTCTTTTAGATTTGGTTCCTGTAGATCGAAATTACCTAGGTTCACAAGAAGAGGGTTCCGGTTATAAATTTTGGGACTATAGAGTGAATACCCTTTATCCAATTGCCGAGTCACCCGCAGATGTAACTATTTTAGAAAATGAATTAGCCGAAAGTCCTTCTTTGAAAGCCAAAGTTGATGCTGGATTGCGAGAGGGAAAAGCCAAAGCTGACGAATTAGGATATGAAGGAGCAGATAGAAGAAGAGTTGAAAATGCATATAAATTTGCTGCTTTAAATAGAAATACAAATTACAGGGTTTTTGATTTAAGTGGAGGATTTAACAGTTCAAATGCAGCCTATTTCCATAAATCTTTGGGTGGATATCACGGTGCTAAATTGAGAAATATTCAAAATGTATTTGATTATCATTTGTCTAAAATGAATAACAAAGTATATGACATGTTGAATGTTAAATATTTTATGCAACAAGACAAACAAGGAATTGTGACTACCAATCCAAATCCAACAGCTTTAGGAAATGCATGGATGGTAAGAAAAATTGCAACATTTGCTACACCAGATCAAGAAATTAGAGCACTGGGTAATCAATTTGATTTAAAAAATATAGGTGTTGGAAGTTTATTGGTCAACAATGTGCCGATTAAAAATGGAAATGCTTATGGCTCTGAAGAAATCAAATATGTTTTACAAGGAGATACCATTGAAGTGCGTTTACAAAATGGTTTGCCAGAAGGCGTGAAAGCTTGCTTTGTGATGGATGTAAACGGTAAAACCAATTGGATCATGGCGTCAGCTTTACAATTGGATACAGCAAAATCTTTCTTGAAAATGGTTGAAATGTCTATTTCAGACGAATTCAAACCAAATGAAGAAGCCGTAATGTTGAAGTCAGAAGCGCAAAAATTATCTTCATTGACATATTCAGGTGAAGGAACGATTCAAATGACTTCCTATGCGCCAAATAAAATAACTTATCAATCTAATAGCAGCAGCAAGCAATTTGCAGTTTTCTCTGAAGTTTATTATCCGGAAGGCTGGACTGCAACTGTCAACGGAAAAGAAGTTGATATTCGCAAAACAAACTATTTGTTGAGAGGAATTGAACTACCTGCTGGAAATAACGAGATTGAATTCTCGTTCAATTTGCCGAAATTCGAAATGGCAAATACTTATGCGCAAATAGGTAGTATAATTCTCTTATCACTACTTTCATTGTTTATTACAGAAAATGTAGCGAAATTTATGAAGAAAAGAAAAAAGCGATTAAACAACGAGCAAACAAAAGCTTAAAAGTATATTGATTTAAGAGTCCCAATATTGAAATTCAGTATTGGGATTTTTTTTGAGTCAATTTTAAAAAACTATATTTGTTCTAAGACAAATTATAAATTTCAAATTATGCAAAGTAAAGCAGCTACAGTTGAAGCTTATATGGAAGAATTGCCAGAAGACAGAAAGGAGGCAATGCAAAAATTAAGAGCGGTCATTTTGGAAAATATTCCTGAAGGATTCCATGAAACAATGAGTTATGGAATGATTGGATATGTTGTACCTCACAGCACTTATCCTTCAGGATATCATTGCACACCTGAATTGCCTTTGCCTTTTATGAATGTGGCATCGCAAAAAAACAACATTGCTTTGTATCACATGGGTATTTATGGAAGTCCTGAGTTATTGACTTGGTTTCAAGAAGAATATCCTAAACACTCCAAAGCCAAATTGGACATGGGAAAAAGCTGCATGCGATTCAAAAAAATGGATCAAATTCCATACGATTTAATTGCAGAATTGATGCGCAAAATGACTGTTCAACAATGGGTTGATCAATATGAATCACTTTATGTAAAAAGAAAGTAGCTTTTATATTTGTGAATTGAATAAAACTTGTATCCAATACTGTACAAAATCTGCAAGACTAAAGGTTTTCGAAAAAGTAACCAAAGGTTGTAAAATAGGTGTGGTAAAATTCAAATTATGTAGCAGATTTTTTTTAAAAACGCGACAAGTAGAACTTACCTCCTAGGGTAAGTTACTACATATCATAAATTAGCGTTTATTTTATTGAATTATATCAGCGTAAAATGTTTTTAATTCGTTGCCGTTATCTTTTCCTTTGATTATGCATGCGGAATAGTTCAATTTTGAACTTCCAAATCTAAAATTAAAGGTGCTGAAAAATTTGTTTAGTTTAAACCAGGATTTATCGGCAATTTTATGTACATTTTTAGAATCATTTTCTAGTAGTTCAATGAAAGTATTTTCAAGATTTTCAACTGAAGTTGCCTCAGCAATTAATTTAATACAACCGTCATCAATACTACTATCAGCAAAATATTGGTGTGATTTAAAAGTTGTAACTAAATAATAAAATCCAGTAGATTTTTTTGGGATGATAAATACATAATTCTTTGTACCAATAAAAACACCATCAATTTGCTTCAATGGCGATTGAGATGACATCATTTTGATATCCTTGTAAAATAGATAATCGATTCCTTGTTGCATAATATCTTAAATTGAATATTTCACTCAAAAAAAACATTTTTCAATATAAAATCAGCGATTTAAGCCAAAAAATGCATTCAGAAAAGCCGAAGATACACAGATTGTTTAGTGTTAAAATCTAAATGTATGGACAGAAAATGTATTTGTCAAATAAACATTATTTGTCAATTTAAGAATTCAAACATCGACGCAGTCAACCGAGAAGTGAGTGCGAAGCAAAGACTTAATCAAACTAATAATCTAAAACAACTCTTGCAATTCTCTTTTCAAAAATTCAGTTGTGATTTCTGTTGGTAATTGTCCAACTTCTGCGGTGATTTCAAAAATTTTCGCACTTAAATCTAATGCCATTGAAATATCTGACATCTGTCCGCCTGCAATATTGATGATTTTAATTGTTTCTTCTTTTGAATTCCGAACCATTTCCCAGGCCTTAGGCGAGATAAAAATTTGTTGAGCCACATTGTGGTCATATTCTTCTCTGATTGCTTTCAATAATTCTGCTTGCATCATTTTAGCTGGCAAGCCAGGGTTATGTAACCTCATTACTAAAGAATTAGGTGAAATTCTTTCCATCAATAGAACAGCACGTTGATAAGCTTCAACACGATTCGGCAAGAAAAATGATTGTCGCTCTTTCTTTAATTCAATTTGTATATTTCTCAAATCCTTTTCACTTTGTTTTCTCAAAAATAGAACGACAGTGAATAAAACTGCTCCTGCAGGTAATACAATTAATGCAATTTGTGCTAAAATATCCATGGTTTTTACTTTATGTTACAAAGTTATAATTCAATTTCAATGAGAAGTAACAGGATTGAGAAAAAAACACTTCTTTATCTCAATCCTGCAATGAAAAAATTAATCCTCGTGTTCGAAATGTTCGTAATCTCCATATCGATTAATAAAACCGCTGTCTTTGATGTCTTCTGAGTGTACAATTGTATTTCTGAATTGCACCGATTTTCCAACAGGAATAGCGATTTTTAGCATCACCGTTTGACCACGAATTTTATCTTTTATTGAATAAGAATAATTGGGTGAAATCTTTAAATTGTGATTTTCAAGCGAAATGGTATGTTTGATATTTTTACTTCGTTGATTAGCAATGGAATTTGTTTTACCAAATGCACTTAATTCAATGTAGACATGGAATAATGAATCTTCAGAAAGTGAATAATCGATGCTAATACCAGACTGAATGATTTTATTTTCAAGTATTTGAAAACCTTCAAAGTCAAAGTCATCGTCATTGTGGATATTGTTTGTCATATTTCTATCTACAATTTCAACAGTCAAAACATTGGTTGTGTCTGGTCCTAAAATCTGTTCAAATTCTCCTCGATTTGTAAAATCAGCACCGGTTTGACTTCCTTCCAAAAATATTATTCCAATTCCAGAAAAAGTAACAATGAAAAGTACGACTTTGACAATTTTTATCCATTTTGATTGCAAGTGAAAAATCAATTTTGCACCTTGCAATAATAGGAGGGAAACCACGCCCAATCCTGAAATCAAAATACCAATCCAAAGGTAAAAAGCACTTGTTTCATTTACAATGAAGAGTTCACAAAATTGATTGAAATTTAATTGGAAACCATTTTTTTCTATGTGCAACACCTCCCAATCGACAAAAGTGAATGTTAACAATCCAATGAGTAAAAGACTTCCAAAAATTAAAAATGCCGCACCAATTATTTTAGTGAAAATCGAACTAATATGCGTGATTTTTTGTCGCAAAGGACTGTCTTTGTCTGAAATTTCTCTTTCAAATTTCTTTGATGATTTCGAAAATCTGTTCGTTGCTTCTTGAAATTCATCCTTTAAATTCTCCAGATTGATTGGTTTTCCTTGCATTTGCAATCGATCAATGTTTGTTCTTGCACTAGGCACAATGAACCACATAATGATGTAAAATGGGATAATAAATCCACCTGCAAAACCCAACAAAATGAAAATAATTCTCAAAACAACAGTGTCAATATTGAAATAAGCTGCTAAACCTGAGCAAACACCAGCAATGACTGAATTTTCTGTGTCGCGAAATAAGCGTCTTTCTTTTTTGCTAAAAATCTTTTCTGTTGTTTTATCTTCTTTATTATTATCATTAGGAATTTCATCTTCTAAAAAATCTTCTGGTTGACCTAAAGTGGCAATGATTGTTGACATTTCTTCGAATGTTACCACTTGCTTTTTCTCTGATAGATAAGCTGTTGCGAGCTCTGCAATTCTGAGTTCAACATCTTCACAAATTTCTTTTTTGTCAAGTGAATTTTTTAACGATTCATTTAATCTGTCCAAATAGTTTTTAACTAGCTCGTACGCATCTTCTTCTACCAAAAAATTGGAACCGACGAGGTGAATGCTGATAGTCTTTTTCATAATGTCAATTTTTAACAATTTTATTTACTGCCATTTGCAAATCATCCCAAGTGGCGTCTAATTCTTCTAAGAATGCTTTTCCGATTTTCGTTAATGCATAATATTTTCTTGGAGGTCCAGCGTTCGATTCTTCCCAACGATAGGTAAGAAGTTCTTCATTTTTTAATCTTGTCAACAAGGGATAAAGTGTTCCTTCCACCACAATCAATTTTGCCGATTTAAGCTTTTCTATGATTTCTGATGGATATGCTTCCTTGTCTTTCAAAATCGATAAAATGCAAAACTCCAAAATTCCTTTTCGCATTTGGGCTTTTGTATTTTCTAAACTCATGTTTTTCGTTTTGTTAAACAAAGATATATATAATAAATGGTATTATGTATTACATAGTACTAAATTTTTATAAGAATATTTGCGATCTAAAATTAAAACATTATTAATTAATAACTTATGTCTTACAAGAAAAGGTTTGAAGCGTTGCGGTATAGCTATGCGATGAAGGAATTTTTATCTATTGAAGCATTTTGAAGTGCGCTCAAGAAAGGAAAATTGTTGCTTGGGTAAATCTCAATTTAAAAATTGATTTCAGGAAAAAATGGGACAAAAAAAAGAGGTATACATTAGCACACCTCTTTAATTTCTTGTAAAAACTGATTAGTTAACTCCGTCAGTTAATTCAGAACCAGCTTTAAATTTAATCACTTTTTTAGCAGCGATTTGAATTTCTTTACCAGTTTGTGGGTTACGACCTGTTCTTGCAGCTCTTTCAGAAACTGAAAAAGAACCGAATCCTACTAGAGAAATTCTATCGTTGTTTTTCAATGCTGCTGAAGTAGCGCTTACAAATGCGTCCAATGCTTTTTTTGAATCTGCTTTAGACAATCCAGACTCGTTTGCAATTGCATCGATTAATTCTGCTTTGTTCATAGTTTTTTGGTTTTTAGAAAATTTTTCTATTAATTTATCGAAACAAATATAACCGAATATCTATGCGTAGCATGACTTTTTACTAAAAAAAAAGTGATTTGTTGAAAAATGTCAATTCTTGTTAATAAGACAATAAGGTCTATTTAGTGCTTATGTGTTTGTTTTCTAGTTGTTTAATGTTATTTTGCTACTATTTGTTTTGAAAAAAATAATTTTCAACTATTTTTTTAAAGAGAGTGAAAAAATCAGTCTTTTAAAGGAAAAACAGCAGACGGAACCTTGTAATAATTGTAAATGCTAGATTTTCCAATCGTTGAAGTTGTAGCCCGCAGCGAATTCTTTGTGCGTCATTCTTCTCTTTCCTTCAGGTTGAATTTCTGTAATTCTTAAATAGAAATCATTGCAGGGGAAAAGTAATCCTTCAGCATCCTTTTTTAATAGTTTAGAATTTTCGACTGGAATTTCAGTTTTTTCAGTTCTGAAAATCTTTACTGACTTGGATTCATTTCGTCCTTCGTTGATAATAGTTGTCCATGCAGTAGGATATGGAGAAAAACCACGACAAAAATCGTGTATCGTTTGCACATTTTGATTCCAATCGATTTCACACATCGGTTTGAAAATTTTTGGTGCAGAACGTAAATTGGATTCTATCAAACTATCTTGAGAAGTGCGCACCACAGAACCATCTTCGATTTGCGCAACGCTTTTGACAACCAATTCTCTTCCTAAATTCATCAATCTATCGTGCAATTCGCCAGCGGTTTCATTTTCTCCTATAGAAATAGAAGCTCTTTCAATAACCATTCCTGTATCGATTTCCTTTTCAATGAAGAAAGTCGTTACGCCAGTTTCATTTTCTCCATTCACAATTGCCCAATTGATTGGTGCAGCACCACGATATTGCGGTAGGAGTGAAGCATGCAGGTTGATTGTTCCTTTTGGTGGCATGTTCCAAATTACTTCAGGAAGCATTCTGAAAGCGACAACAACAAATAAATCGGCATTTAATTCGCTCAAAGATTGCACAAATGTTTCATCTTTTAAGTTTGTTGGTTGTAAAACTGGAATATCATTTTCGACACAAAATGTTTTCACAGCACTTTCGGAGATTTTTTGACCTCTTCCTGCAGGTTTGTCTGGCGCCGTAATACTGGCAACAACGTTAAATTTATTGGCGATTAAACCATCTAAAATCCCAACAGCGAAATCAGGTGTTCCCATGAAAACAATGCGAAAATCTTTCTTCATCATATTTGTGTGTTTTTCCAGTTAAAAAATTTCAGGTATAAAATAGATGCGGTTCCGAGTGTGCAAAAATAAATGTATTCAACCGACCAAACCCAAAAAATATCTGCATGCAACACCTTTATTAATATGTAAGCACCCAAAGTGTAAGTGAAAACGCTCAAAAATTCTATCCCAAAACTCACCATCGTATTTCCTGAACCATTGACCGTTTGAAATTTGACGGAGATTAATCCAAAAATAAAAATCGATCCAGAGACAAATCGTAAAATATCTGCACTTTTTTCAATGTATGCTTCTTCAGGATTGATCCAGCTGATTAGTTTTTCTGGATAAAGAAAAGAGCCGTGGAAGAAAACAAGTAAGAAAATGATGGTCAAAAATTGAATTCTTCGTTGGATAGTTTTAAGCGAGCCAAAATCGTTTCTACCAAGATACTGTGAAATATATGTCTTGGTTGTTGCCGCAAATCCCCAAATAGGGACAAATGCTAAAAAGTAAATCGCTCGAATATTTTGTGCGATTGTCAAATCTGATTTTCCCATTTGTTCAATCCAAGTAAAGAAAATCGTCCAAGTGGCCAATGCCATGAAACTTTGCAAAAACAAGGGAATTCCAACTTTCAATAATTCGATAAACGATTTGAACTGAAAAGCGAAATGAAAAAAAAGTCCGTATTGTTTGACTTCTTTCGAGAAAATTAGAAATAGTAGCAGAAACAACATTCCTAAACCTTCAGCACAAGTAGATGCGATTGCTGCGCCTTTTAGTCCCATTTCTGGAATAAAATCCCAACCAAAAATGAACAGATAATCCATCAAAACATTCGATAAAGCGACGATGATTGCACTGATTAGAACAACCCATGTTTTTCCAATGGCATAGAAAAAAGCCTGAATGGAAAGCGTGATGACGCCAAAAAAGATGGCAAAACTTCTGATTGATAAAAATGAAATTTGTGCCTGAGCCAAATCATTGTGTTTGGAATACATCGGCAACAAAATGGGCATCAGGAAATAAATCAAGCAAAACATGACGATTCCAAAAAGAAACATCGTGAAAACAGAAGTGCCGAAAATTCGACCAACAGCATGGCTTTTGTCTTGGCCAATTCTTCTAGCGATTAAGATTTGAGATCCGTCGCTCATTCCCATTAATGCTGCAAACACTGTGATATATATTAGTCCAGCATTTCCACTGGCATCAAATGCCAACGTGTCGTAGCGACTCAAAAAACCAGCGTTTGTGAGCAGTACAATGGATTGAATAAAACTGGAAACCATCAATGGAAGCGCAACTCCCAAAATGGTTTTATATCTTAAATCTAGCATTTAATTAATCTACTTGGATAACCAATCCTTTCAAATATTCACCTTCAGGATGAAACGCATTGATTGGATGATCTGCTGGTTGGTGTAATTGTTCAATGATTCTCACTTTACGACCACTTTCAATCGCTGCTGCAATGATTGTATTGTTGAATAGGAATTTATCGACGACTTGGGAGCACGAAAATGTAAAAATCAATCCGCCAGGTTTAATTTGACGAATCGCATGAGCATTCAATCTTTTATAACCTTGAATTGCTTTGTGACGTTTGTCTCTGTGCTTGGCAAATGCTGGAGGATCAAGTACAATAATATCGTATTCTTCAGGTAATTCTTTGATATATTCCATGGTGTCCGCCACGATTGACTTGTGGTTGGAACCCATCTCATTTAAAATTACATTTTCATCTGTCAATTCAATCGCTTTTTTGGAACTATCCAATGAATGAGCGAAAGTTGCTCCACCAGAAATTGCAGAGAGACTGAATCCTCCAGAGTAGCAAAAAGTGTTCAAAACCTTTTTTCCAAGTGCATATTTTGCAATCAAATTTCGATTTTCTCTTTGGTCGATAAAAAATCCTGTTTTTTGACCATTTACCCAATCAATATTGTACTTCACACCGTTTTCTAAAGCAACGTGAGGTGTTTCGCAAGTACCATAAACATATTCGTTTACGATTTCAAGTCGAGCCGGTAAAGTATCGTTTGATTTGGAATAAATTGCAATCAATTTATCGCCCAAAACCCTTTGTAATCCTGAAGAAATGAAATTTAAATCGCGATACATTCCAATACTGTGGCATTGAATAACAGCAACTCCATTGTAAAAATCTACGATCAAACCAGGCAAAGAATCGCCTTCGCCGTGAATCAATCGAAAAATGTTGTTCTTTTCGTTTAACAAATTCAAATTTAAACGCATTTGAACGGCATTTCGAACCATTTCATTGTAAAAATCTTGGTCAATTGGTCTGTCGGTAAATGTCAAAACTCTCACAGCGATTGTACTCGGCTGAAAATGTCCACGTGCAATAAATTGTCCTTTATGACCAACAATATCAACCAATTCTCCTTCTACAATATCAGAAGTGTCAGTTTCTATCGCTCCAGAAAAGATCCAAGGATGAAATCGTTCAACTGAATTTTGTTTGTTTTTGCGAATTACAAGTGATTTGATTGACATATTTTGCGTTTAATTTCAGTCACAAAGGTATCAAGCTTTCTTGAATGATAGGGATGTTTACTGAAGAAAGAAATTTGAATTATTATTAAAGGCTTGATTTTAAAATATTTAGCTTAAAACATCCATTTCAGAAACTTTTCATCTTTGAAATAAACGTCTTTTAAAAACAATAATCCGCCTTTGTTATTTGGAATTACAGTGATGTAATCAAATTGTATCAAAAAAGATCTTTTTAAGTGAATAGGGAAATTTACTTTTCTTGACATGATACTATCCAAACTATCTGGAATCATGGTGTTTTCGTCTTGAGTTAAAACCATCTTAGCCAAATCTACAGGATTTTCGCAACGCACGCAACCATGCGAATAGGTTCTGACGGTTGTATTGAATAAACCTTTGCTTGGCGTATCGTGCACATAAACACCATATTTATTGCTAAATTCAAACTTGATGATTCCCAAAGAATTATGTGTTCCAGGATCTTGTTTTACGGAATACGGAAAGGTATTTTCTCTGATTTTTTTCCAATTCACCGTTGAAGGATCAATTTCTTCACCGCGACGGTAAATTTTCATGCGATTGCGTTTGAAATAATTTGGATTTCGCTTCACGTCTGGCAAAATTTCCTTGCTTGTAATTGAATAAGGAACATTCCAATATGGAAAAGCGACAATGGTTCTCACTTTTGCAGTGAATTCTGGTGTTTGATGATCTGGTTTTCCAACGATTACTTTGTTTTCACTTCGAAGCGTGTCAGCATTGTAAAATCTCAATTTGAATTCTGGAATGTTAACATAAATGTATTTTTCTGGGAAAGCACTTTTCCATCGCCATTTTTCCATTGCCAAAGCAGTTCTCCTGCAACGATGAAGATTTGTTTCCTCTAGTGCTAAAGCGGTGCTTGTACCTACCACGCCATCTTTTTGCTGTCCATTTTCATCTTGAAAAGCTTTCAAAGCAATGACGAATAGTGAATCATTTACATTTTCTATAGCTAAAAATCCTTTATTATAAAGTGATTTTTTTGCTTGAATGATTGAATTGATTGAATCTTTTTTGACTGTTGGAACTTTTAATTCATTGTTTTCCAGTGGATGTGAAAATGCAAAATAAAATAAGCCGTAAGCTAATTTTTGATAATTGGTATCAGCTGGACCCCAAGAGATAATTTTCGCAGCAATCTCATTTTCAGTTGATGGAAAATTTAAAGTGATTTTTAAAGAATCTAAATTTACATACTGAATTGGTCGCAAACTTTTTGTCGCAGTATCTAAAACGCCTATTTTTAAATCAACTTTCATACGAGCTAGCATTGCTGTAATGATAATTTCATTTTTGAGTTGATAAACGCTGTCCCATTTTAATGCCGAAAATCTTTTGCTTGGAAGTCCGAATGCAATCGGAGTTTTCAAATAATTTGCAAGAATTTGTCCAGTCGAAGAGAGTTTTTCTTTTTCGCACCAAATTGGCTTAAAATTTCTTGCTTTGTAAAAATCTAAAAGCAATTGTTGTCCATCTTTATCAATTCCAATTTCTGCTAGGTTATTGACATCCAATAATTTCTCTAATTTCTTTTCTACGCTAATATTTTGATCTAGAAATTCAACTTTCTTTTGTTCATTTTGACAGCTGAATAAAACCAAAAAAAAGCATAAAAAGAAAGGAATGAAAGATGTAATTTTTGCCATAACGTCGTGAAATTAGTTATTTTTACACGAAATGTATTCATGTTTAAGTTAAAAAACTACAAACCAAATCATTAATAATAAATGCCAATCATTACTTACATCATTATTGGAATTACTGTTCTTGTTTCAATGCAAGGATTTAATTCCAAAGATTTTGCTTACAAAATGTCATTTTCCCCTTATTTGGCGAAACATTACAATCAAAAGGAAAGGTTTTTTACCCATATGTTTGTCCATTCAGATTGGGGACATTTGTTTTTCAATATGTTTTCATTTTACATGTTTGGAGAATTTATGGAAAGAGATTTGATTTTTACTTACGGCGCTGCCAAAGGAGAAATCATTTTTGGTGGTTTGTATATTTTAGGAGGATTATTTGCAACACTTTGGCCTTATGTCAGAAATCAAGACAGTGATACTTACTATTCTGTTGGCGCTTCAGGGGCTGTTTCTGCGGTAATTTTCGCTTCTGTTATTTGGTATCCTCCGTTAAAAATGGGACTGATATTTTTGCCAATAATGGTTCCAGGTTACATTTTTGGACCTTTGTATTTGGCTTTTGAGTATTACGCATTTAAACGAGGTGGAAGTAAAATTGCCCACGACGCGCACATTGGTGGAGCTGTTTTTGGCATTATTTACATTTTAATTATTAATATTGACAAAGGAAAAGAGTTAGTCAATTACATTTTCAGATAAAAATGAGTGTTTTATACGTGAACAATAATGGTGTCGTTTTGCCAAATACTGGTGCAACGATTGCTGCTGGAAACAGATCTTATTTATATGGTGATGGACTTTTTGAAAGTGTCAGAATCATGAATGGGCGACCAATCAATTTTGTTAATCATTTTAACAGAATTCAAGAAGGTGCCAAAGCTTTGAAAATGCGTATTCCTGCTTTTTTTACTGCAGAATTTTTTGAAACGAAAATCAAAGATTTAATTCAAAAATCCAATATTCAAGAAGGAGGGAAGTGCCGTGTTTCAATTGATCGCGCAGCTGGCGGAACCTATTTTCCTGATACAAACGAAGTTTCTTATTTCATTGAGGTTTATCCATATGAAGCCAATTATTTTGAATTGAATTCCAAAGGTTTGGAAGTGGACATTTACATGGACATGAAAAAACAGAAGAATTTCTTGTCAAATTTCAAAACGAAAAATGGTTTGTTGTATGTGATGTCTGCCATCGCTGCACGCGAGAAAAACCTGGATGATTTGTTGTTGAGTAATGAAAAAGGTGGGATTTTAGAAAGCTCAAATTCCAATTTGTTTGTGGTGAGCAACGGCGTACTTTATACTCCAAGTTTGGACGAAGGTTGTTTGGCTGGAACCATGCGTATGCAAGTCATCAATTTGGCGATTCACCATGGAATAAAAGTGTATGAATGCACCATTTTACCTCAAAATTTATTGGCTGCTGACGAAATTTTCTTGACAAATGCCATTCGTGGAATTTCTTGGGTTGGCGGTTATCGCACCAAAAGATATTTCAACGTTATTTCAAGAAGAATTCAAGCATATTTGAATGATTATTGGGAAAATCAAGAGTGATTTCAGCTTTCTTTTTCGAATTATAACAAATGAAATAATTCTATGAATTTTGAAAATTCTGCAATTGATTCATAAATCCTTGTTAGACTATAATTTATTTATAGCCATTTGTACCGTTTCATTTTTTCATTTTTGCAGTCAAATTTTTGAGATTTCCTATCCACTAGAATTGTATTTATTTGGATTTTTTTCAACGTTAGCGACTTATAATCTGTTCAGGTATTACAATGATTTTAAGCAATTTGTTGTCGGAAATCAAAGTGTTCGCTTTTGGATTGTTATTACAAGTCTTTTAATTGCTTTAATCTGTTTTTTGTTTTTTGAAATAGATTTAAAACTGGCATTTTGTTGTCTTGGATTTTTGACGTTTTTCTACAAATTTGATTTAATATGGAAAATTCATCTGCGTAAAGTTCCATTTTTAAAATTGCCGATTATTGTCTTAGTATGGGTGATCTCAGGATGTATTTTCAGTTTGTTAAATCCTGCGCTAAAAATTTCAAACAACCAAGTTTGGATTTTTATAGTTATTCAAAGTTTATATTTTGCTGCTATTTCAATTCCTTTTGATGTGTTGGGTTTGATTGAAGACAATATCGTTACGATTCCATCTAAAATAGGCGTGAAACGTGCGTTTTTATTTTCGAAAATATTAATGGCTTTCGCGATTGGAATTGCTTTTTTCTTTGCTCATAATTCCTTTTTTCAATTGCCTTTTTTGCTATTTGGTGGAATCACTTTAATATTCATTCAATTGTGTGAATCTTTGAAAAACAAACATTTGCAGTTTTATTTGTTAGATGGTTCGATTTTGCTTCAAACGATAATATTTTTGCTTTACAGTTTTTAATTCTTGAAATTTTCCTAAAATCAATTTAGACTAACAATACAATGTGAGAAAGTTCGTGATTTCGGTTGCGTTTTTCAGTCTGATTTCGTTTACTTTTGACTTTTCATTTTATTCAAAAATTCAAACTTATGAACGTTCATTTTATTGCCATTGGAGGAAGTGCCATGCACAATTTAGCCATCGCATTGAGTAGAAAAGGCGCAAATGTTACCGGTTCAGATGATGAAATTTTTGAACCATCGCGTACAAGATTAGAAAAACAAGGTGTTTTGCCTGCAGCCATTGGTTGGTTTCCAGAAAAAATCACAGCTAATTTGGATGCCATCATTTTGGGAATGCACGCAAGAGAAGACAATCCTGAATTGTTGAAAGCGAAGGAATTAGGAATTCAAGTTTATTCGTATCCAGAATATTTATACGAGCAAAGCAAAGATAAAAAACGCATTGTCATTGGTGGAAGTCACGGAAAAACGACGATTACTTCGATGCTTTTACATGCGGTTTCAAAATTGGGCGTTCAAGCTGACTACATGGTTGGTGCGCAATTAGAAGGATACGATTGCATGGTGAAATTGACTGAAGATGCTCCTTTTATGATTTTAGAAGGAGACGAATATTTGAGTTCACCAATCGACAGGCGACCAAAATTTCATTTATACAAACCAGATGTCGCATTATTGAGCGGCATTGCTTGGGATCACATCAATGTTTTTCCAACGTTTGAAAATTATGTGGATCAGTTTGATATTTTTTGTCAGCAAATCACGCCAAATGGAACTTTGATTTACAATCAAGAAGATTTAGAGGTGAAGAAATTAGGTGAGAAATATGCTGATAGAATCAATTCAGTTGCATATGAAACGCCTAAATATCAAGTTACTGAAACTGGAACTTTGTTAGAGTTTGAAGGAAATCATTTTCCATTAAAGATTTTTGGCGGACATAATTTACAAAATTTGATGGGTGCGATGCACTTGGCAAAATCAATGGGAATTGAATGTGTTGACTTTTTGAAATCCATGGAAAGTTTCACTGGTGCAGGAAAACGGTTACAAAAAGTGGTTGAATCGCCTTCATTTGTGTTGTTCAAAGATTTCGCTCACTCGCCATCAAAATTGAAAGCCACAACGAAAGCTGTGAAAGAGCAATATCAACAACGAAAAGTGGTTGCTTGCATGGAACTTCATACATTTTCATCCTTGAAGAAAGAGTTTTTGCCTCAATATGAAGGCGCGATGAATCAAGCTGATGAAGCCATTGTTTATTTCAGTCCAGAAGTTGTAAAACACAAAAAACTAGAACCAATTAGCAAAGAACAAGTACAATCAGCATTTGGTGGAAAGGTGAAAGTGATGACAGAAACTTCAGAAGTTTTGAATTTCATTAAAAATCAATCTTGGGACAAACAAGTATTATTGATGATGAGTTCAGGAAATTTTGACGGAATAGATTACGACCAATTGGGAGAAGAAATTATCGCCAAACATTTATAGAATTCAAGCACCAAACTGACGTAAATGATGGTCTAAATGTTTATAAAACATATTGTTCCATTCTTTCTTATTTAATTTACCAAACGAATGAGATTCTAAGTTATCAAAATAATCTGCTCCTGATTCCATCGCGCGATTGATGTATTCAATCAAACGAGCTTTTTCTGCTTCAAAGTTTTTCTCATCTTTGATAATAAATGCAGGTGCTGTAGCATTATTCGGCTTGTATAAAACTTCATTTGTAACCTTACTTTTTACCAATAACTTCAAAATGAATTTCATGAAAGCACCCGGTTTCTTGTGTTTTTCAGGTTCATAAATAAATTCATAAGTTACATTGCAATGCGCCAACATTTGAGAAACTGACATTTTGCCCCATTGTGCTGGAGATTCAGGTGTTAAACTGTTAATTCTTTCAATTATTTCAGCAACATCATTTTGGTTGAAAACGTTCTTCATCATCCTTAAAGCGATTTATTTATGTGAATGTAATTAAAATTACCGAAAATTTTTAAAAATCAATAATGTACAATGTTAATTTCTGGATTTTTTCTCAAAAAATAGTTTAAAATTGTCCTAGCATCTCGATCTTCTTGCATAAAATCTATGTGATTTTTCCAAGTTTTATTGTTGTGTTTCATTACGTAAAATGGTACAAAACCATAGCCGCGATAGCTTCCATTTTCAATTAAAATGATGCATTTTTCATTTCGTTCGCGTCCATTTTCTACAATATAAAAATTAGAATCATCGAAGGTAAGTTGATTGATAAGTGATTGCACACGCAAATTGTAGGTTTCGGGTTTTTCTTCTTGGATGCATGCACCTTGACAATTTTTAATCTGATAACCAAAGCAAGCGTTTTCAGTTTTATATAATCCACAGAGTTTCTGACACAAATTCAATTTATCGCATTGATATGTAAGATAACTGACTCCATCTGCCTTAGAAGTAAAGGTTGTTATAGGTGTTTCTAATTTTTTATCTGTTTTGTCGATATACAAATGCAAATATCCGTTGCTATCTTCAAAATAAAATAGTCCGTAAGGAAATAGATTTTTACGTAAAGTCCTATTGTATATCGGTTTGTGTTTTTTGATTAAATTGGATTCATACAAAAGTGCAATTAATTCTGAACCAGTTAATTCAAATTCAATCCTACAAATTTCAGTCATCATTTCGATGCCTTTTTTTGTCTTTGTATTTTTTAAATGTTGGTCAATTCTTTTGCGAATGTGTTTACTTTTTCCGATGTAAATCAAGCGATTGGCATCATCAAAGAATTTATAGATGCCTGTTTTATTGGGGATTTCTTCCAATGCTTCTAAATCCAAATTTGGATGTAAAGATTTCGGATTTAAATCTTCTTGCATGAAAGTCATCAAGTTCTTCTCACTTTTTGCAAAAAGCATTTCAAAAAGCAGGGCAGTGGCATGTGCATCTCCGCCAGCTCGATGTCTTCCTTTCAATTCGATTCCCAAAGAACGAGTTAATTTGCCCAAACTGTATGAATCATGTCCAGGCAAAATATATCGAGAAGCGCGCACTGTGCATAGATGTGGTCGTCTGTAGTCGTAACCCAATGATTTGAATTCATGTCTTACAATTCCGTAATCAAAACCAACATTGTGCGCAACAAAGACACAATTCTCTGAAAATTCTATGATCTTTTTACCGATTTCGTAAAAACGAGGCGCATCTTCCACCATTTTGTCGCTTATTCCAGTCAATCGAACAATAAATTCAGGAATTGGCATGTCTGGATTTACCAATGTTACAAACTCATCGATGAAATTAACTCCATCGTGCTTGTACATAGCAATTTCCGTGATCTTACTCGATTTTGGACTTCCACCAGTTGTTTCTATATCACAGATTACAAAATGCATTTTCGAGTACAAATAAACGAGTAATAAATCAGAAAACGAAACAGAATGTTATTAAATAAAAAAACCACTTAAAAATAAATTTAAGTGGTTTTCAAAAATACTTTTCAAAGCTTAATGTTTCACCAAGAATGGTTTTGCACTTAGAACATTTCCAGTGTTTAAAACAACATTGTAAAAACCGTCAGCTAATTTTTCTGTGTTGAAAGTTAACTCAGTTTCAAGTGGATTCATTGTTTTTGAAACGACTGTTCTTCCCATCGCATCTGTGATGGAAACAATTACTTTTTCGTCCAACTTCACTGATAATTCAACTGTCAAATTAAGGTTTGAAGGATTTGGAAACAAATTGAAACTTGGCATACCTCTTTCTTCAATTCCTGCTACGCTCACGCAAGTCTCGATCAAATTTACGGTTGTTGGCTGGTATTCGTCATTTAATAAATGCACGACACTTTCAACACAAATATCAGGACTTGTGATTTCACTGTAGTAAATTCTCAACAAAGGCGCAATTTGGAAATTTTTAGGGATCAAACTGTCTACATAGGACATCGTAATTACTTTGTTTCCACCAGCTACAAATTGTGGGGTAGAAGGGTAATTAGCAACGCTTATTAAATTTTCGGCATCAGAAATGGTGATACCTGAAACTGTTAATTCATAGGCGCTTACTTTGTTGTCAGGATTTTTCATGTAAACATCAATGTATCCTTCAGCGGTATTAATCGAAGTGTAACCAATTTCAACAATTTGTGTTGTATTTACTACGCTATTAGGAAAAACACAATTATTAACTCCACCAGAATTTACTGCGCAATTCACAGCTAAACCGGCATCCCAAACACTTATGATTCCATCATTGCTGATATCCTTGCAAAGAGAAGTTGTCAGCGTTTGATTTAAAATTCCTGTTACGTATAAGTTGGCATCTTGGGTTTGTACCAATTGATTTGCATCCAAATCTCCTTTTACAGCAGTTCCATTGCAATTTCCCTCACAATCAATTATTGCGTTTCCAAATGGAGTTCCAGCGCAATCAACATATGGTTGACAATTTGGAAGTAAAGTATATCCTTTTACACCGTTTACATCTTCTGTAATTCGAATGCAGACTTGAGCCCAGTTGTTATCATAATTGCTTTCATAATGACCCAAAGCATCAGGAGAATGATCCCAATTTACTTTTACTGCCAAGATGTATTCACCGGTATCTACATCAGTAATATCAATCCATTGACAATCTAAATACTTATTGTAAATGTCGCCACATTGTTTGGTAATTCCCATATTTGAACAACCATATTGAGCAGTACCTCCATCTTCGCATTCCAAATCCATCACACAAAATCCATTTTTATGACCGATTGGAATAGATTCACCTGTTGGTTTATGTAAAATGTAATCTGCATAACCTTCGTAATGTGCATGTCCATGACAATTTTGAAAAGTAAATTGACTTGGGTAGTCTGTAGGATTTCCAACAAAATAATCTAAATCGCCGATGTTTTTAATGTGCGTATCAAACGCCAATACTGTTCTGTCACCAAATCCGTTCATACATCCTTCATCAACCATACATGCTGTCGCAGCTTCTTGACGAATTTCAAGTGAGTTTACAATTGCGCTTTCAACAATCGTTAAATCAGGTCCTGCTGGACAATTAGGATTTGGATAATAGTAGCAATTTCCATCTGAAACTGTTGCCAAAGGATTATAATTACAAGATGTTGGATCCGTACAACCAGTTACAGCTCCGTTGAAAGTAATATTGAAATTGATAGGATTTGCGCATGTTGCAGTTTGAAAAAGTCCAACGCGTATAATATAAGTTACACCTGCTTCTAAATATGCGTCAATCCCTGCCTGTGTTCCACAACCAGCTCCATCATCATCATAGAAAATGGTTCCTGTGTTGTCAGTGTTGTAAACATAATTGTTGCAACTTGCATAAACCCAAAGTTTTGTATCACAAGTACTTAAGCCACAAGTAGTAATATCATACATTCCAGTTTCGGTAGCGGTAAATACATAAAAGGTATTAGGTGCAGGCGCGGTGTTGCTTCCCAATGAGGCAGTTAAAGGATTTTCGCACGTTGTTCCTTGGGTACATCCAGTTGAAAATGTTTCTCCAGAACCATAGTCTCCACCAGTGTGGACTACCGTACCATCGACATATAAATTATATGATCCTGTTCCAAATGCACAACAAATACCGTCATTTGCGCTATCGTAAATTGAAAATTGGATACAAGAAGTTTCAGCTACACATATCGTATCGCCTGTAAATGTTCCGTTTCCAACTTGGACTCCATTTTCTCGTAAAATCCAAGAAATCTCTTGTGGATAATTGTCTGGGTTGATTTCGACAATCACCTCCTTTTGGCCAGCAACACATTGAGCTTGACTTGTAAAATTGAGTGTAAAAAGACTCAAAAAGAGTAAGTAATAATACTTCATAAGCGTTATTTTTAAAATACTAAAATAGTTTTAAAAATTAAGAACCAAACAATTTATTCAAATTAATCATGCATAACTAGCATTTTCTTTGTTGTAATTAAATTACCATTTATAACTGAGATATGGTACAATCCATTTTCATAAAGACTCGTGTTAATCTCAAATGGTTTGCTAGCATCTAAAATTCTATTTTGAAAAACAATTCTACCTACGGCATCTGCAACAATAATTTGCGATTGATTAAAAATACTTGACTTAAAATCAATTTCTACCAAATTATTAGCAGGATTTGGATAGATGTTAAAATTTGAAATTAGATTTTCCTCCAATGAAACAAACTCAATACATGCGTCAATCAAATTTACTTTTGTTGGTTGGAAATTTTGATTTAAGCAATGAATCACGCTTTCAATACAAATAGAATGATTTGTAATACTATCAAAATGAACTCTTAAAAAAGGAGTGTTTTGATTGTTAGGATCAATTAAACTGTCATTAATAGAAAGCGCGATGATTTTGGTTCCGTTTATGTTAAATCTAGGATTGTTTGGAAATTGCGTTTGATCAATTAAACTTTCAACATTTGAAATTGCGATTCCTGAAACATTTAATTCATATCCACTGATTGAAGTCTGTGGATTTTTGATGAATATGTCAATTGATTGTTCAAGTGAGTTAATTGTAGTAAATCCAATTTCAACTGTTTCGCCCAAGTTTGTATTTTCATTTGGAAAAGTGCAATTTACTGCATTTAAGGCACAATTTGCTGAAAGGGCCGCGTCCCAAACTGAAATAAAAGAATCGTTGCTTAAATCTTTGCAATCTGAACCAACAATGTTTTGATCTAAAATTCCAGTAATGAATGCATCAACATCAGTTAATTCAACTAATTGATTCCCGTTCATATCTCCAGCAACTGAACCACCATTGCAGATACCGTTGCAGTCAATTGTTTCGTTTCCATAACAAATACCATCGGAAACAGTAGCCAAAGGATTGTAATTGCAGGCGTTTGGATCCATGCAACCAACGATTTCACCCAAAAATGACAATTCAAATCCAATTGTTCCAGGACAACTTTGATTGTCATATAAGCCAATTTTTAAATAATAGGTTGTACCAGCAATTAAATAAGCAGTAATTCCGGCTGCGTAGCCGCAATTGGCTCCATCATCGTCGTATAAAAAAGCGCCATTTCCATCTGTATTCAAAACCGCTGGACCACAATTTTCATAAATCCAAAGTTTGGTATCACAAGAAGATTGATTGCAGGTTGTTAGATAATAATTTCCTGTTGTATCTGGTGTAAAAGCGTAAAAAGTATTGTAAGTCGGTGCTGCATAAATTCCCTCTGTGATAGGAATTGCAGTTTCACAAATTGATCCTGGTGCACAAGATTCAGTATAAGTTTCTGAGGAAGTATAATTTCCGCCGGTTTGAACATTTGAACCGTTGATGTAGAGGTTATATGAACCATTTCCTTGTCCACAGCAAATTCCATCACCATAACTATCTAAAATGGTAAATTGCAAACAGCTGTTTTCACCAATGCAAACTGTATCTGATAAAAAATTACCAGCAGCTATCTGAATTCCATTTTCCTTTAAATTCCAACTAATTTCATCAGGATAATCATCTGGGAAAATTTCGATAATTACTTCTTTTTGTCCAACACTGCATTGAGAATAAACAAAGGATGAGAAACTTAATGCAAGAATCAATGTTATACTAAATTTTCTAAACATGCGTTTTAAAATTTTCACTAAGATAATTATTTACTGTGAAAAAATAATGATTTTAAGATTTGGCTTTATCTGTATTTTTTTTTACTGATGAATATACTAAGTAAGTTGAAACTACGTTAACAATAAAAACGATTTTAAATGTTCTTTGCCTATGTTAAAAAATTACCCAGAAAAAACTGCTCCAAGGGCTTCGGAGTTGAAAATGAGTCCATCTGAATTGACAGTTTACGCATTATTGAATTACAGTAAATCTGTTGTTTCGAAAAAAATTAAGAACAAAAAGGTATTGTTCAATATGAATTAAGAACCAAAAGCTATCTAATATTTTAGGTAGCTTTTTTTGTTAGATAATTATTTTTAAGTATTTTTAAAATTTACTTTAAATCATTATTTTTAATTCAAAAAATGAAGTCAATTAATTCAGTTGAGGAATACATCGAGCTTTATCCTGGAGAAGTTCAATTTATTTTGAATAAAATTAGACAAATAGTGTTGATGATTGTCCCTGAAGCAGTTGAAAGTATCAGTTATGGTATGCCCGCATATAAATTGAATAAAAAACCCCTTATTATTTTGCAGCTTTTAAAAATCACATTGGTTTGTATGCAACGCCCGACGGACATAAAGCATTTGAAAAAGAACTTGCTGGTTATAAACAAGGAAAAGGTTCCGTTCAATTTCCATTGGACCAAGAAATGCCTTATTCTCTGATTGAAGAAATTTTAGTTTTTAAAAGAAATCAAATTGTCGAAAAATCCACTAATCCAATAATCCAATAATCCAATAATCCAAAAATCTAAAAAAGCATGGAATCAAATTTTGAAAAAATAACAATCGAAACAGAAGTTGAAGCACCGATCTCCAAAGTTTGGGAAATGTGGAATTCACCTGAACATATTGTTAAATGGAACGCTGCCTCTGATGATTGGCATACTCCAAGTGCTTCAAATGAACTAAAAGTTGGCGGTTCAAGTTTTTGCAGAATGGAAGCAAAGGATGGAAGTATGGGATTCGATTTTAAATGGATATATACAGCTGTTGAAACCAACAAACATTTAGCATATACTTTGGAAGACGATCGAAAAGTGGTTATTGATTTTTCTGAAGAAAATGGTAAAGTCAAAATTATTCAAACTTTCGACGCTGAAACTCAAAACACCATAGAGCTTCAAAGATTTGGTTGGCAAAGTATTCTTAATAATTTTAAAAAATACGCTGAAAATTAATTCATTACATCCAAAAATATACCTATAACCTTAATTACTAAAATTCGATTTAAAATGAAACCAATTATTGTAACACAAATTTTCAACGTACCAATTTCAGAAGTTTGGAAAGCGCTAACAGACGTAAGTAGCTTGAAAAAATGGTATTTCCCAGTCAAAAATTTTGAATTGGAAGTAGGTAAAACCTTCACTTTTTATGAAAGTGAAGAAGGAACTAGATTTTTTCATTCTTGTACTTTTTTGCAGATTGTTCCTGAGAAAATTTTGGAACATACATGGACACATCCAAATGATTCTAAAGGTACATCCATTCTTAAATGGGAACTTGAGTCCGAAGGAAAAGGGACAAAAGTTACTTTGACACACACAGGTGCTGAAAATTTTGAAGACGCAGGACCTGATTTCTCAGTGGCAAATTTTGAAATGGGTTGGAATGCTTTTTTAAAAACGATGTTGCGAAACTTTCTATACGGTATAGAAAAACTGATTTTTGATTTGGAAATTAATGCTTTACCAGAAACCGTTTGGCGAAAATTGTGGGACAATGAAAACTATTCGATTTGGACTGAACCTTTTTGCGAAGGGAGTTACCTAAAAGGAGACCTCAAACAAGGAAACCGTGTACACTTTCTATCGCCAAATGGCGAAGGAATGTATAGTGATGTTGCTTTTCTTATTGAAAATAAATTGATGATGTTTAAGCACATTGGCATGGTTAAGGATCTGCAAGAATTACCCTTAGACAAAGAAACTGAAACTTGGACTGGTTCTTATGAAAATTACCGTTTGACAGAGATTGCAACGGGAAGAACCACTTTGAAGGTAGAGATAGATACAATTGCTGATTATAAAAGTTACATGGAAGAGAAATTCCCCCTAGCTTTGGAGCGTTTGAGGGAAATTTGCGAAGAATAATTTGAACCAAACTTTGCTGTAATTGTAAGAAAAGATATGAAATATTATTTTTTGGTTTTTATCCTATCAATTTGTTGCGTTTCATTTGCTCAAAGTGAGAAGTATGACACAATTTACCATCCTTATTATCAAGGGAAAAGGTTGATTGAGTTAAAGTCAAACAAAGACAAATATCACTTAAAAGGATTCAATGAAACTGAAATCAATTTGGCGAGAAATATCCTTATTTCTAAATATGTCATAGTCAACGAAAAAGGGGATGTTGAGCAAATATATAATGATTTTGATGGTTCATTAAAAAGTTACTTCCAAAAAAAACAATTTAACAAAGCAGTTGAAATTAATCCAGTACTTCACAAACTAAAAACTGAAAATTCAGCTCAAACAATAGGCGCCGATAACTCAGGATTTAATGTTTTATATCCAATTTATGATGTCAAAAACACGAAAGGAGGAAAAGGAAAGGTAGGATTGATGGACAGTTTGGGGAAATTTGTCTTTCCTTTAGAGTTTGATCGTATTCAATGGGTTGATTCTGTTTTTATTACACAGAAAGATAATAAATTTCAGTTATATAGTTATGATTTTCAATTGCTACTTCAAGATTATGATTCAATTGATTACATCAACTCTTATAAAGATCATATTTTACTTAAAAAGAATGGCAAATTTGGTTTAATTCACCGAAATGGAACTTACATTCTTCCCACAGAATATGATGTAATCCGTAACTCCAAGTATAAATATATGAACTACGAATTTCTAAAAAAGGGTTTGTGGGGATTTATTGATTGGAATTTAACAAGATATCTTGCACCTTTCTCGCCCTCCCCGAATATTAATGAAAGAGATGGTTTCTTTGTATATCGGGATGATAATAAAATTTGGCATGTGCTGAACTCAAATGGAAAAGTGTTGCTAGAGTCGGACTTGGAAATGTACCTAGTTTTGTCAGATGAACTTTTTTGCGTTACAAGATATGACCGAGAATTGGGCTATCAGCGTTCAATTGTAAATAATAGAAATGAAATTGTTTCCAAACGAGTTTATTATGATCTATGGCGTGTCAACGAAAACACGCTTTTGGCTGGCTATGACGCTAAAGTAATCGATGTTTCAGAGCTTAAAAAATCAACGAAATGGCAATTGCTTTATCCAAATGGAGAAACCAAAAACGATGATATTTATTCCAATATTCAAATATTAGACTCCAATTATTTGAAGGTATATGACAGCAAAGGTAGAATTACGGTCATCGATGATCGTGGAAAAGATGCTTTGGGCTATCAGGTGGAAGATGTTTACAAATACGGCAAACATTTGTATAAAATAAAGAGAGACAATAAGCACATTTTCATTGATTTATCCAATCCACAATATTATTCTGCCTCTTATGAAAATTTACAATGTGTCAAAGAACATCGAATTGCAGTTACAAATAATAAAAAGTGGGGCTTTATTGATGAATCTTACAATGTAATTTTTCCGCTGATTGCAGATCGAGTTACCTGCTTTCAAGATGGCGTTGCAACAGTTGAAATTGAGGGCAAATCGATGATGATTGACCTAAATGGAAAATATATCAACACCCAGAACTTTGATCTCTCGAAAGCACTTTCTAACGGTTATACGCAAGTAGTCAAAGATTCGAAGCATGGAATTATCAATAGTCGTGGTCAATTCACAGTTCCTTTGGTATATGATGAAATCAGATTTGTGATCAACGACAAAGATAATTATTACATCGGCGCAAAAAGAAATGGAAAATACGGAATCATCAATATACAAAATGAGTTGATTTATCCTTTTGAATTTGATTATTGCGCTGAAATTAGTCCATATTCCTCTGGGATTGCGCAAAAGCGAAGCGATGGATTTTTTGCTTTTATGCAATTAACCAAAAGAACAAAAGTTGAGCGCTATTTTTACAATTTTGATTACAAAAAGAATGTGATGGAGGCAGTTGACAACTACTCCAAAGGATTTGAAATCGTGAAAGAGCCATGTAATTTAAATGTAAATCGCTTGTGTTATGGCGTTAAAAATTGGGATGGACAATATGTGATACCTTGCCGATATTTGTATATCAGCGACTTCAAAAACAACACGTTTAGAATTTCAGATACCACTGGTGGTGGTGTAATTGATACTTTAGGTAACATTCTTATTCCATTGATATATAAATATTTGTACGATTTAGCAGGCGATGACAAATTGATTCAAGTGGGACATCATCAAGGAAATTGGGGTTTGTATAAGTATTCCGGAAAAATGATCGCTGATACTTTATTTGGCGGTTTTGAAAAGCCAGAATTTGGCTTAATTCCGTTTTACAGAAGTTTCAATTACCGTTTTGATGCTAATCACAAATGGATTCACGATGAGAAAAAAGTAGGATTGATGGATATGAACGGGAAAATTCTGATCGAGCCGATTTATGACCGATACGCCGTTCCTGACCAAAGGAAAAAAGAAATTCAATTTGTAAATGAAGAAAATATCATTTGGGTGAATGAAAAAGGAGAAATTACTAAATCGGATACACGACTGCATTACAGCACGGAGATTAGAAAACCTGAAATCCCACAAGGTCCGCCGAGCAAAAAAGGTAAAAAGAAGAAAAAAGCGCGTTGGCTTTGAGTTTCAGGTAAAGATTTTTTGTTTTATTAATCAAGAAACAATTAATAAATCACTTATTTCAGCTAAAAAATTATCTTTGTAAAGACGCTCGTTTGTAAATCAGTAAAATTCAATTCATGCAAAATAATTCTCAAATCAAATGTCCAAATTGTGGGACTTCCATTGACGTTCAAGACATTCTAGCACATCAATTAGAGGAGGAAATCAAACAGAAATACAACCAGGAATTGATTGCTGAAAAGCAGAAATTTTCGACTGAATTTGATAAATTGAACCGCGAAAAAGAAGCGTTTGAAGAAAAGAAAAAGCAAGAAAATGAACTTTTTCAAGAACGATTTGAGAAAAAAATCAAAGAAGAAAGGAAATTAATTGAAGAGCGATTAAAATTCAAACTCATTGAGGAACAACAAGATCAGTTTGAAGCTTTGAATAAAGAATTAAAAGAAAAATCGGAACAACTCAAAGAACTCAATTTGACCAAAATTGAAATCGAAAAGTTGAAACGTGAAAAAGATGAACTCAAAGGTCAAGCGGATTTGGAAGCGCAACAACGTATGACAGAGCAATTAATTCTCGAAAAAGACAAAATCCGCAAGGCAGAAGAAGAGAAAAACGAATTGAAATTCAAAGAATTGCAAAAGCAATTGGAAGATCAAAAACGTTTGACCGAGGAAATGAAACGCAAGCAGGAGCAAGGTTCAATGCAAATGCAAGGCGAAGTGCAAGAATTGGCCATTGAAGAATGGATAGCAGCACAATTTCCGCTTGATACCATTGAAGAAATCAAAAAAGGTGCACGTGGTGGCGATTGCATTCAAATCGTAAATACTCGCTCGGTTCAAAATTGCGGAAAAATTTATTACGAAAGCAAACGCACCAAAGATTTTCAGCCATCGTGGATTGAAAAATTCAAAGCCGATATGCGTGTGAAAAGCGCTGATATTGGTGTTTTAGTCACCGAAGCGATGCCTTCAGACATGGAACGCATGGGATTTCGAAATGGCGTTTGGATTTGTACCTACGAAGAATTTAAAGGATTGTGTGGCGTTTTGCGTGAATCAATCATTCAAGTGAACAATGCACTGAGTTCGCAAGAAAATAAAGGTGATAAAATGCACATGTTGTATGAATACCTGACGAGCAACAATTTCCGCATGCAAGTAGAAGCCATTGTAGAAGGTTTTACCGCAATGAAAGACGGCCTTGAAAGCGAAAAACGCGCAATGAACCGCATTTGGAAAGAGCGTGAAAAGCAAATCGAGAAAGTCATCATCAACACAATCGACATGCACGCCAGCATCCGCGGAATTGCTGGAAATGCGATTCAATCTGTGAAAGCGCTTGAATTGCCTGGAGAATCGGAGGAATTGGATTGATTTTTCAAATGAATATTAAAGGTGCTAATCAAATAAATTGATTCGATATGCAAGAAATTGAAAATAAAGAATTGCTAAATAAAATCATTTCTTTAATAGAAGAAACGAGGGAAAAAGCGATTCGTTCTGTCGATTTTCATCGCGTGCAACTTAATTGGCATATTGGACGGTATATCTTTGAAGATGAGCAACAAGGAAAAGTAAGAGCGGAATATGGGAAGTATTTAATAAAGTATCTTTCAAGAAACCTTGAACCAATTTACGGAAGTAGTTATTCTACACGAAATTTATATTTTTTTATTCAATTTTATAACTCATTTCCAATTGTGAACGCGCTGCGTTCACAATTGAATTGGACGCAATATCGACTACTTTCTAGATTAGAAAATGAAGACAAACGAGAATTTTACATTGCTGAAAGCCTCAAAAATCATTGGACATCCCGAAAACTCGAACGACAAATAAATAGCGGATTATATGAACGTCTATTGTTAAGTAACAACAAAGAAAGCGTTTTAGCTGTTGCGCGTGGAGAAAAATTGCCTTCAGAAGCAAAAGAAATTATCAAAGACCCAATGACCTTGGAATTTTTGGGGTTAAAACGCGAAAGTGCCTACTATGAAAAAGATTTAGAAAGTGCAATTATTACCCATTTACAAGAGTTTATCATGGAATTGGGGAACGGGTTCTCTTTTGTCGCAAGACAAAAACGCATTCTACTCGAAGAGGATGAGTTTTTTGTGGATTTGGTGTTTTACAATCGCATTTTGCAATGTTTTGTTATAATTGAAATTAAAACGCATAAAATAACGCATCAAGATGTAGGACAATTACAAATGTATGTCAACTATTTCGACCGTGTTGAAAAACTAAAACACGAAAATGACAGTATTGGTATTTTGCTTTGCGCAGATAAAAATGATGCAATGGTTAAATTTAGTTTACCAGAAAACAATACGAAAATTGGTGCTAGTAAATACCAACTTTATTTACCAACAGAAAAACAATTAATAGACGAATTAAAGAAAGAAATTGAAAAAATTGACAATCATGATTCTATCTAACGTCTACAAGTTCAACTACAAAGCGAGCGCGAAGTACTGACGTAGTCAATCATAAAACTTTTTTAAAACACCACCAAATGCTCCCAATCATCTTCGAAGACGCATATTATCTCTGTATCAATAAACCAAACAATTTATTGGTCCATCATTCACATTATGCGCGCAACATCGAAGAGGAATCCTTGATGGAAATATTGAAAGAGAACGGATATAACGTTTTCCCGATTCACCGCTTGGACCGCAAAACTTCAGGCGTCTTGATGTTAGCGAAAGCAAAAGAATTTGTTGCGCCGTTTCAAAAAATGATGGAGCAAAACGAAGTGCAAAAAGTTTATCACGCTTTGCTCCGCGGACACATCACAGAAAATGGAATCATCGATACACCCGTCAAAAATGACCGTGGAAATTACAAAGAAGCGCTGACTCATTTTCGCTGTTTGAAGCATTTTGAATTGGAAATTCCTGTCGAACCATATCCAAATTCCCGCTATTCACTCGTTGAATTTACGCCCAAAACCGGACGCATGCACCAATTGCGAATCCACGCCAACAAAATCAGTCATCCAATTATCGGCGACCCTAAGCACGGCAACCGCCACCACAACCACATGTTCATTACTGAATTTCAAAACGACCATCTTTTTTTGCATGCTGAATCGCTGGAGTTTGTGCATCCGTTTTTAAAGACGAAGCATTTGGTGAAGGCAGAGAAGGCGGAATTTTGGGGGAGGTGGGAGTGAAGCAGATAGAGAATGAGCAAGTGAATGAGAAAGTAAATGAGAAAACTGTGATTTATTTTTGAATTCCTTCAATTACAGTTGAATGGGAAAAGCAAATTGAGGTTTTGGAGTAAATTATTACTATATTAGCAAGCTATCAACGTACAAAAATTGAAAAACTCTAACTTTTTTTTCCTTGCTGATGAATTTCCTTTGTTGCTAAACATCGGGAAACTAGCGGAATTCAATTTATTTATTGACCCAAATACAACTTTATACAAGTGTAGACAATTTGGCGAAAAAGTGCTTGAATTGGTTTATGAAGAACATTATTTAGAATTTCCTGATGTCAATAATTTTCACAATAATCTGATCAAGATTAAATATGAAAACATCATTCCTGAAAGGGTTTTAGATTTACTTTTTACAATCAAAAATAAAGGGAATATTGCAGTACATGATGGCGTTGGTTCAGAACAAGATGCAAAAAGTAGCTTGATTAATATTTTCAAAGTTGCGAAATGGCTCTATGAAGTTTATGCCAGAAATCCTATTGATGTAAGTGAAATCAAATATCATTTGCCCGAGAATTCAAACCAAGCCGACATCATTTCGAAATTGGAGCAAGATTTCAGCGCTTTAGAAACAAAATTCAATCAATTGCTTGCTGAAAGAGAAATTAAAGAGCAAACGAAAGAGGAAAAATTGGTCATTCTTAAACGATCTGAGAAAGTTGCATCGAGAATAGAATGGAAAGAAGCTGACACGAGAGAATTGATTGATCAACAATTGCGCGCCGCTGGATGGATTGTTGACACTTTGAATATCAATAACAAATCAAAAAATACCTTGCCTGAAAAAGGCAAAAATATGGCCATTGCTGAATGGCCTGTGCATGGAAAATATGCTGATTATGCTTTGTTTGTTGGGACTGAATTGTATGGAATTGTTGAGGCTAAAAAGTATGCTTCAGATATTTCTTCAGATTTAACGCAAGCCAAAATTTACAGTGAATTAGCTGAAGCGAAAAATGAAGGTATTCTCCTTGGAAAATGGGAAAATTACCATGTACCTTTTGTTTTTTCTACCAACGGACGACCATTTTTAGAACAAATCAAAACGAAAAGTGGTATTTGGTTTTTGGACGTTCGAGAAAAACGCAATCGTTCCAGGGCGCTCCAAGGTTGGTTCTCTCCGCAAGGATTGAAAGATTTATTTGCTCAAAATCCAACGGAAGCAATCGCTAAATTGCAAAACTCCGATTTAGCTTATTTAACTGGAAAAAACAGTTTAGAATTAAGAGATTACCAAATAAAAGCGATCAAAGCCATCGAAGATTTTTTGGCTACTGAACCTGAAAAGCGAAAAGCTTTGTTGGCAATGGCAACCGGAACGGGAAAAACACGAACAATTTTAGGTTTGTGCTACCGCTTAATCAAAGCGAATCGCTTTAAACGCATTTTGTTTTTGGTTGATAGAACTTTGCTAGCAAAACAAACTTTTGATACTTTCAAAGACACCAAAGTCGAAGATTTTAATTCATTTCTAGAAACTTATCATGTTTCAGAATTGAAAAATGTGGTGCCAGATTATGAATCACGTTTGCATTTTGCTACGGTTCAAGGAATGGTGAAACGTTTGTTTTACAACTCCGATGAAAATGATATTTTACCAGTTGACACCTACGATTGTATCATTGTAGATGAAGCGCACAGAGGTTATTTGCAAGACAAAGAATTGGATTCTGAAGAGTTGAATTTCAAAGACCAGCGCGATTATGTAAGCAAGTACAGAATGGTGTTGGATTACTTTGATGCGTATGGAATTGCTCTCACGGCAACGCCAGCTTTGCATACAACAGAAATATTTGGAAAACCAGTTTATTCGTATTCATACAGAGAAGCGGTTATTGACGGGTATTTGATTGACCATGATCCGCCTTACATCATCAAAACAAAATTAAGTGAAGAAGGAATCACTTGGAAAAAAGGTGATAAACCGAAAATTTACGACAAAGAAATCAACGAAGTTGTTGAGTTAGATGAATTGGAAGATGAATTAAACATTGATATTTCAGGATTTAATAAAAGTGTGATTACGCCCTCGTTTAACAAAACGGTGATACAACAATTGGTGAAAGAATTGGATCCTGAAAGCGATGAAAAAACCTTGATTTTTGCAGCTACAGATGCACATGCCGACGATGTAGTGAAAATTTTGGAAGAGGAATTTGAAGCAATTGGTGTTGATGTGCCTTTTGATTCGATTTTGAAAATTACAGGAAAATCTTACAATCCGCAAGAATTGGTGAGGCGTTTCAAAAATGAAAAATATCCTTCTATTGTGGTAACTGTTGATTTACTTTCAACGGGAGTAGATGTACCAAAGATTTGTAACATTGTGTTTTTAAGACGCATCAAATCTCGTATTTTGTATGAGCAAATGTTGGGAAGAGCCACAAGAAAATGTGATGAAATCAATAAAACATCTTTTAAGATTTTTGATGCAGTTCGTGTATATGAAACATTGGAAGATTACACCAGTATGAAGCCTGTGGCGCCAAGTCCTTCAACTTCATTTATACAGTTAATTGATGAACTCGATGTGATTGAAAATGAAGCGCGTTACCAAAAACAAATAGAACAAATTATTGCGAAATACCAACGCAAGAAAAAATACATTGAAACGCACGAGGAAGAAAAATTTACCTACCATGCAAAAGGCATTGCTCCTAATGATTTTGTGGAACATTTGAAGGGAATGACCGCTTCGAATTTCAAAGAAGAGCTGAAAGGGTTGAAAACCGTTTGGCAATATTTGGATGAACTCAAACCAGAGGGAAATATGCAGTTTTTTTCTGACCATGAAGATTCATTCGTGAACCTGGAAAGAGGTTATGGAAAAGGACAAAAACCAGAAGATTATTTGGAAAGTTTGAAACAATTTATTGAAGAAAACCGAAACAAAATATTGGCTCTTCAAATCATTTGTACACGCCCCAAAGAATTAGACCGCAAATCGTTGAAAGAATTGAAATTGATTCTGGACCAAAATGGTTTTAATACGCGCTCACTTAATGCTGCTTGGAAAGAAACGAGAAACGAAGACATTGCGGCAGACATCATAACTTACATTCGTACTTTGGCCATTGGAAGTTCATTGGTGAGCCATGAAACACGCATCAAAAGCGCTGTGGATAAAATTAGAACCTTGAAAAACTGGAACAAAGTGCAAGAAAAATGGATTGACCGTTTTGAAAAACAACTATTGCAAGAAGAAGTAATTCAACTCGAAGATTTAAATACTGATCCTTTTGACGAAGTGGGAGGTTTTGATAAATTAGATAAAGTTTTTGAATTTGAATTGAAAGAATTGTTGGAGCAGTTGAATGAGAATTTATATAGAGAAATTGGATAAAAATAAACCTATAAGTTGATTTAATGAAAATTGTTCGTACTTTTGCTAAAGATTTGTTTGCTTTTCATTTTAAGGATGAAACAGAAAATGAATTATTAAAAGTATTTAAACAATGGAATGACCCTGAAAAAATGACTCGTTTTTTATGTGAAAATAAGTCTGATTGGATTAGTAAAGGTTACAATAATTTAAATCAAATAAGGAAAGAACTTGAAAAAAATGCTGAAAAATTCGAAGATGTATTCGTATCATTCTCGAAAGTAAATAATCCATCTTGGGATGAATTATTTGCACCACTCTACAATTCAGAATATAAAACAATTACAATTTCTAAAAGAAAAGCGAAATATGGCTCAAAAGAAAATTTCCTTCGCTTTTATGCTTTAAAAATTGATGCTAATTGTTATGTCATTACTGGAGGAGCAATCAAATTTACCCATTTAATGGAAGAAAGAGTTCATACGCAAAAGGAACTCGAAAAATTAGAAAAATGTCGCAATTTCTTGAAAGAAAAAGGAGTTGTTGATGAAGATTCATTTTATGATTTTTTAATTGAAGAAAATGACCAATAAAGAAAAATTTCTTGCGCTTGTATCAGATGATACAAACAACACGCTAAATTATTTAAATGAACGTGTTGAAAAACGTGCTCAGTTGCAAGAATCAACTCGTATTGCTTGGAAGGTAATTGATCGCCTTGAAGTGTTGGGCTGGACACAAAAAATGTTGGCTGAAAAAATGAATGTTTCGCCACAGCATGTGAATAAAATTGTAAAGGGACAAGAAAACTTAACAATTTCAACACAAGTCAAATTACAAGAAATTCTAAATATTCCAATTTTGGCTTCTTATTATGAGAATGCTATTGAGAAATTTGTTGTTCTCTTACAAAATTCATTGAGTCAAAAATACCAAAAGCCTGAGGCAAAAATTATTTCCATTTTAGATTACCAACAATCGGTTTCAACAAATACGCATCACGCGCAAGTTGCAGAACCGAATGAAAGTTATGAATTTTATGATTTACAAGCATGAAAGATAATAAATCAATAGGTTTTCATTTAATTGCAATTAAGACAGAGCAATTTGCGGTACTTGAAGAAAACTTCAAAAATGATAAAGATGTGGATTTAAATACCAATTTTGAATTCAAGTTAAATACTGAATTGATGCGACTTGGCGTCTTTGCTACTTTTCAGTTTGAAAGCAAAAAGAAAACATTTATCAAGTTGCAGGTCAGTTGTCATTTTGAAATTGAGCCGGATGCTTGGAATAGTTTTAAACAACCAGATGAAATACGTTTCCCTACTAGTTTTGCTAGACACCTTTGCATGTTAACTGTTGGAACAGCGCGTGGAATTCTTCATTGTAAAACCGAAGGAACATCGTTCAATTCATACTTACTTCCTACAATTAATGTAGCGGAAGTGGTAACGGAGGATGTCTTTTTTACCGAATAGATAGCCTTCAATCTTAAAAATATTGATTTAATTTTTGCTCAGCAATAATCGAAAAGTATCTAATTTTCTCAAAGTGCGCAAAATTCAAATTTAAAAAGCTCTTTTAACCATGTCATCACAAGAAATATCCCAAAAACTATGGAACCTCTGTAACGTCCTGCGTGACGATGGAGTGACTTATCACCAATACTTGAACGAATTAACATACATCCTGTTTCTTAAATTATCTGACATTCAAATTCAGAAAAAATCTTCTGATAAAGTTGGTTTTGCACATCAAATTCCAGAAGAATATCGCTGGCAAACCTTGATAAACATTACCGATAACAAAGAATTATTTGACCGTTACCGAGATTTGTTGGCGAATATCAGTGCCAAAGCAGACAATGATTCCATCAAGGAAATTTATTTGAATGCATCGACGACTTTGCGCAAGCCTGTGAATTTGCGAACATTGCTTACCCAAATTGATTTAATTGATTGGTACGACGAAGATGATCGCGACACGATGGGGCAGATTTACGAAGATTTGCTAGAACGAAATGCCAATGAAAAGAAAAGTGGTGCGGGCCAATATTTTACGCCACGACCATTGATTAATGCCATGGTGCGCCTGATGGCTCCGAAATTGGGTGAAACATGGAACGACCCAGCCTGCGGTACTTTTGGTTTCATGATTTCTTTGGACTTTTATTTGAAAGAGCGCTACGATTATGTGTTTTCTGCGGATGAAAAAACACGCAAATTCCAACAAAATGATGCGCTGAGTGGCGTGGAATTGGTACAAGATGCCCACCGTTTAGCTTTGATGAATGCCAAATTACACGGTTTAGACAGTAGAATTTATTTGAATGATACCTTAACCGATTTTGGGAAAAATTTAAACGGTTTTGATGGCGTCTTGGCGAACCCGCCTTTTGGAACCAAAAAAGGTGGCGAAAAACCTTCTCGAGACGATTTGACTTTTTTATCGAGTAACAAACAGTTGAATTTCTTGCAACACATTTACCGCTCTTTGAAAAAAGATGGAAAAGCGCGCGCCGCAGTCGTGTTGCCAGATAACGTGTTGTTTGAAGACGGTGACGGACAAAAAATACGAAAGGATTTGATGGACAAATGTGATTTGCATACCATCTTGCGCTTACCAACGGGGATTTTCTATGCTGCTGGTGTAAAAACCAATGTGTTGTTTTTTACCCGTGGCAAAAGTGAAACCAACAACACCAAACAAGTTTGGATTTACGACATGCGCACCAATACTCCCAATTACGGAAAACGCACCGCCTTCACAGAAAAAGCCTTTACTGATTTCATGACTGCTTACACTGGCGGACTGAGCGATGAAGAAGTTTTCAATAGTTACGACGGAAGCATTGACCACGCCAAACGCGCTACCATCCAAGACGAACGTTGGAAATGTATTTCTCGCGAAGAAATTGCCAAAAAGAACGACAGTTTGGATTTGGGATTGATTGCAGACGACAGCATTACCAATTCAGAAGATTTGGGCGAACCAATTGACATTGCGAAAGAAGCATTGGCAGAATTGGCGATGATTACCAGAGAGTTGAACGAGATAATTAAGGAGTTGAACTGATGGAGAAAGAAGTACCTAAAGGGTGGGTTGAAACTACACTTGGCGAATCATTTAAAATTGAAAGAGGAGGATCACCAAGACCAATTGAAAATTACATTACTGAAAATGATAATGGGATAAATTGGATTAAAATTGGAGACACGAAAAATGTTAACAAATACATTCATAGAACAAAAGAGAAAATCAAACCCGAAGGTTTAAAAAAGTCTAGAATGGTTTATGAAGATGATTTTATTCTTTCAAATTCTATGAGTTTTGGTAGACCATATATTATGAAAACAAATGGTTGTATTCATGATGGATGGTTAGTAATTCGTAAGAATGAATATGTTGATAATAATTTCTTATACTATTTATTGACTTCTAACCTCGTTTATAGGCAATTTTCAGAACTAGCAAAAGGTTCAACAGTCAAAAATCTAAACATACAAGCAGTCCAAAAGGTTAAAATAAACATTCCACCGATAAGTGTTCAACTGCAAATAGGAAAAAAACTAGACCAAATCTTTTCAAATTTAGAAATTGCCAAAAAAGGTTTGGAGAAAATACCTGTTTTGTTGAAGCAGTTTCGTCAGGCGGTTTTAACGCAGGCGGTTACTGGGAAGTTGACGGAGGAATGGAGAAAGGGGAAAGAGTTTTATAAATTTGATATTATCGAAATTGAAAAATTAAGAAGAGAATTAAAATCAGAATTTAGTGAAAAACAGGGAAAAAAGGCATTTAATTATAAAAACTCAATTGATATTAAATTTGGAGAAAACACAAAAGGAATTGATCTAATTTTTGATTTACCAGTAAAATGGCAGTGGGTTACTCTAGATAGAGTTACATGGAATGTTAGCGATGGACCCCATTTTTCACCTAAATACGTTTCTGAAAATGAAGGAAAAAGATTCATTTCAATGAGAAATATATCTACAAAAGGGATAGAGTTCAATGATTGTAAATATGTTTCTTTATCTGACCATAGCGAGTTTATTAAACGAGGCATGCCTGAAAAAGGAGATATTTTATATACTAAGGGTGGTTCAACAGGAATCCCATGTGTCGTAAATGATGACAAAGATTTTTCATATTGGGTTCATGTGGCTTTGATAAAACCAATAAGACAGGTAATTGATAGCTTTTTCTTGAAATATAGCCTTGAATCTCAACTTTGTTACAAGCAATCACAAGCTTTTACTCATGGGGTTGGCAATCAAGATTTAGGTTTGACTAGAATGATAAACATTTGCTTTCCTTTACCTCCAATCGAAGAACAAACCGAAATCGTTCGTCGTGTAGAAGCCTTATTTTCTAAAGCAGATGCCATTGAAGCGCAGTATAAAGTTTTAAAAGAAAAGATAGATGATTTGCCGAAGGCGGTTTTGGCTAAGGCGTTTAGGGGGGAGCTAACTAAATAAAAAGAACTATGGTAATGAAAATTGAAAAAAGCGTTTTGCCGTCTGACAATGAAGGTCTTCTAAAGGATTTGAAATTATTTATTTCAGAAATTGAGTCACCTGAAAAGAGGGAGGAGATTTTAGTAAATCCATATCTGTTTCTTTCAAGTGGACAGTTTCCTGTATTGCACAAATTCATTAAGAATTCACGAGCAATGTTAATGTCATTTAACATAAGTTTTAAAAAACTGATTAGTGAAATAAATATTTTCAACTCATGTTCTCGGTGTCTTGTTTTCGTTTATTTGAGTACACTTGCTCTTTTGGGTAGGGTTGGAAGCGGAATAAATAACCTAAGTGATATTATTGGCGAACTTATTGATTTGCTGAGTGATTTTTTTGGAGATGTTTTTAGTCTAGGTCTTGTCTCAGAATTTTTGAAAAGGTTAAACCAAAAAATTTCATTGAGAGTTTTATCGAAAAGGATTTGCGAACAATTAAATCAATGTGATACAAACTGAGTATAGTATACCTAACTTTCATCTATAGGTGTATTTACTTAGCATTTACTTGTTAAAATTGATGCGATACAGTTAATACTAAATCAATTTTTCAAGTAGAATTAATCAAAAAGAATTGAAATTTTAAAATTACTATCTGAAGAATGAACAGACTAATTATCATAGGCAACGGCTTCGACTTAGCACATGGTTTAAAAACGAGCTATGAGGATTTTTTGATTGATTATTTTAAAAAAGTAGCGATAAATTCATTATACTATTCAGATTTGTATGAAGACGATGAATTTATAGATGGTTATTCTTCTGAAAATTATGATAATAGAAATATTGAAACCATCTTTAGTAAGATAAAGACAATTGAAGAGTTACTAAATAATAATTTTATCTTTATTTCATTTTCAAATGACAATTGGAGGCGTAAAATTTTTGAAAACAGGAAACCAATTTATTTTTGTGTGAAAAATTTATTTTTCAAATCATTGTTACAATCAAATAATTGGACGGATATTGAATCTTTTTATTTTCAAAAACTAACAATTGAATTTAATAAGTCAAAACGTGTGAATCAATATGCAAGACCAAATCCTAAGGAATTAAACCAAGAATTTTCTATTTTAAAAAATAAAATTTATTCCTATTTAGAAGAGCAAAATGCGAAATCTGAACAATTAATTAATTCAAAGTATCAGGAATTTATCGACAGTATGTTTCGGGATATTAATAACTTAAATGATAATGTAATTTTTTTAAATTTTAATTTTACTAGAACCTTAAATCATTATACAAAATTAAACCATCAAATTTATCATGATGTTATAAATATTCATGGTTCTTTAAATAATCCTAATTCTTTGATCTTTGGTTATGGAGACGATTCACATAAATTATATCCTGAATTAGAAGACTCTGAAGTGGATGATTATTTAATAAAAATGCATATCGTAAACTTTACCAGTAATTAATACCAAACAAAAGATACAGCAGCAATCAAAAGTCTGTCGAATACCTTTTCACCAAAATATCTTCGGTTGTATTTGAAACAAAACTCGTTCAAATAATTTTGTAAATAGTTGGCT
>CANHQP010000020.1 GCA_947462925.1 Flavobacteriia bacterium | reverse complement strand
GGCAATGCCGGAAAATTTATTGTAATATTTGTGTTTCCTGCTCCACCAAAGGCTGTAGCCTCAGAAGTACCTCCAGAACCACTAGCGGTTTGCGGTGTTGCTGCAACTGTTGAGCAAACTGCAGCCATTGTTAATGACCCGCTTTGCCCTTGGCAAATCGTAACACCAGTTGCAGCTGGTGCAGCTGGTAATATATTCACTGCTACTGTTAAACGTGGGCTATTTTCGCAAAAATTTACTGTTTGTGTGGCATAGTAACTAGCAGTAGATAAGGCTGTAGCCCCGCTCAAAGCACTGCCTCCAGTTGAGCCAGCATACCATTGGATAGCTGTACCTGTGGCATTTAGATCCGCTACAGTGCCCGAACCGCAAAAGTTTTGCGGGGTGCTTGCAGTTGGTGCAGCTGGCAATGCAGTTGTCGTTACCGAATAATTGGCACTGTTGATACAGCCGTTGCCATCCGTAATAGTTACCGAATAAATTGTCCCAGTAGTAGGTGCAGGGGAAATGCTAGAACCTGTTCCGGCATTACTCCATAAATAGGTAAAGCCAGTAGATGGGTTTGCAGTTAAAGTAACCGTACTGCCAGAGCATATAATACCATCATCACTGAACTGTCCCGATGTCTCCGAGGCAGTAATTGTAGGCGCGGCAGGTGGGGCAAAAAGGGTAACACTCAGCGGCACCCATGCTGAATTAAGCGTATTGCCAACGCCTAATGCTCTTACCGAAACAGTAGCCGCACCAGTGTAAGTAGAACTCCATGTAACGGCTCCGGTACTGGTATTGATACTACCTGAACTTGCAGGAGCCAATGCCCATTCAAAACCACTGTATTGTGTGTTAAGGGTTGCTGTAGTGCTAGAGGTATATGTATTGCTTGTATTTTGGCAAACTGAAGTTAAACCCGAAGGTACTGTGGGTAAAGGAAACACTGAGGGATTCTGCGATGCGTTAGCCTGGCAACCGGTACCAGCATCCGTTATAGTTAGCGTGATAGGAACATTAACATTAGATGCTGTAACATTTGTTAAAGTGGGGTTATAGGTATTTAATGAACTGCTGAGAGGAGAAGCATTACTAGGTGCCGACCAGTCATACGTTACCGCACCAGTGTTTCCAGTTACCGCAGAAGTATAAGCATAAGACGTTCCGCTAAATTGTGGCCCAAGTGGAGTACGGGCAATACTCACTGCAACAGGAAAGTTTGCAGTAATACCTGAGGAAGTAGCTGTAGTTGGTGAAGCACAAGTAGCATTACTTGTCATACTTACTGTAATAACATCTCCTTGTATTAGAGAGCCTGCTGCTGCCGTATACGTTGCAGTTGTGCTAGATGCCTGCAAAACGGTGCTTCCATTTTTATAAAAGATATACGTTGGTGCTACTCCACCATTAGTGGGTACCGCTGTAAATAAAATACTATTACCTTGACAGGTTGGCATACTTGGGCTGCTGGAAATGCTTACAGCGGATAATACGGTAGAAAAAACGGTATATGCGCTACTTGTAGCGAAGCCGTTTGGTGTAGTTACTGTAATGGAACCTGCTGTTAAACTACTTGGTGTAGTTGCTGTTATGCTTGTTGCTGAATTAACTGTGAATGAAGTTGCATTCACACCGTTAAATGTAACGGCAGTTGCACCTGTAAAATTAGTTCCAGTTATGGAAACACTTTGTCCACCTCCTGTACAAAGATCTGTATCGGGGGTAAAACTGGTAATGGTTGGGAGGGTATAAGTAATAGTTATTTGCCCTGCAGCACCATTACCACCTACCCTGATACCTGAACCATTCCTGAACGCTCCTCCTCCTCCTCCTCCACTAGCTATCCCAAGGTTTCCATTTCCTTGAGAGTTATCTCGTCCAGCACCGCCTGCACCGCCGCCAACTGTACCACCAGCGCCGCCATTGGTATTGGTTGTACTTCCATTTCCACCTGGGTTATTGCTCCCTGCCCCGCCACCACCGCCACCAGAGCGCCACAAGGTAAAACCTGCAAAAGTATACGAACTCTCACTTGCACCATTCCCTCCTACGCGATTGGCAACATTACCAGAGGTGCCTAAAGCTCCACCAGATTGTCCTGCATTTGAATTATTGGCAACCCCCGTTCCTCCTAAAGCACTTAATGTAGTGGGGCCGTTAAAAGTGGTAGTCCCACCATTTTGAGCGGTAGTAACAGTATTACTTGAACCCGCTCCACCAGCTCCGATGCTATAACTATACATCGTACCAGGAGTTAATCCTGAAAATACACTTCTCGCATAAGCGCCACCACCGCCACCGCCACCACGTCCGTTAGTGCTTCTACCGCCGCCGCCGCCGCCGCCGCCCCATACTTCAACGGTAATACTAGTAACACCGGCTGGCACTGTCCAAGAAGTACCGCTGGTTAAAGGCACGGTAGTTGACTGTGCCAACACCTGAGCAACACCAATAAAACTAACACAAACTATAGCTAACAGCCTGCTTAGAGCTTTAACTTTATTGCTAGAACTTGTTATATTTTCATAAATATTTTCCATGTCAGTAGTAGTTATTAATAGTAATAAATTTATTATATGTTGACATAATGTTATATAGTGTAGTTAAAAATTGTGTTTCTAACACAACCGTTATGGAAACACAAAATATTAATTAGCAAACAAAAGTATTTTACCTTTTGAGGGTGTAAATACAACTCAATATTAAGTCAAAATTACTAAACAAACAAAAAAAAATTAGACTCCTGTTGTTAAAAAAAAGAGGGTAAATTAATAAAACATGATGTTTGATGAATATTTGATGCTTTTCAATTAACAAATGACAAAAATCATAAAACAAGCATTATTGATAATTTAACACAATAACAAAAAAATGTTGATATATTAAATGTTCATTGTAAAATAAACAATTGAATTACCTAAACTTCTCCACTTTCTCCAAATTATCCTTCAAACTTTGGACAGAAGGATGACGTGCTATTCCGAGATTTAAAACATAAATAGCACTGTCGATTTGATTGGTCATAAAATAGCCTTTTGCAAGTGCTTCGTAGAAGTCAGATTTATTATAAATTTTAGACAATTTTTTAGCTGTACTTAGATATGCTAAACCATTATTTTGTTGATCGTAAACACTCAATAAATCGAAATAGGCTTCAGCGTCTAACGGCTTGTCTTCAATAGATTTTAGGACTAATTTTTCTTTCTTAAACGAGGCGATAACATTGCTTGTGTCTTTCAATATTTCAATCGCTTTTTGTTGCTCTGATTGAATGGAAAAAGAATGGAAATTACACCCCAATAATCGCGCTGTTTTCAAATAAGATTTTTGGTCTTTTTGCAGCCTAAAAATATTCAACAGATAAAAATAAGAGTCTGAAAAAGTGGAGTCCAATTGTATTGCTTTTTGATAACCATTAATGGCAGAAATAGTATCACCAATAGAAACGGAAGCGCGAGCCTTGTCGAACTGTGTATTGAAAAAATACGGATAAATCTGCACAGATCTTTTGAAATGTTGCACAGCTAATTTTTGAAATTCCAACCTTTCTACATCACTCAAAGATATGTCATTGGATGCATACTTCATTAAATTGGATGCAAATAAATTATTGGCTTGAGCAGAATTTGAAAGATGAGTTAAATCATTGTCCATCAAGGTAATGTGGTTTTGCCACTGGGTATTTCTAGAGACAGTTTTTACCAAAAACAAAATGACAACTGCAACCACCACAAATTCGATCCAACTTGGTTTTTTGAAAGAAAAAGAGGGTCTTATCAAAAAAATTAGAGCCGCAATAAAAATGCAAAAACCTGCCGAAGCGGTGAAAGCTAATCGCTCTCCGACCATCCCTGCAACCAATTCAATCCAATTGCTGAAAAGTAATATTGACAGGAAGTACCAAACAATTCCAATGGTAATGAATGGCCGTTTTTTGATTTGAAATAACGCTAAGAAAACAAACAACAAATGACTAAAAATTGATACCCAAACCCAAGGATTTTTTAAACCTACAGTCATAGTTTTTGAGTAACCATAATAAAATGAAAGTTCATAAGGAAAAACCATCAACTTCAAATATTCTCCTAGCGTTTGAGCGCCTGTTCCTATTGTTTCGGAAGTAGAATGAGGAGCTACCAATGTATTTTCAATGTACTCTAGAAAACGACCTTCTTTTGGTATTACATTTTGTGCCTGTGTATTTGCATATTGCTTTGAAAATTCTCTTAAGTCAAGTACTTTTTGCGATGAACTAAAATTTGTAAATACATGATTAGAGTTAGAAAATTGAACAAAAAGAATTGATAATAATAGTACTAATTGTATTGCATATATATTGATTTTGAGCCTTGATTGAGATAAATAATAACCGAGGGTTACAGCTAAAAAGGTAAAGGGTAAAAAACCATCCAACTTAAAAAAGGCAGCAGAAACTATGATTACTGCAAGTGCAAATATCAAACTCAAAATTGGTTTCCAAATCAAAAGAAAACAAACTAAAAGAATTGCTATTAGTGATTCAATCTGAAATAAGGAATGATTAAATATCAAAAAATAAACTATCGCTAATATTGGAAAAAACACTTTAAAATCAGCAATTCTTGTATTAAAAAAGACTCGAAAAGAATAGGATGCACCTAGGAAAATAGCAATCATGGAAAAATGATTTAATTGGAATCTCCAATCAAAAATTATCAACACACATGTTACCAAAACAACCGCCCACTTTGTATCTGTTTTCAAAGCCCAAACACCAAAAAGCAACGAAATAATCGTCCAATAAAATTGGTTAAAATAAACGGCAAAAAAAGCGCTCAAAATGACTAATGAAAAAGGAAAAAGAGGTTTGGACAATGCCAACTTCCAAGAAAAATCAGGAAGAGCTAGTAAATATTTTTTAAAAAAATAAATACCAAAAATGGAACCAATAGGCAACAAAACAAAAACCATGGTTTTGGTCATGGATAATTCACCCGCAATAATAGCACCTGGCAAAATCAAAGCACCGCCAATTAACATTAATTTTCGCCAACTGATATCACAAGTTAAAACCAATAAAATAGGAAAAACAAATACCATTGGAAAAACACTTTTCTTTGATAGCATCGCTAGTGAAAAATAGAAAAAGATAAAAATCAACGATCTGATTTTATTAGTTTTTAAATAACTCAACATGGAAATTCCGCACAAAATCACAAAAAGAAAAGCCAATAATTCATCACGGTTCTTTATGCTATCAACCACCTCTGTATGAATTGGATGAACGACGAATAACACCGATGCAAGCAAGACCAAATACATTTGTTTTTCTCCTAAAAGCCCAATTAGAAATTTGAAAAACAACATAGATGACAAAGCAAAAAGAAGCACGTTGAAAAAGTGGCTGATACTGACTTTTTCACCAAAAAATTGGTGTTCAATCGCAAAAGAAAGATGAACCATTGGTCGATAACCGTATGCGTAGCCCATTTCATCAGAATAATAGGGGGAGGTGAAAATCTCACCAATCGCCTCCAAGCCACGTGAGGTCAAAGGATGATTTTGGGTTACTAATTCATCATCTAAATTGTAACCATTTGAAATTGCGTTAGCAAAGATTAAGAACGATAGAATTCCAATCAACCAAAAAATCTTTTTTATTGAGAAAAAAGGATGATTTAATGAGGAAGTCTCTTCAAGTTTTAACTTTTTTGTATTTGCTTTTTTAGTACTATTTTTGGATGATTTACTCATAATTCCATCAAAATTATTTCGTTTTGTACACTTGCGACAAAATCCAAGGATACAATTGCTTCAAGCCTTCCTCTAAAGAAAATTTTGGCGACCAATTTAAATCCTGAATAATCAATTTATTGTGCGAAGAGCGGCCTTGTACTCCAATTGGACCGTCAATGGTTTCTATTTCATTTTCCTTCTGGCTGATTTTCAACACTAATTTGGTAAAATCTGACATCGAAATCATCTCCTCAGAGCCAATATTGTATGGACCAACAAAATCTGATCGCATTAATTTTAAAGTTGCATCAATACAATCATCAATAAATAAAAAGGAACGCGTTTGTTGACCGCTACCCCAAATTTGAATCTTTTGATTTCCATTAGCTTCAGCCACTTTTCGACAAATCGCAGCTGGTGCTTTCTCTTTACCGCCATTCCAAGTCGATTCAGGACCAAAAATATTGTGAAACCGTGCTATTTTCACATTTAAGCCAAAGTTTCTTTTGTAAGCCAAAAACAGTCTTTCAGCCATCAACTTTTCCCATCCATACTCACTGTCAGGATTGGCAGGATATGCTGAAGATTCTTCACAGTTCGGCGAAAGTGGATCAGTTTGATTATTTGCAGGGTAAATACACGCAGATGAAGAAAAAAACAAAGATTTCACTTTTCTATCGACCGCAATTTTGGCAACATTTAAATTTATTTGCGCTGAATTATGCATGACATTGGCATCGTTCAATCCAGTAAAGATATATCCTGCACCACCAACATCGCCCGCCAATTGATAAACCTCATCAACGTCTTCAAAAATCACGCGTCCAACAAAATCTATATCTCTTAGATCTCCAATCAAAAATTCATCTGCAGCAGTTGGAGAAAATTCTGGCAATTTTATATCAGCACCAAGCACCCAAAGACCTTCCTCTTTAAGTCTTTGAACAAGATGGTGACCAATAAATCCCCCAGCTCCAAGTACGATTGCTTTTTTGAAATTTTTCATTTGTACGACATGCGATATTATTTCTCTAAAAGTCTCACAAACCTCCATCTAATGTAGTAAATGTAGCTAGAAATTGCGGTTTTAGTCAATTTTGTATTTGAAAATTGAAAATCTGAATTTTTCAATCTCAACCTTTCTTCATATTGCTGATAAGCTTGAAATAAAACAGCATTCGAAATTGAAAATTTCTCAATCGTGAGAGGTGTAAAATGAATAAAAATCAAAGGTTCATTTTGAATTAAAAACTGTCCATTTTCGTCTTTTACAATTTCACTTTCATCTGAATTCCAACCTGCTAAATTACAACCTCTGTGCTTCACAACTTCAACGTTATCAAACTTTACAGGTACTAAATCTAAATACTTTTGATCATCAAAAAGTCCACGCCAAAAAGATTTTTTGACATTATACAAACAGCAATTTGTCCACCAATCCAAAATCTCAACTCCCTTTATCGAAACCCCAATAAAACCTGCATTATAAAGTCCAACACGAAAATTCGCTTCCAACCAATTTTGATTGTTTGAAGGATTTGACGGATAAAAATGAGGTGTCAATAAGAAGGATTTCTCGACTAATTTTTCAAATAAAAATTGTGGCGAATCAAAGAAAAAAATATCATTGTCACAATAAATAACGCTATCATAACCTTTTTCAATCAAAAATTTAAGATAAACAGGTTTCAATGACCACCTTAAAGCATCATTTCTGTACCTGTTTTTTATTGCTAGCGCAGGCAAAGAAATCAAATCATCCAAAAAATGGAAGAGCACATTTTCAGCACTCTGCGCATGATTACTATCAGTAATCAAACAAAATAAATCAGCATTTGACACGTCGTTCATTGACTCAAGAAGCGATAAACTTTTGAATAAATGACTTTTAGTGGATATGGTACAAAATGCAGTTTTCACAATCTATAAAAATACGAATAAAGTAATGAAATTCAAATTTTGATTAAACTAAACTGACCACTCAAAATAGCGATTTCCTCTTTTGACATTTTGCGAAATTTTGAAATTGAACGTTCTAAAACCTCATCGATATAAACCTCTTCTGCAAAAATATCTGCATTAAAAGTGAAACTGAAGCCATATTTATTAAATAGATATTTAAAGTCGGTATACCGCAAACGATTTCCAAAACAACAGTTTGACAACCTTAAAATGATTTCAAAGCCGAATTTGGAAAATGTCAAAAACTCCAAAGGCCTATCGTAATCTCTGTGATCTCTAAAATCAATTTGGTGAAAACCTAGTCCCCCTAATTTTGAAATTCGAGCCAACTCTTTGATGGCTTTTTCGCTATGCAGTAAATGTTCGAAACAGGCATTTGAAAATGAAATATCTACTGAATTTGAAGGGATTAAATTAACATTTTCCAATCCAACATGATGGAATTCAAGTCCTTCAATTTGATGTGATCCGCGATGAATAACTTCTTTCAATTGAATAAAATCAACTTCTGGAAATTCAATTTCTGCTTTTGATAATAGCCGTTTATAGACCAAAGAATGATATTCATCCTTCCATTCACCTAAATATTTATCTACCAAAATTACTTTTTTCGCACCAAAACCCAAAAGTAAAAGTTGCAGTCCAAAATCCTGTCCTGGACCAATTTCTAGTACAACCTTATCTTTCAAGAATCGAGCATCTTTAACAGGAAGAAAACCAATATAGTACTTTGCATTATTTATTGCAAAATCAGTTGTGTCTTCAATGTCACGAATCATTGGATTAGCAAAATCATTTTTCTTGTACTTCCAACTATTATAGGCAATTATGATCCAATGGCATACTGTTTTAACTTCAATCCAAAACCCAATTTTCATAGCCTTTATTCTTTCAGGTTTTCCATTAATTGATTCCAAAACTCCCAGTTTGTATCTTGGAAATGATGATAAACATGAATTAGCTTAGGCTCATACACCTCATCCTCATGTAGTTGAATTTTTACCCCTTCAAGCCATTCTAATTCTTGATTATAATAATCTGCAATGAGGTTCCATTTTTTATTCAACGTGGGATGATTTTGAAGTTGAAATTTCCAAACAGTTGCGATTAAAGTTCCTTGATCTCTGGTTTTCCAATTGCCATCCTTAAAGATTTCCATAGTAAAATCAAACCAATTTTGTAAGAAGTCAAATGATTGGTCATCAAAAAGGAAAACACCACCGTTCCAATGTTGAAAATCATTCACTGTAATTTCGATATCAAATTTACTTTTTATCAATTCCTTTAGATGAAAACATTCATCTTTCCACAAACTTATTCCAGATTTAAAAACTGGTTCATGATTGATTGTACTCCAGCCTAATCCACAATTTTTGGCCACTTTTCTTATATTAAAGTCCTTCATAAAAACAATCTCATCAACATTTTTCCAAACGCGCTGTTTTTTGTCAAAAATGATATCATCCTTTAGTTTAAAGACTTTTGGCGCAAGGAAATATCGAAGAGCAGTAATTACAGCTTTCAATTTATTTTTCCTCAATTTATGGTAGTGACTTTGAAGCTTTCTCCTATATATTTTCACCTTTTCATCTGATGAATTCCTGTAGGGGTCAACCTCATCGAGCGCAAGATCAAACTTATCACGTGCCTCTTTGAACATTTCTTGACAAGTACAATTTACTGCGTAAGAGCTAAAAGACAACATTTTACAATGATCTGGTGCAAAGGAAATTGGGCTTTGATATTGAGTGAAAATGTGATCAACCTCATTACTAAAAGCAATAATATCAGTATCTAAATAGCAGTACAAATTTCCTTTGGGCACAAATTGAAAAATTCCTGTTTTCAGGTAAATACTTGCTTGGTGATGATTGAAAGCAGCAGGTGTTTGGACATCAATAATATTTTCATGAATAATTGGAATTTCATTTCTTGAAGAATCAGTTAATACCAAAATTTCTTGCTGAGAAAATCTTTTCAAATAAGTCATTGAAAAATGCAGCGTGTCAATGTGTTCTTTCGAACCACAAACTACAAAAACAAAGCAATTTTTAGACATATCGAAAATTTTTAAACCAATTAGTCATTTCAAAAATCCCATCTTGAACTTTACAAATTGGTTTGTAATGTATATACGAATTTAGTTTAGTAGTGTCACAATGGGTGGAGAACAGCTCATTTTGAGGTAATTCTTTAAACTCATAAATCAGTTCTTTATTGAGATTTTGAGCAATTATTGTTGCATATTCCTTTATGGAAATGGGAGAGCCAAAACCGATATTGAAAATTTCGTGAAAACCCTCTTTTTCTTTCTGAATTTTATCCAGAAGCAACGAAATGGAATGCACAATATCACTAACATGTGTAAAATCCCGGTAAACATTTCCTTGATTATATAAAGTAATTGGTTTATTTTCATTGATAGCAGTCATAAATTTATAAGCAGCCATGTCAGGCCTTGTCCAAGATCCATATACTGTAAAAAAACGCAATCCAATGGCAGTCAGACCAAACTGTTTACAGTAATTTTCAATCATCAATTCTGTCATTTTTTTGCTAGTTCCATAAAATGAAAGTTGATTGTTCGTGGGAGAATCTTCAGACATAACAGATTGATTTGGTTCATAAACGGAGGAACTACTTGCATAGATCAAATATTTCACACCATTTTTACGGCATTGTTCCAAGACATTAAAAGTACCTTCAATATTTTGCTGAAAATATAATGTTGGATTTAAAAGAGATCCAGAAATTCCAGTTTCAGCTGCCAGGTGGATCAAAATATTTGGTTTCTCCTCTAATTTATTCAAGAAAGAATTTTGAACGCTATCCTGCCTAACGTTAGTATTATATTGATTTCGAATTAGTGATGCCTTTTTACTATTATCTAGTTCATCCATCCCATCTACCAAGTATTTTTTGGATAATTCTCTTTGAAGATGAAAACCAATAAATCCAGCAGCTCCGGTAATGAAAATTTTTTTTCTACTCATATCAAAAAAAACTTAAAGGGCCCATTTTTTAAACCATTTTTCCATAATTAATATCTTCCAGAGCTTCCATGTGTAGGTTTCATTCATCAAATTATCTAAGTATGATTGATTGATTAATTTATATTCGACCAATTTACAATTTTTTAACTGATCCTTATACCATTCAATATTCATATAGTATGAATCTGGACCAACAAAGCCTTGTTTTTGTCTGTTAAGTATTTCAATTGGAAGATCTTGTGAAATATTTTTATAGAGTGCAAATTTAGTGAACTCGGGTTTAAAATAAGACGTTTCTTTTAAATCAAAAATATATTCAAGTAGTTCATGATCCAAAAATGGGACTCTAACTTCAAGTGAATTCGCCATGCTTGCACGATCGACTTTTGTCAAAACCAATTCACCCATAAAACATTTCATATCTAAATATTGAATTGATTTTAATGCAGACAATTCTCCTTTAAAGTGTTTTCTATAGAACCAGTGTACATCCTTTGGAACATATTTGTGAAGATTTGGATGAAGCATTTTCTTTAGTTCACTAGAATCAAAAAATCCCATAGCCATGGCATTTGCGTAAAAATCGACAGTATCTATAGGTTTAAATTTGTTTCGAATTCTTTTCAAAAAGGAACTTGTTGTGCTCAGTTTAAAGAAATCTTTCTGCCACGAATAACCTCCAAAAATCTCATCAGCTCCTTCACCACTTAAAACTGCTTTCACGCTTGATTTAGCTAATTTACTAACTAAGTAGGTGGGTACAATCGAAATGTCAGCAAGTGGCTCATCATAAACTTGAGATAGTAAATCAATTAATTCCAAACTTTTTTCATCAGCAACCATAACTTTATTAGGAACCTCTAGATGTCTAGCCACGATTGTCGCATATTGATCTTCACTTTTCTCCCAATTTGAAAACCCAATTGAAAAAGTTTCTGGATTCAATTTTATTTTTTTCATCAAGAGAACTAATGCGCTACTATCATAGCCTCCGCTTAGAAAAGAACCAATTGGTACATCAGCTCGAACATGTTCACAAACCGAAGTAGAAAGGATAGAATTTACTTTACTAATTATTTCCACTTCATCTCTGATATTTTCGCCAGACTTAAGTCGCCAATATTCTGTAAGTTTATGAGTCAGATTTTCTGTATTTATTTCAATGTAATGTGCAGGTTCAAGTTTTTTGACATTTTGCCAAATGGTCTTTGGAGATGGAATGTAACGATAAACAAAAAAATCACAAAAAGCACTAAAATCAATCTCATTTGGGACCTCATTTGAAGCTAAAACTGCCTTCAATTCCGAGGCGAAAATTAACTTGTCATCACAAATTGAATAGTATAAAGGTTTTATCCCAAATCTATCTCTAACCATAAATAATCGATTTTCCCTTTCATCAAGAAGCGTAAAGGCAAACATTCCCTTGAGTTTATTTACAACATCTATTCCCCACTTAATGTAACCCGCTAAGATTACCTCAGTATCTGACTTAGTTTTAAAATCATAATAGAGTTGCAACTCTTCTTTTAATTCTAAATAGTTATATATTTCACCATTAAAAACTAAAGTAAGACGTCTTGAAATATCTCTCATTGGTTGACTTGCATCGTCTGATAAGTCGAGGAAAGATAATCGGCGATGGCCTAATGCAATTTTTTTATTTTCAGAAATATAGAAATTCCCACAATCTGGTCCTCGATGAATCAAAGAATTATTCATTTTTAAAATAACGTCAGGTGAGGTGTCTCCATCTAACTTAATAATTCCGGTAATTCCGCACATCCTATTTATATTTTTTTCTTAAAAACTCAAGGGCTGATTTATTTTCTTTAATTAAATCTATTCCAAATAGCAAAAAACCGCAATAAATCAATCTATTAACAACAAACCCAATAATTGATTTAAACCCTTTCAAAACATCTAAAATAAGCTTATAAATTGAATGCAAAATATTTATTTTAGCTTGATTTGAGACTAGAAACAAAAAATGCAAAATCAAAACTATTAGCCAAAGATTATTTTTTTGAAACAATAAACACAAAGAAATCAATGATAAATTAATGTGTAAAAAATAGTTTGGAAAAAAATAATCAGCAGTATTTAGTGATTTTTTATAATTCCTAATAAAATTCCAGCCAAAAAATAAAATTTGAAAGCAATAAAATATAAAAATATAAAAAATAAGATTTTCTTCAATGCTAAAAAAAAACAAACTTGAACCTACAGAAATAAATTCAAAAAATAATAGGTAATTTAAACTTTCTTGGCTTGCTTTCAACCCAAAGACCAGCGGAAATGTGACCATCTCTGCCTTTCTATCAAACTCTATATCTTCGACTTGATGAATAATAATATTTCTCAGCCCAGTAAGCAACAGAGCGAGTAAAAAAATCGAAATAATAACAGAATGTGGCTGCTTGGAAAATAGTGCGAAAGTATGATATGAAAGTAAAGTAGGTATTACATAAGCATAAAGAGAATCAACTAAAATAGCAATTAATGGATTATTTTTTAATCTTACATATGGCATCGAATAAGCTAAAAATAGAATAATTTCAGCTATCAATAGTATCCAAGTCCATGAATCGGAAGGCAAATAAACCCAAGGCAAAAAAATAATAAAAAAGGTGATGACTAGGAATAGGCACTTTTGATTAAACGTGATATTTTTTAATCTGTTCCTTTTCCCACCCCTTTCATCAGATTCAATATCAAATAATTCGTTAATAAAGAACCCAAGTGAAGCAAAACCTATTGAAGAACAGACAAATAATAAAGTTATAAATAAAGTTTGTATTTTTAAGGGGACATCAAAAAAAAGTACCCAAAAGTAATTTAAACCAGCAACAAATGGCAAAAAACTAAATTGCCAATTATTCATTCTTGAAGAGTAACTGAAAAAATTGAGTTTACTAGAAATTGATTTAATTACTTTAGACATACTAATTAATAAAGTGAATTATGCTACTATGAATTATTTCCGTAATACAACCCAAAATTTCTTTTTCGATAAATGTTTAAAAATTCGATATACAGAGAACAATTAATAGCTGATGATCCAAAATAAACAAAAGGTTTTTTTTCGTTTGACCTTAAAGGCCTTATGTTGTGACTTGAATAATAGACCATGTGATTTTTGTAATCTAATTCAGTTAACATTTCCATGCACTTATTTATTAGGCCACTGTGAGATTCTAAACTAACGTCGAGAAAAAGCAACGAATTCGCAAACAAAATGTGCCTTGGAGAATTTGAAATTTCACCTAAACCAGCATATAATTGATTAATATATTGATCTAATCTGTCGGTTTCAGGCAATAAATCTTTGTGATTTCCATAATAAAATAATCGTGCATAGTGATAAAATGAGTGATAAATATCAATGTAATAAGTATGGTCTAAATTACCCGAACTAAATTGCATTTTTATTTTTTCCCACACCTTTATATTTGATTCCATCCTATTAAGATAGAGTAAATTAATACAAGTACTAGAAAATTCATGATCGCTTTCTACCATTTGATCATCTAAAAAATTGATTGAATTTAAAATCTTTTTACGCTGTAATAGTAACTTAATATAAGTTAACAACCGAATATTTTTTGATTTTTTTTGAGGCAAAATAAAAAATAAGTAATGTTGATTTTCGTCGATAAATTCATTCAAAAAATTCTTGTTATCTATCTCAAAACCATTTTTTTCCAAAACATAGGAACAAAAGGAGGTGTCATCAGTACAATAAGGTACAGGTTTAGAATCTGCCCATGACCAAAGAAAATTATCTAAATTTCTCTTTTTTATTTTATTTATTCCATTTTGGACAATTTTTGCTGATTTACTATCATTCATAAAACAAAGCGGAATCAAGGGAATTGCAGTATCAAAATGAGTATTAGTATGACTATGATGCCAATCCTCTTGCTTATAAAAACCAGACACTATTCGCTTCCTATCGAAACCACCGTCTTCATTTTGAATACTTTCTAGGTAATCTAGAAGATGGAAAATGTGATTATCAATTTCCTTCAAATGAATCATAATACTTTATATTTAAAGGTATTTTTAGAATAGCATTTTGAAAGTAAAAACGTGGCTTTTTCTCAAGAAAAGAGAAATTATTAGATAAGGGTGCTAAGTAATCAAAAATATTTAAGGCCATTCTAAAACTTGCAAATCTTCCAATACAGGTATACGCTCCTCCACCAAAAGACAAATGTTTATTATTTCTATTGAATTTAATAAGATCTGGTTCGTCAAAGTAATTTGGATCCATATTGGCTGAACCAACAAAAAGAATCAACTGATCACCCTTTTTTAAATGTACATCATTAAAAACTGTGTCTTCCCAAACTGTCCTAAAGATAAACGGAACTGGAGGATTAATTCTGAGTAACTCATTTGATAATTGATGTAACTTTTCGACATCTTTATTTAAAAGAAATTCTGGATATTTTTGGAAGATTGTAAAAATGAAATTACTTAGAAAGCTTGAGGTAGTTTCGACTGCAACAAAAATTATTGATTTAAAAAAATTTGGCAATTGTGCAATTTCAATAGGGTTTTCTGTTTCTAAGTCATTCAAAAAGTCAATCATTTTAGCTGGAATAATCCCTCCTTGTTCTAAAAACTTTTTAATAACAGATTCTAATTTTGAAGTGTCTTCAAAATACTCTTTTATTTTATTTATTGCATAATCAAAAGAAAATGAATCGTTTTCAGGATTTAAATCCTGAAAAATAGTGTCTAAAAGGTCATATTCCTTAAGGATATTAATTAAAACAAGTGGATTAACTAAAAAATCAACAAGGTTAATCTCCTTTTTCGTGGGCAGGTTAGTTAAGAATTTATTAAATAAAAAATGAGTGTAATCGTTATTTAAATAATGTAGTTTTGAAGACAAAAAGGTCAAATGCAAAATTGCAGCTTTTTTGTTCATCTTATGAATATCTTCATTCTTTGAAAAATAGATATCGTTTATTTCCAAAGCAACATTGGAAACACCAATAGACTCATTTTCAGAATTAAAAAGCTGTTTTACAATTGGATATTTAAAAGCTCCATATGCGTTTAAGTTTTTAAAATAAACTAAATCATTTTCTTCATAAAAATCAGTGGAACTAAGGTGTATTTCCTCGGCAGAATTGAAATCTCCGTCAATTTTAGCCTCCATTTTACTCTTTAAAAAAAAAGACTTTAACTTGTGATAGAGTTCATTAACCATTGCTTTTCAAAATTAGATTTTTGATTTTATAAATAAAAATAGAATTATCGAAGGTATACTCATTTTCTACTTTTAGATTCTTTAATTTATAAAAATCCAAATAAAATTTTCTGATAAATGCCCGCGCAATTGCATAAACAACTTTTTCACCAACACATCTATGACTTGAAGTACCAAAAGCCAAATGTTTCTCATTTCGATTTATTTCAAAATTCATCGGGTTTTTGAATACTTCCTCATCTCTGTTTGCTGCACCTATCGAAATAGCTATCAATGAGCCAGCAGGTAAAATAAACTTGTCTTTTTTGAAATCTTTTACAACTTTTCTAAATACAAACTGCGACGGTGAATATAATCTCAAAACTTCATCAATAAATAAATTTAAATAAAAATCATCATTTATCTTCTCGTCATCAAGTAAATCAAACTTTAAAATACACGAAACTAAAAGGCTAGAAGTAGTTAAAACCCCAGCTTGAATGAATACATTTAAAAAATTTATCAAATCTTCTTCTTGTATAGTACCAATGTGAAAATCCGATAAAAGATTCTTTAAATCGTCAGAAATCGAACCCTGTTTAAAAGAATCACTTGCGATTTGACCAAGTAATCCTTTGTCTTGAAATATTCTATTTATATTCTCTATTTTTTTTCTATGACTAATTTCACTTGAAAGTATGTCAAGTGATGGGTAACTGGGTAAAATCCCATAACTTTCTAGTATAAAATTTAATACAAATGGATTTACTACTTGTTCAACGACGTCAAACGCAATATTTTCAGTTGTAACATTTTCAAACAAATAGTCTAGAAGTTGATTAATATATTTTTCAGAAAAATCAGATTGATTCTGTGGTTTCAAAAAATTTATTCTTGTCACTAGATCTTTTTTTGCTTTTGAATGCTGAGGACCATCGGACCCCAAAATGAGCTTATCATCCTTTTCAAAATTTTCACTTGAGAAAAATTCCTTGTTTTTCAATATTTCCTTAACTGTCTTAAAATCAAATACAGCATAACAATTTGATTTTTTAAAATGATAAATACTCTTTTTTTTGGTAAGAATTTGGTAAGATTTGAAGAAATTTTGGTAGAAAGCTTCATCAAATAGATCTAAATCCTCTTCTACAGAATTACTATATCCCCGAAAAGGAATTTTTAGAAACGAAAAAAAATTCAACATAAGATTAAATTTTATGTTTTTTTGCAATTCCAAAAATATTAGAATATTGGGTTAGCAAATTTTTTAAATCATTCGATTTAGACTTTCCTTCTCTAAAATAAATCGCTTTTATTGGGTTATTTTCATAGCCCCCGTAACCAATGATTGAAAAGTTATGCTTCAATTGCAAGTATTTGATTATTTTTTTCTCCTTAGAACTGAAATTTTTATCGCTTTCCCAAAAGCCCGAAATAAAACCTGCGTAATTATTCAACTTAGAAATCTCATTTCCCTCTGCATATTCTAAAAAATTCCCAAGAATAGGAAACCCCATTCTTTTTTGGAAATATTCTATATCTTCTTTTCTATTGTAATAGTAATATTTCTTGAATGTAGTATTAGTGCTATTATACTCATAATTGACACCTAAGCTTACTCCGTTTTTAACCAATTCTGCAGGTAATTTTTGAGGATATCCTAACAATTTATATGATTCAGGAATGTTTTGCAAAAGATAAAAAAAGCCATACGTAGGGGTTTCAGTACCGATCTTAAATTTTATTTCAAGAACAGTTCCAACATTGGAAGGATTGAATGGGTCTCCATTCCCCTTCAAAGGTAAAAATCTTTTATAATCATCAACTGTAGGAATAAACTCTAGGACCTCTTCATCTGACATTTCTTCTAAAATATGAGCATAGAATTTAACCGTATCAACGGTCTCATTCTTAAAATTTATGCCTAGAGTTGAAAAATAGTGGTTACTCTTTTTTGTCTTTAAAAGACTTTCATATTTATTTACAAATTCCATCAATTTGAAATCAGCAAAATACTTTTCGATTTCGCGAATTTCATCCCCAAATTCAAATTTTGACAGTCTATAATTATTCCACCATTTAAATAGTTTCATTTTAAAATCATTAATTATTTACAGTTATTTTCCATTTAAAATCAGGCAATAATCCTGCCTCAGACTTTATGATTACATTTGGATCAAATCTAAGTTCTGATAATTGGATAGTCGGCTTAAAAGCTATTATATTTGGAAGTCCCAATGAAACTTCAACCTCCTTCCTACCCCTAACATTTAGACTTATCAAATTTTCCGAACTTTGAAATTGAGTAGTAAATTTAAGTAGGTCTCTCAAAAAGTATAAACTAACCTTATAGACTTGAGAATTTAAAAGACTACCAAATATTTCACAACGCAAAGTATAAACTCCACTTTTTTCATGCTCACTAATTTCACCTCTAATAAAGGGTGAAGAGGTAATTATTACCTTATCCTGTATGTCAGAGATATTCATAACTAAATCAACAGTCCCACTATCAAGTAACTTTTGGTACTTCACTTCTAAAAAAAGGGTTTTTTCAGTTGTAAAAAAATCAAAATCTTGTTCTTGAAAGAGTCTTATCTCCAACACTTTAATTTCATTTGAAGTTTGGATATTTGAGAATTCATTTAAAACCATCTCACTTTTACAAACTTTACTTTCATTAAAGTTTAAAGCATTTTCTAAATATTTTGTCAAAATTTTTCTTTCACTTGATTTTTCTACCAAATTTCCAAATTGCAATAAAAGATAATTATCTGTATTCTGTAAATCATTCGTATTATGGCTTACAAAAAGCATCGTCTTCTTTTTAACTGACAATTCTTGCATTTTCATTTTTGACTTCAAACCATAAGTGGCATCTCCAACACTAAAAACCTCATCAAATAGGTATACATCAAAATCCAAATGAGCCATAATACTGAAAGCCAATCGCAAATACATCCCATTAGAATAGTTCTTAACAGGCTCATCAATGAATCTTTCAATTCCACTGAATTCTATAATTTCATCGCAATGACATTGAATTTCCTTCTTGGTAAAACCTAATAACTGCCCATTTAAAAAGATATTTTCTCGTCCGCTTAATTCGGGATGAAAGCCCGATCCGATATCCAGAATACTTGCAACTTTTCCTTTTATGGAAACTTTTCCAAATGTTGGTTTAGTAATTCCCGCTAAGATTCTGAGTAATGTGCTTTTACCGCTTCCATTGGGACCAATAATCCCAACGGATTCTCCTTTTTTTATTTCAAAACTAACATCTTTCAAAGCCCAAAGTTCGTTAGTGCTTCGTCCATCAATTCCAATGGACGATTCCCTCAAAGTAAATAACTTCGAAAGATTTTCAACTTTTATGGCAACGTTTGATTCCAATTTATAGCAGAGATTTGACTTTAATCACATAAATATAGTTAAAAATACTATTCAAATTATGCAAAATCACTAAAATCACTTTCCTTCCTATTGTAATAATACATTCCTAACAAACACAAAATTGAAACAATTCCAAAGTTTATCGCCCAAATCCACTGAAAAGTTCCTGCTCCAAACAACATCCAACGCCACATATCAACCACATTGGCCATTGGGTTAAAATCCATCAAAAACTGAATTTTTGGTGGCAAAAAGGTTCCTGAGAAAAAAACAGGAGTAAACCATATTCCAAAATAAACAATGAATGGAAGAAGATGAAATAAATCGCGCTTTTTATAGGCAAAAGATGCCACCCAAAAAACCAAAGTCAAGCCACAAGTGGCATTGAAAATCAAAACAAAAGGCAAGAAAACAATGCGCCAAGAAATTCCTTGTCCGTAATAAAACATCAGGGGAATCAACAACAAAAGCGTTAACAACAATTCAACTAACGCAACAAGCACTTTGGAGAAAGGTAAAATACTCTTCGGAAAATAGATTTTTTTGATAATGTGCGACGATTCTTGCACGCTTATTGAACCTGCAGAAACAATGTAGGAAAAGAAATTCCATCCCAACAATCCACTTAAGATATACAACGTGAATGGCAAATTTCCCGACTTCATGTTCATGATGTAGCCAAAGAAAAAAGTGAATATGGTCAATGCTGTCAGCGGTTGTACAATTGTCCAACCAACGCCAATCAAAGTTTGAGCATATTTCACTTTCAAATCACGCATCGCAAAAACCCAAATCAATGACCGATACCTCCAAATTTTGTGAAAATACTCCCTGAAATTATCAGGTTCTGAAGTCATTACTTGTATTTCCTCGTCTCTAATCAATGAAATATATTTTGAAATTAACCCTGAATGTGTCAAAATGTGTCAAAAGCAAACTAAAAGTGGAAAATCGCTTTTGCATATGATTTAAGCATAAATTTGAAAACTGTTTTTTTCTAAACAAATTGTAATCCGCATCCAATTCCTCAACATATTTGAGATAATTTGTAGATTTACCAATATTGTTAAACAAAACTTTCATCCTTGACTAGTGTAGCTCATATTATCAATCCCGTAAAGGTAAAAGAAAATTCTGATTTGTTCTTCGCGCAACCAATCACTTTTCAATCCTTGATAAGAGCTAAAAATCAAAGTGAAAATGCAGCTAAATTTCAGCTTTTAACTACGCAATTTGAGGAAGATAAATCCATCATTCCTGCCGAATTTCAAATTTTATCGAACTTAGAAAAGTCTATTTTGGATGTAAATCCGCAACTTAAAAACCGAAAACTCCCACTAATCAAAGATATTCTTGATAAAATAAACGAAATTGAAAAGCCTGATTTTGTGATTTTTACAAATATGGACATTGCAGTGATGCCATTCTTCTATGATGCTATCTTTGAATACCTTAAAAAAGGCCATGATGCTTTGGTCATCAACAGAAGAAGAATTCCATCGGTGTATTCAAGTATTGAGGATCTTCCTTTGATGTATGCTCAATTAGGTAAATCACATCCTGGTTTTGACTGTTTTGTAATCAAAACCGAACTTTTAGAAAAATTCATTTTAGAAAATATCTGCGTCGGAATTTCATTTTTGGAAGCAGCATTGGTACATAATATTTTTTCATTTGCAGAAAATCCACTTCTTATTCCGGATGCGCACCTCACTTTTCATCTTGGAATGGATGTGTTGGTTCCTAGAAACAATGATTTCTATAAACACAACCGCAAAGAATTTTTTGAAAAAATCTACCCGCAACTCAAGCCACATTTTGACTTGAAAAAATTCCCTTATGGCGCCTTACCGTTGCCAAAAAGAGCCATCAAATGGATGCTCAATCCAAGTATTTTTACCAAAAACTATTTGAATTTGGAAGGTCAAAATATCTTCCAAAAAATCAAAGCAAATTTGGACGAAATCAGGTGGCGAATCCTCCAAAAATAAGCAATCTTAGTACATTTTAATTTTACAAAATAATCCTTCTACAAAAATCCTTATCTTTGTTCTTCAACTATTTATTTTAGTAAAATGCACGCAAAACAAGGTGAACTTTTTATTTACAACAGTTTAAGCGGACAAAAAGAGAAATTTGTCCCGATTCATAAAAATTTTGTTGGATTATACGTTTGTGGTCCAACAGTTTATAATTTCGTTCACCTAGGAAATTGTCGCACATTTATTTCATTTGATTTGGTTTATCGCTATCTCTTGCATTTGGGATACAAAGTGCGCTATGTCCGAAACATTACAGACGTCGGGCATCTTGAGAATGACGCAGACGAAGGTGAAGATAAAATTGCTAAAAAGGCGCGTTTGGAGCAACTAGAACCCATGGAAATTGTTCAGCAATATACTTTGGACTTTCACGACGTGCTTCAAAAATTCAACAATTTGCCGCCAAGTATTGAACCAACGGCAACAGCTCACATCATCGAACAAATTGAAATGATCAAACAAATCATTCAAAATGGTTTTGCTTATGAAATCAATGGTTCAGTATATTTTGACGTGTTGAAATACAATGAAACACATCCTTATGGAGAACTGTCTGGGCGAAAAATTGAAGATTTAATAGCTGGAACAAGAGATTTGGACGGACAAGACGAAAAACGAAATCCGCTCGATTTTGCACTTTGGAAAAACGCTTCTTCAGAACACATCATGAAATGGCCTTCGCCTTGGGGAATTGGTTTTCCAGGTTGGCACTTAGAATGTTCTGCGATGAGTACCAAATATTTAGGCGATCATTTTGATATTCACGGTGGCGGAATGGATTTAAAATTCCCACACCACGAATGTGAAATCGCTCAAGGTTGCGCTTCAACTGGTAAATCGCCTGTAAATTATTGGATGCATGGAAATATGTTGACTTTGAATGGCAAAAAAATGTCCAAATCAACAGGAAATACTTTGTTACCCAACGAAATGTTTTCAGGAGAAAATGACCAATTACAAAAAGCTTATGACCCAACAGTTGTTCGTTTTTTCACAATGCAAGCGCACTACAGAAGTACCTTGGATTTCACAAGCGATGCATTGAACGCCGCTGAAAAAGGTTTCGAGCGCTTGATGGAAGCAGTTTCAAGTCTGGAAAAATTGCCAACGAGCGAACAATCTTCTGTCGACGTATCTGAATTGATCGCGAATTTTTACAGCGCGATGAATGACGATTTCAATGCTCCTATTTTGGTTGCAAACTTGTTTGACGCCGTTAAATTTATCAATTCAATCAAAATCGGAAACGCATCCATTTCAAAGGCAGATTTGAAAGAATTGACGAAAGAAATGAACGCATTCATTTTTGATGTGCTTGGTTTACAAACCATTTCAGCGCAATCGAATACTAAATTGGCTCCAGTGATGGACTTGGTTTTGCAATTGCGTCAACAAGCAAGAGAAAATAAAGATTGGACCACTTCCGACCAAATTCGCGACGGACTTGCTTCGGCAGGCATTGTTGTGAAAGACGGGAAAGAAGGTACAACTTGGAGTTAATAATTTCTGTTCGACTATAAAAAATCCTCCCCCTCGGTCCCCCTCTGAAGGGGGAAGATTATAAAAGACTCAAAAATTTTATATATATGATTTCAGCTGTTCACGATAAAAAAATATTCTTAGTTGATGCGTTCGCTTTGATTTACAGAGCCTATTTTGCATTTGCTAAAAACCCGAGAATCAATTCAAAAGGACAAAATACATCTGCTGCGTTTGGATTTACCAATGCATTGATTGACGTTATCAAAAAAGAGCAACCGACTCACATGGCGGTGGTTTTTGATGCTCCCGGAGGTGCGACAAATCGACAAGCGGATTTTGCGGCTTACAAAGCACACAGACAAGAAATGCCGGAAGACATTCGCTCGATGATTGATCCAATCAAAAAAATCGTGGAAGCTTTTCAAATTCCAATCTTATTGAAAGAAGGTTTTGAAGCGGATGACGTGATCGGAACTTTGGCGAAAATTGCTGAAAAAGAAGGTTATTACACCTACATGATGACGCCCGACAAAGATTTTGGACAGTTGGTTTCTGATAAAATTTTCATGTACAAACCTGGTCGTGGTGGCGATCCTGCGACAATTTTAGGAGTAGCAGAAGTCTGCGAAAAATTTGAAGTGGACGATCCAATCAAGGTCATCGATATTTTAGGTCTTTGGGGTGATGCTGCTGATAATATTCCCGGAATTCCTGGAATTGGTGAAAAAACTTCCAAAAAATTGATTCAAGAATTTGGTTCAGTTGAAAATCTAATTGCCAATGCCGACAAATTGAAAGGCAAGCAAAAAGAAAATGTCATTGAATTTGCTGAGCAAGGAATTCTTTCTAAAATGTTGGCTACAATCATCTTAGATGTAGATGTTGAATTCAATCCTGATGCGCTGATCATGTGCGAACCAGACGTTGAGAAAGTCAAAGAAATTTTCACTGAACTGGAATTCAGAAATCTGGCTAAAAGAGTCATTGGTGAGGAAATTGTAATCACAAATACCAACGATAGCGCAAATTCTGAAGCTCAATTGGATTTGTTTAGAACGCAAAGTTTGGTTGAAAATCAAGAACCAATTGAAACGGTTGACTTGAAAACCATCGCAACTGAAAAACCAAGTTATCACTTAATCACAACGCCAGAAGAACGCAAAGAATTGATTGATTTGTTGCTTCAACAAAAAGAAGTTTGCTTCGATACTGAAACAACAAGCGTTGAATCTTTGCACGCTGAATTGGTCGGAATGTCTTTTTCATTCAGAGAAAGAGAAGGATTTTATGTCGCAATTCCAGAAAATCGCGCAGATGCGTTGACCATTTTAGCTGAATTCAATCCATTTTTTGCATCTGAATCGATTTTAAAAATTGGTCACAACTTGAAATACGACCTTCAAGTGATGGACAATTATGGAATTGAAGTCAAAGGCGATTTGTTTGATACCATGATTGCGCATTATTTGATTCAGCCGGAGGCAAAACACGGAATGGATTTTCTTTCAGAATATTATTTGCGTTACAAACCAGTTTCCATCGAAACCTTGATTGGAAAAAAAGGAAAAACGCAAGGAAATATGCGCGATTTGGAACCTTCTGAAGTTTCAGATTATGCTTGTGAAGATGCAGATATCACTTTGCAATTGAAACAAATTTTTGCGCCTGAAATTGAAAAAGACCATTTGAAAGCACTTTTCTACTACATGGAAATGCCTTTGATGCGTGTTTTGCGCAAAATGGAAAAAGAAGGTATTGCGATTGATGTGGACGGTTTAGGCGTTTTCTCCAAGCAATTGGAACTAGAATCTATTGAAAAAGAAAAGGAAATCAAAGAATTGGCAGGAATTGACTTCAATCTTGACTCGCCAAAACAATTGGGTGAAGTCCTTTTCGACCACATGAAAATTTCAGCGAAAGCGAAAAAAACCAAAACTGGACAATTTCAAACTTCTGAAGACGCACTTGAGCAATACAAAAACGACCATCCAATTGTTAATTTGATCTTGGATTATCGCCAAAATAAAAAATTGAAAAGCACCTATGTCGATCCACTCCCAACTTTGGTTGACCCAATCGACAATCGCGTGCACACGCACTTTATGCAAACGGTTACTGCTACAGGACGATTGAGTTCCAATAATCCGAATTTGCAAAACATTCCAATCCGAACGGATAAAGGAAAAGAGATTCGAAAAGCCTTCATTTCGAGAGGTTCAGAATTCAAAATCATGGCGGCGGATTATTCCCAAATCGAATTGAGAATCATTGCTGCTTTGAGCGAAGACCCGAATATGATTGCCGCTTTCCAGCAAGGGCATGATATTCACGCAGCGACTGCTTCGAATGTTTTTGCCACGCCAATCAATGAAGTTTCTCGAGACCAGCGAAGTGCAGCAAAAGCTGTCAATTTTGGAATCATTTACGGTCAATCTGCTTTCGGATTGGCGCAAAATTTAGGAATTTCTCGTACCGAAGCAAAAGGAATTATCGACAGTTATTTCGAACAATTCAACACCATCAAAACCTACATGGACAAAGCCATCAACGATTCGCGCGAATTGGGATTTGTGGAAACCATCATGAAAAGAAGACGCTATTTGCCAGACATCAATTCCGGAAATGCAATCGTAAGAGGTTTTGCTGAGAGAAATGCCGTAAATGCACCCATCCAAGGTTCAGCGGCTGACATTATCAAATTGGCGATGATTGCCGTCGACAAAGCGATGACGGAACAAAAAGTTCAATCCAAATTGTTGCTCCAAGTGCATGACGAATTGGTTTTTGACGTACATGAATCTGAGTTAGAATTGATGCCAAAATTGGTCAAAGAAGCCATGGAAAACGCCATTCAATTGGTCGTTCCGATGGAAGTGGAAGTGAAAATTGCTGATAATTGGTTGGAGGCGCATTGATTTGCAAAGATTTCTTTTAAACGAAGTTTTTACCTTTACCAATGTTTCCAAATTGGTGCCTAATAGGTACCAAATATTGTTTGTAATGTACATCGTGAAGCACCAGAGAAGATTTTGTTTTTTGGCATGTGTTTTTGTAAACCAATATTTTCTTTTTGGTGCCGGTAGGTACCAAATATTGGTAAAAAATTCCAAAACACCCAAAATGTTTTTGGCGTGTGTTTTTGGTACAAAAACCATGACAAAAACAAAACGTTAATCGATCATATAAAAACCATTTTTACAAAAATCAAGAATTAGGGTAAAACACAACCAAATCTTCAGAAATTGTCCCTACTTTTGAAAAAAGTAACGCATGGATAAACTGAAAAATATGCTTCCTATTCACCTCAAAGCTTTGTTGAAGAGACTTGGAATTATGCTGTTTTTCATGCAATTAACGCGCGTCGTTTTCTACATTTTCAACAGCCCAAGTTTCACCAATATCGGATTCAACGATTTTTTTGTTGCCTTGTGGTTTGATTTGGTTACCATCAGTTTAGTAAGTTTGCCTTTCATCATATTGTCGATTTTCCCGCAACCATTCAGGGAAAACAAATACTATCAATTTGGACTGAAAGTCATTTTTGTGTTTATCAATACTGTTGTCGTTTTATTGAATTTGATTGACGTCGAATATTTCAATTACACTAGCAAAAGATCCACAATTGATTTGTTCACGATGTTGAGCGCAGGCAATGATTTCATGCAACAAATTGGTTCATTTTTACGCGATTTTTGGTTGTTGCTATTGCTCCTAATTCTGTTTTTTATCCTCACGAATTGGTTGTACAACAAAACCAAAATCAAAACCAATCGCAAAATTGTCGGAAATAGCGCATTTTGGATTAAAGACAGCATTCTGTTTCTGAGCGTTTTGGCAGTTTTCATTTTGCTTGGTCGCGGAGGATTTGGATTGAAACCGCTTAGTCCGATAGATGCATCTCAATTCACGCGCGTAGAAAATACTGCGCTGGTTTTGAACACGCCGTTCACGATGCTGAAATCTTACGACAAAGCAAATCTAGAACAGAAAAAGTATTTTTCACTCGAAGAAGAAAAACGCTTATTCAATCCCATTCACATTTCACAACCGCAACATATTTTGCCCAACAATACCAATGTAGTAATTATTATGTTGGAGAGCTTTGGAAACGAATGGTGTGGCGCTGCAGGAGCTGAAATTTCATACATGCCATTTTTGGATTCCTTGGCGGGCGAAAGTTTGTATTTCACGAACGGAATTTCAAACGGAAAAAAATCCATTGAAGCTGTTCCCTCCATCATCGCATCGATTCCATCTTTGCTAGATAATCCTTACATTTCTTCCGCTTATGGAAGCAACAAAATTGAATCTTTGCCGCAAATTTTACACGAAAATGGTTATGTTTCTGGTTTCTACCACGGAGCCACCAACGGTTCCATGAAATTTGACGGATTCGCAGCGCAAGCAGGATTTGACGGTTATTTTGGTCGAAAAGAATACAACAACGATGCGCATTTCGACAAAACTTGGGGGATTTTAGATGAATATTTCAATCCTTGGACCGCCAAACAATTGTCTAAATATAAAAAACCATTTTTCGCAACACTTTTCACGCTTTCGTCGCATCATCCATATTACATTCCACCCCACATGCGCGGAAAATTGAAAAAAGGGAAAGAACAAATTTGCGAATCCATTAATTACGGAGATTACAGCTTGAGAAAGTTTTTCGAAGAAGCCAAAAAGCAACCTTGGTACGAGAATACTGTTTTCATTTTGTGCGCTGATCATACTTCAGCAACTTCAAGTCCGATTTACAGTCAGCGAACTGAAATGTTCAAGATTCCGATACTGTTTTTTCACCCAAAAAAATTGATTCAGCCAAAAAAGGAAACACAATTTTTCCAACACATCGATATTTTACCTACTTTATTGGATTTATTGAATATCGAAAAAAAATATTATTCGATGGGCAATTCTTACTATCAAAAACATGAACCTGAAGCGATTACCTATTTGGAAGGAACCTATCATTACTTCATAAATAACTATTTATTAACATTTTCGAACGATAAGGCACGAAATTTGTATGGTGCAATGATCAGAAGAAAAGACACGCCCGACTCGATTTCTTATTACAAGAAAGAAAGTCAAGTGTTTGAAAAAAGGTTAAAAGCCTTGATTCAGCGCTACAATCGTGACTTGATTCTGAATCAAATGACATCCAATGAAAAAGAAAATTCGCTTCATCATCAATCCAATATCGGGAATCGGTAAGAAAAACCAATTGCCTGCATTGATAGAACAGTACCTCGATCATTCCATTTTCGATTACGAAATCACCATTACTGAATATAGAAAACACGCTAAAGCCATTGCAGCGCAATCTGCGATTGATGGTTTTGATATCGTTTGTGCTGTTGGCGGCGACGGTTCTGTGCATGAAGTCGGTACCGCTTTGATTGGTACAGAAACGAAATTGGCCATTCTTCCTGCAGGTTCAGGAAACGGATTGGCGCGTCATTTGAAAATTCCTTTAAACCTTATCGAAGCGATTCAAAGCATCAACGAACAAAACGCTTCTGTAATGGATACTGTTTTGGTAAACGACAAACCATTTTTAGGTGTTGGCGGTTACGGATTTGACGCATTGATTGCCAAAAAATTCGACGAATACCACACACGTGGATTTTGGAGTTATGCCAAATTGGTTTTCAGAGAATATGCTTCCTACAAACCGATTTCTGTGAAAATTGAATTTCCAACTTACCAAAGAGAATTGCCTGTTGTTTTGTGCACCTTGGCAAATTCTTCTGAGTTCGGAAATGGATTTTGTGTTTCGCCATATTCGAATATTTCTGATGGAAAAATCGAATTGTGCATTCTAAAACCTTTTTCGATGTGGAAAGCACCAGCAGTGGTTTACAGGTTTTTTAAACGCACTTCTCACCGCTCTCGTTTTTCGGAAATTATACCAGTTGAAAAAGTGAGAATCACCTTGACACACAAGATGGCACACTACGACGGTGAACCTTTTGAAGTAAGAAATGAACTGAATGTGCAAGTTATTCCAAAAAGTTTGAATATCTTGGTAGGAAAAAATTTTAAATAATGTTTATTTCAACCGATTTAGAAACACTTTTGCCGTATTTTGACAAACTCAATGCGGATTCAAAACCAAATTGGGGTTCAATGGGCGCGCAACGCATGATTGAGCACTTGACAGATACGCTCAAAATCGCCACAGGCGAAACGCCTTTCCCATTGGAAGTTCCAGAAGACCGTTTGGAAAGAATGGTTGCATTTTTGGATTCTGACAAACCAATGGCTGCGAATTTAAAAGTTTCTTTCGTGAAAGACGATACACCTTTGCGTCATTCAGAAATTGAATTAGCCATTGACGAATACGTTGAAACGTGGTTAGATTTAGAATCTCTGTATGCCGATAATCCAGGATTAAAACACCCACACCCATACTACGGCCCATTAGACTTTGATCAATGGAATCGCCTGCATTCAAAGCATTTGACGCATCATTTTACGCAATTTGGATTGTTGTAGGTAGTCCGAAGACGACAGACATTAGACCAAAGACATTAGACTGAAAATTTTTCAAATTGTCTAATGATCTAATGTCTTACGCTAAAATCCAATTAATCATTTTCTAAGAATAGCCAGAATATCTATAGTTTTTAAGACTTTTTTAGCTTTAGCAATAAAAGCCTCAAGAAAAATTTTATTTTTTGACGGCCAAACAAAAGTACTGTCTGAGCATAGATGAACTTCACAACTTAATCGCACTTTGTTGCGAGTTTACTTTTGTTTAGTCATAAATTGTAATTTTTTAGCTTTGATTGCGTAGCCTTGATTTTTTCTTTGGTTCTTTCTTTCTTATGAAGAAAAAAGAAAGAAGAAGAAGATCTTAAATTAACTTTATCACAACGGAATACTAATCCTAAAAATCGTCCCTTTTCCCACCTCAGACTCCAACACAAAAACTTTGCCTTTGTGGTTTTCGTGCACGATGCGTTTAACGAGCGATAACCCCAATCCCCAACCGCGTTTTTTGGTGGTGAATCCCGGTTGGAAAATCGTTTTGAATAATTTCGGTGGCATTCCTTTTCCGGTGTCTTTGATGTCGATGTGCACCCATTCTGGAGTTTCGTGCACATAAACAGTTAATTTTCCAGCTGTTTCCATCGAATCAACTGCATTTTTCGCGATGTTTTCGATGACCCACTCCATCAAAGGCGCATTGTGAAGCACTTCAATGTCTGACTTTTCTGACTTAAATTCAAATTCGATTTTATTGGAAATGCGGTGACGCAAATAATCCATCACTTTTTTGGTCGTTTCAACGATGTTTTTTCTTTCCAATTTCGTACCTGAACCAATTTTCGAGAAACGATCTGTCACAGTTTCTAGGCGATTGACGTCCTTTTGCATTTCCTCTATGATCATCGGATCCACATTTTGCGCTTCCAACAATTGCACCCAAGCCATCAGTGATGAAAGTGGTGTTCCCAATTGATGCGCAGTTTCTTTCGCCATTCCAGCCCAAACTTGGTTTTGCTCTGCTTTACGGAAAGTACTGAAAATCAAATATCCGATTAAAATAAACAAACCAATAATCCCAAATTGAATATAAGGAAAATATTGCAATTGTTTCAATTCTGGACTGTCGTCATACAACAACAAACTGTTTTGTTCCGTCGAAAAGTTAATGGCAATCGGCGTATTTATCGCTTTCAAATTCGCAATTGTCGCAGGTAAAATGGAATCAGAAACTTTCTTTGCTGGCAAATTGGTGGCTAAAATGGAATCCGTTTTGGTATCAATCAACAGAACTGGAACCATGCCTTTGTTTTCAATCAACTCTTGATTAAACGAGCGCAACAAAGAATCGCGTTCTTTCTCCAACTTCACAATTTCTCTCGAATCGTTGTAAATGTACGTCATGAACAAGCCTTCATAAACCTCAATCGTAAACGCAGGATTCTTCAATCGCCATTGGTCCGACAATTTCAGCAACGAATCTTCAAACAATTGATTCAACTGCGCTTTCGACAAACCAGGATTTTCAACACGAATCGCAACGGTGTCTAAATCTAAATTGATGTAAGTCGAAACAGCGCGATTGTTGTCAATCAAAATCACAGGAATGTCTTTGTTTTTACTGATAATTTTGAGTGGCAATTCGTAATCAGGCATAAAATCTCCTGCGATTGGTTTCGAAATTTCTTTCGTGGCGTCAATCCACATTTCCATTTCGGATTTTTCCTTGTCTCGCAGTTGAGAAAAAGTGCGGTTGGTCAATTGAACCAATTCAACTTTCTTCTTGATCGCATCTGCCCACTGTTTTACACGGTCGCGCTCCCTGTCTCCTACTTTGGTGACGATTGTATTGGAAACAAACAAAGATGCACCCACAAGCAACAATGCTATGAGCAGCAAAATAATCTTCCATTTTTGTTTGTTTGAATATAAATTCATTTCCAATTCACGCTTAAGTCTGAATGCCTAAAATTAACATTTAATTTTTCAAGAATATCAAGCACAAAGTAGAAACGCCAAAAATCAAGGATATTTTGAGGATTTGAAAATTTATCAAAATCTCAATTTCGAGATTTAAACTTATTTTTCCTTATCTTTAGTTCCATAATTTTCATCATGTTCAAGATTTTTTCAGTTTTTGCAATCATTTTCATCCTCTTCGCTTGCGATTCAGGAAAGGAAAAAAACGCACGTTCTAAAATGCCTTTGAACAAAAAACAATGGATTAATCCGCTGTTTTTCAATGAGAATTTTGAATCAGAATTGTCGTTTCCACTTTGGTTCAATGATTCTTTGATTCGCGCCAATCACATTTATAAAATTACAAAACGCATTTTCCCAAGGATCATAGGCGACACGAACAGCAACTCTTCTAGTGAAGCAATGCCAAGAGAAAAAAGAGAATATTATTTCGATACCAATGGCAAAGTGTTGTACCTCGTGATTTATTACTATTACGACGACAGAGAAATTGCCCGCTCAAGTTTCATCTATCAAGGTAAAATGGATAGAAACGGTTTTAGAAATGTGTCGCCAGATGTTTTCAAGCACCTTTCTGATGCTGATTCCACCAATGATTTCACGACTGATTTTCAATCAGAAAGAGAGTACAATTATGTGATTCACCGATATTGGTATAACAAACCGAAAGCTTCTTGTTATGAAGACATTGAAACAAATGAACGCATTTATTTTCTCAAACAGAAAAAATATTGGGGACCTCTTTCTGTAGATTCAATTTTGAAACCAGCGAGTAATGATTGGGTGATTTGGGGAACTCCAAGAAAACCTTATAAGCGCTACAAAGTCGAAAATAAAGTCAAGGAAAAAGAAGTGCATTTGTACAATTACTGGCCAACAGGCGCATTGAAAGAACGAATTATTGAAGATTATCCGTTTGAAATCAAGCGCAGTTATCAGTACAATAAAAAGAATCAGTGGATTTCATACATCGACTCGACGATTTCCGACAATAATTTCATCACTCGAACCGTTCATAATTTTGAATATGACGCCAGTGGAAAACCGATCTATTTGAAACATAAAAAAGAAAATGCATCGGGCGAACCTTATTTTTATCTTGAAACTTTCCGTTACGAAAAGAGGAAATAATCATTTTAATTGAGGAATAAAAAAATGAAAAATCGAATTTATTTCTATTGCGATTTTTTATTTTTAAATTTGAATCATCACATTGAATTAACTCATTGATTTTAATAAATATACACCAATTATAATGCAAAGACTAATAGTACTAGTTTTCATTTTTTTAAATTACTTCGTTTTTTCTCAAAAACTAGATTCCACAGAAATCAATGGTGTGAAATACTACATTTATCCTTATCCGCAAAGTGCAAGAATGGCCAATGTCATGGAGACAATCTTATATTCCGATTTTAAATCGGTTATTAGACAAACGAATCCAGAACTCTCTGAAAAGGAAATAAAAAAAATCATCAGAGAATACAATAATATCGGCGGAAATTCAAATGCTTTTTCAAAAAAAGAAAAAGGGAAAATCGCTCTAATTAAAGCCAACTCAAGCCGCTTTTATCAGACTAATTACATTTTCGAAAAAGACATAGTGCCTGCACTCGAAAAACTTCCTGATGGAAAATACATACAGTATTTTGACAAATACTTTACTTTTAATCAAAAAGGAGAATTTACAGCAGATTCAAATAAAATTGCAGGTTATTTTTACTTGAAAAATAATTTGTTGGATGGAAATGCTTATTGGCTCAATACAGTTGGTGACACCGTAAAATTTGGTGTTTTTCAAAATGGTTTAAAAGTTGGAGTTTGGACTAACTCAACACACACCCACACGCAATACAGAAGTAAAAAGGACGTACAAATGTTCTTGAATCAAAAAACCATTTACAATACAGAAAAAACAACCTTTGTAAAAGGGATAGAAAATGGAAAGTATGAAAAATTCAAAGGCAACATGTTGCTCGAAAAAGGAAATTACAAAGACGGTAAAAAGAATGGTGAATGGTTTTTTTACAAAAAAGTAAATTACTATGATGACGACAAATATATTGATACAGTTGTTCTAAAAACTCATTTTACTTTAGCAGAAAACAAAGTACTTTCTCATAAAACATTCATTAGAGATAATAATTTTATATTCAATAATTTACCCTATAAATACTACACTTTCTCTCCTTACTATGAATCGCCTGAAGTTGATTTTTATTCACTAAGAACCTTTGACAATAAAATAGAAAAAAACCTGGAACTTCCAGAGGAAGAAAACAATGCATACGAAGGTGAAATTTATGAAGAAAATATTGACTATATCGAAGATATTGACTTTTCTGAAGATTATGGTGAAATGGAATTTCCAGATGAGTTTTACGAAAATTATGGCGATAATCCAGCTTCAGGAAATTATATTAACGTGAACGGAAGTTATATGCTAAAATCCAAAGCCATAGACAGCATTGGCTATTTTAACCTGTATGATGGCATTTATGAAGAATATTTTGACAACGGTAAACTCAAAGTTCGTTTAGAATTTAAAAATGGGGAATTAACGCGCGAAGACACTATTTTTTGGGACAATGGTGTTGCTGCGAATGTGATCAATTTTGATCCAATAAAAAAAGAATACGAATTCAAATCGATGGATTACACTGGTACGCCTTTTGAAATAAACATCTTTGATTCGACTGGGAAATTCATTAAACAAACACTTGACCCGTTCTATAAAGACAAACACATTTTGATAGAAAATCTGAACACCAACTTGGTGGAAGATTATCTCTATTCAATGGACGAAGAGGATATTATAGAATGGAGCTATTTTAGATACAATGATGGTTATGACTCTTTAAAAAATCTAAATCTGAAAGGAAAAATTTTGTTATTTAAAGAATGGTATCCAGATACAACTGTTTGGAATTATGATTTGTTCAATGCCGATGAAAAAACTTTACAATCAGAAATCTGGTCGCTAAATGGTTCTAAAATGTCTTCCTGCACCTACGAATTCAATGATGAATACACCAATGTCAGGGGGAAAAAGGAATTGTATTTCAAAGACTTAAAGTTAATTAATACTTTCAATGGCAACTATTTAGAAAATTTCTACACCAATGATTCCCTGCCTCAAATGAATATCACAGACATTTACAATTCATTTGATATCACCAATGAGGAGGTTCTGTATTATCAAAATCAACCTTTTAATGGTTCGATTCAAATTAATTATGAATCCAATACCCCTACTTTTAAAATCCAAAAAAATAAAATTGTTTTTAATTTCACTCAATCAGAAAAATTTGAAAAAGTACTCATTAACGAATACAAGAAATTTAAAAAAACAAGTAAAACAAAATACAATGACGTCCTTTCAATCTCCAACCATTTAGGATTTGATTATCAAGAATCGCTTTCATTGCTCATTCCAAGTTTGCAAAACAATCTTTTAAGATCGAGTGGCAGATATGTTTCAGTGGCTAAAATTGAAGGAAATATGAAAGATGGGAAAGCAAATGGAACATGGAAAGCTTACGATTATTCGGGAAGAATAATCAAGGTAGTCAATTTTTTAAACGGAGAATTAGAGGGAACAAGCAGGGAATACGAAGTTGCCTTTCCAAAAGTTAAAGGCAAACAAGGAGAATTTGACTTCTCTTTTAATCTAAATCCTTACGATACACTTCCAGCCAAAAAAACTTACTATTTGTCAAATGAATCTTTTTACAAAAATGGACTTCAAAATGGTAAAGAAACAAGTTTCGACTGGCAAGGAAATAAAACTGCGGAAAAACAATATGTAAACGGTTATCCTGAAGGGCCAGCATATGAGCAAAATAGGATTGCAACCACACGCTCAAATTATGAAAATGGCGCATTGGATGGAATCGTAAAAACTTATTTGCATCTTCCTAAAAGAGATACTATTTTATTGTATGAATTGAATTTCCAAAATGGGGATTTACAGGGTGAATCTAAATCCTACCATACCAATGGTAAACTCTCCAAACGAGGCTTTTTCTTAAACGGAATGCCCATAGATGATTATGAAGGATACGATTCATTGGGGATGAAATACCACTACATTAAATTTCAATATTCGTTTCCTATAGAAGAAAAAATATGGGAATCAAATCAGCTAAGCGTCAGATATTTATATGACTGGAGAGATTCAATCTATTTTATGCCAGATGATATTGTACAAACAAATACGGTTCAAAATTTACTTTACAAATTTGGACTTTTTCAAAATCAATACAATCAACCATACTATGGAAGGCCAAGCTTGATTGAAAAAACAGGAATTGATTACCACATGACCAAATATTTCCCCAATGATACAATCTCAAGAGATGGTGAAATCAGTTCTGGAAAAAAAGTTGGCTGTTGGCAATTTTACGGATACGATGGAGAAAAATTATATGAGGTTGAATATTTTGACAGTATTGTCAAACTTAACGATTCAATTCAATTCAAATCTAAAGGAATTTTAAGCGATTTTGACAACAAAGGAAACCTTGTTTCCAAAAGTTTGGTAATTGAAAAGTTTGAAAAATACGACTGTTCTCACACCGACCATTATGGAGTAAGACAATTCTATACAATCTGGGAAGCTGATACAGCTTTGCATAGAATGAATGGATACGCCAAAAATTATTACGATAATGGCACAATCCAAAGTGAGGGAAACATGAAAAATGGTTTACCCGATGGAATTTGGAAATATTATGATCCTTTTGGAAAACTAAACCACGTTGGTGAATATGTTCTAGGAAAACGAGATGGAAGATGGTTGAGTGGCGATTTATCTAAAACCAAATACCTCGGAGATATTTGCATGAACCCAAATTTGCCCGATTTAGAGGAACAAATGAAATATCAAGAGAAATTAATCGATATTTACATTCGCTATTTTAAACTAGGAAACCTTTTAAATTCAGAGTCTTACGACGTCAATTTAAATGACTTCGAAACTGAAAATTCAGAAACTGAAAGTTTAGACGAAGAGAATCAGGAAGGTGAATAATTTGGATTAATTTTAATTTTAGTTTTAGTTTTAAATTGTGTAAATTCAACGACTGAAAATTAACAAAGTTGAAACCCAAAAACTAAATATTAACTTATGAAAAATTTTAAAGCAATAGCCGGAATACTACTTTCTGGGCTGTTTTTACTATCCTTCACCAATATTTCGCTTCGAAAAACACTCGATGATGGATTAACAATTGGTCAAATCGCACCAATGTCTACTCTTGAGATGCCCAATGTTGACAACTCAATGCAAACGCTTGAAAAATTGAAAATGAAAAAAGGACTGTTGGTCGTTTTTTCATGCAATACTTGTCCTTTTGTTGTTGGTTCATCCGATTTTGCAGGCTGGGAAAAGCAATACAATGAACTTCATGCTTTGTCACAAAAATCAGAAATTGGAATGGTTTTAATCAACTCAAACGAAGGAAAACGAGCTGATGAAGATAGTTTTGAAGCCATGCAAAAACATGCCAAAGAAATGGGTTATACAATGTCCTATTTACTTGACAAAAATTCAGTTTTGGCAAATGCATTTGGTGCAAATAGAACTCCACACGTTTATTTGCTAGACAAAGATCTAAAATTGGTTTATAAAGGCGCAATTGATAATGCTTGGGATCCAAAAAGAACTGAGGAAAACAATAGTTTAAAAAACGCGATAGCCAACGTTTCCAATAGTGAAGTCGTCAAAGTAAATACAACTGTCGCTGTTGGGTGCAGTATCAAACGCGTCAATAAATAAAAAGGAAACTCAATTTTTCTCCAAATAATCAAACAAATGAAAAAATTAATTTACTCAGCCTTATTTAGCGGTCTATTAGTCAATAGTTTTGCACAAATATCAAATTTTGGCTTACCCCAAACCATGCGTGGTAAAATCTCAAAAACGAAAATTTTTAACGAAATGCCCGCAGTAGATGCTGTTACTCAAATCAACCAAGATGAACAAAATCGAATTGATGGAATTGACAAAATGTATAGATTTGGTGTTGAACATGTAGTTAACATAAATGTACTATCTGAAGCCTCAAAACAAACATTACCGAATGGAGATGTAGTTTACCAATATGGTTTGTTTTGCCCAAACGCAATATCTATTAATTTAATATTCAATCAATTTGAATTACCTGCTGGCGCTAGATTGTATTTGGTTGCCGATGATGGAAAATCATATACTGGAGCATACACAAGTCTAAACAACAACGCAAATAAAATTTTGGGAACAGAATTGATATATGACCAAAAAGCAATCATTGAATTAGTCGAACCAAAAGAAGTTGTTGGAAAATCAGTTTTAAATCTTGGAACTGTGGTTCATGGATATAAAAACCTTGACAATTTCATGGAAAAAGCACTTGGAACGGCGGGTGATTGTAACATTGATGTCAATTGTCCACTAGGAACTGGATGGGAAAACCAAAGAAACGCTGCCGCTTGTGTTGTAAGTGGAGGTGGAATTTGTTCTGGTTCATTGGTCAACAATACTACTGGAACCATTATTCCTTACTATTTAACTGCCAATCACTGTGGTGTTTCAAATACCGCTGCGTGGGTATTCAGATTTCGATGGGAAAGAACAGCTGCCAATGCTATTTGCGCAGCCAATAATCAAGCGATAAATAACGGACCAACAAATTTAACTAGAACAGGTTGCACTTTAAGAGCAAACAACTCAAGTTCAGATTTCACTTTAGTTGAATTGAATACAGCGCCTGATCCCGCTTGGGGAATTTATTACAATGGTTGGGATCATTCAGACGCATTGACAGTAACTGAAACAACCGGAATACATCACCCTGACGGAGATATTAAAAAAATCAGTAGAGACAATAACGCACCAACTCAACAAGTAACTGCATTTAACGGAAATCCAAATACCAACGTTTGGAGAATAGCTGATTGGGATTTTGGGGTAACTGAACCAGGTTCCTCCGGTTCACCGCTATTTGACCAAAATCACCGAACAATCGGAGTCTTATCAGGCGGCGCTTCTGCTTGTTCAGGCACAAATGATAATAACCAATACGATATTTACGGTCGATTTGGAACGGCGTGGGATTTAGGTACAACTCCAGCAACTCGATTAAAAGACTGGTTAGACCCAAGTAGTTCAGGTGTAGCTTCCATTGACGGTGTCGATCCTTCAGGACCAGGACTTACTATTGATGGGGGAATTCAAAATCCAGTTGGACTTTCTGGTACAATTTGTGGCGGAATAGTAACACCTCAAATTTCAATTTTCAATGCTGGTACAGACCCTTTGACAAGTGCAACTATTGCATACGGATTTGATGGAAATACAAATCAAACTTATAACTGGACTGGAAATCTTGCACAGTTTGCCAATGCTGTTATTAATTTGCCATCACAAACTTTAGCTTCAGGTAATCATACATTTAACGCAAGCATTACGGCTTCAAATGGTGCTGCGGATATTGGCGCTTCAAACAATACTCTGACTTCAAATTTCACTACTGTTGTGAATGGCGAGACAGTTGATTTGAATTTAATTCTTGACAGATATGCCTCTGAAATCTCTTGGGAAGTTTTAGACTTGACAAATACAGTCCTTTATTCTGGTGGCGGTTACACTGATGGAGCTGCAGGATCTACAACACCTGTAAATGCAACTTTTTGCTTGGCTCCAGGATGCTATAATTTCAAAATCATGGATTCTTATGGTGATGGAATGACAAGTACAAATGATCCAGCGGGAAGCTATACAATCACAAATTACAATGGAACTGTCCTAGCGGAATTAACAGCTGCAAATGCGAATTTTGGTACCACAAATACCACTCAATTCTGTGTCACAAGTTCTGCAGGTATTGAAGAATATTTATTAAATCAAAGTGTATCAATTGCACCAAATCCAGCAAATGATATTTTAAATATTCAAGCTAAAAATGACAATCAAATTGAAGCAATTTCAATCTTTAATTTGGCGGGTCAACTTTTAATTGAAAAATCAGTGAATGAAAATGAAACACAAATAGACATTACCACTTTGACTGGTGGCATGTATATTGTAAAAATTCAAACACACTTTGGTTTGATAGCCAAAGAAATAGTCGTACAATAAATTTTCAGGGAATTGATAATTTTGACCGATTATCAATTCCCTTTCTTTTTTAACCTAAAAAATGTACCTTAGCCTTTTGCAAATGATATTTCATGAAGTCAATTGAATTTACGACAGGTCAACATGTTAAAATTGAATACGAAATCGCTTCCACTGGCGTTCGTGTGATTGCATCCATCATAGATTTATTTGCGTTTTTCATTTACTTTCTAATTTTTACATTTTTAATTGGCGCCTCAATGGTTTCTTGGGAACCAGAAACAGGCAGTTTTGTGTTTCTATTACTTATTAGAATTCCTTTTATTTTTTACAGCCCAATCATTGAATACCTAACCCGTGGGCAAAGCCTCGGAAAATTTGCCATGGGAATTCGTGTTGTCAGTCTTTCGGGAGAAAATGCAGGCTTCCGAGAATATTTTACGCGCTGGATTTTTAGAGTCATTGACATGTGGTTTGGTTTTGGATTCTTGGCAATTCTATTTTCCAGCACCTCGGAAAGAGGACAAAGATTAGGTGATGCAATGGCCAATACTGTGGTGATCAATAGAAGGAATGGTCAGCAATATAATTTGAGAAACATTTTAGCCATAAAAGATCAAAAAAACCACGAACCTACCTATATAAACGTTTTGCGATTCACTGACGATGATGTGATGTTAATTAAAAATACCATCCAAAGAGTCGAAAAATATCCAAATGAAGAAACCAAAAAGTTTACCATTGAGTTGGCTCACAAAACAGCAGAGATCATAGGATTACCAGAAACTCCGCAGAAAAAAATGGAATTTCTAAAAACTGTTTTACTAGATTATGTTGTTCTCACACGTTAAAAAAATATGCCCAGTTTAATACTTGTACCAACTCCTGTTGGAAATTTAGAAGACATAACACTCAGAGCCATCCGCATGTTGAAAGAGGCAGATTGCATTTATGCCGAAGACACCAGAGTGACCAAAAAATTATTGAATCATTTTGAAATTCAAAAGCCGGTTTATCCATTTCACGCACACAATGAACACCGAACATTGGATTTTGTGGTCGATAAAATCAAAGAAAACACGATGACTGTTTTAGTCTCTGATGCTGGCACTCCAGCGATTTCTGACCCAGGATTTTTACTCGTTCGCGCTTGCGTTGATGCTGGAATAGAGGTTTCTTGTTTGCCTGGTCCAACCGCTTTAATTCCAGCGTTGGTAGGTAGCGGCTTTCCTTGTGACCGATTTTGCTTTGAAGGCTTTTTACCTCACAAAAAAGGAAGGCAAACCAAACTTCAGGAATTGGCCTTGGAAGAAAGAACCATCGTACTTTATGAATCTCCACACAGATTGGTCAAATGTTTGGGTCAAATTGCCACTTTTTTTGAACCAACCAGAAGAGTTTGTGTGGTACGCGAAATTTCGAAAATTTACGAAGAATTTAAAAGAGGCGAAGCACAAGAGGTTCAAAAATATTACGAAGCAAATCCACCCAAAGGAGAAATTGTCATCATCATCGAAGGAAAAAATGGAAAAAATTGATACCAAAGGAATCGTTCTAAAAGCTTATGGTAAAGCTGAAAATGCTTTCGAAGAAAAAGAAATTCAGATTACAAAGCCAAAATCCAATGAAGTCCTGATTGATGTCGAAGCATTTGGCCTAAATTATGCCGATGTAATGGCAAGAAATAATTTATACAAGGAAGCGCCACCATTACCCGCCGTTTTGGGTTATGAGGTTGTTGGAATTATCGAGGAGGTAGGTGCAGATGTTTCACCAGAATTAGTAGGTAAAAGAGTAGTTGCATTCACCAGATTTGGTGGATACTCCAAAAAAGCGGTTACACAAGATTACGCTATATCAGTGATTGATAATATGCCTGCAGCCGAAGCCTTGGCGCTCTCAACACAATTCGTTACTGCATACTACATGGCCATATACCTGTCGCCCGTTCACGCAGGCGACAAAGTGCTAATACATGCAGCAGCCGGTGGAGTTGGAACTGCATTAATTCAACTTTGTAAATGGAAAAACGCTTTTGTTTTTGCTAAAATTGGAAATGATAGCAAAGAAAGTCTAGTCAGGGAATTAGGCGCAGATGTTGTCATAAATTACAATAAAGTAGATTACAAAACTGCAGTTCTTTCGCATATGAAAAATGAAAGATTAGATACAACATTTAATCCTATTGCCGGTTCAACTTTTAAGAAAGATTGGAGTTTGATTGGTTCTGGTGGAAAAGTCATCCTTTTTGGTGGCTCAGAAAGGTCAGGAAAAAAGTGGGGAATTTTGTCGTCACTCAGCTTTGTACGAAAAATGGGCATCGTCATTCCAATCGGACTTATGATGCGCTCTAAAAACGTACTAGGCGTTAATATGCTCAAAATTGCTGACAACAAACCACAAGTGCTCACAGAGTGCTTAAAGGCAGTTGTAGAATTAACCCATCAAGGCATTCTAAAACCACAAGTTGGAGCCAAATTCAATGTGAAGGAAATTGCTGCTGCACATGCATTGCTAGAATCAGGCAAATCAACTGGGAAAATATCTGTTTTTTGGGAATAATTCAAAATTTTTGAGAGAAAACCAAAAATATCAATTGGAAGATTTTATCTTCGATTTAACCGAAATTCCATCGTCTGACGTTTTGGTAAACCTAGATTTTACAAGGAAAGATATCTTTGAAATAAATCAGGAATTAAATCAAAAATTAGAATTTCCATTGGAAAATTCATTGAGTAACATTCTAAAAATAAGTGTTCAAAATAAACGCGTTTCTGATACAGATTCGTTGTGCTTTGTCCTGAATGGTTTGAATTGGGAGTACAAAGGAAAAAAAGTGACATCTCCCCTACTTTTAATACCGATTACGTTTAAAATCAATAGAATTAAACAAACCGTTTCTTTCCATTTGGATACTGAAAATTTTATTTTTAATCCATTTATTATCAATGAACTAAAAAGGAAATACGAACTAATCTGGGAAATAACGGAGGAAGCAGATTTTGACGAAAATGTAGCGATATTCACCCAATTTTTGAATCAAAATGAATTGGAATTTACTGTTGAAAATTTTAAATATATCGGAAACTTTCATCACCACAGATACCAAATTGTCAAAGATTTAGAAGCATTAAAAAACCAAGAAAAAAATCATTTACTCAAGGAAATTCTTGGAGAAGATTTTGAAAATCAAGTAAAGATCAAAACCCTAACAAATTATAATCTAGTTTCCATAGACAAAGACCAACTGCAAGTTTTCGAAAAAATCAAAACAGGAAATCTCGTCATTCAAGGTCCTCCTGGAACAGGAAAATCTCAAGTTTTGACCAATCTTCTGGCAAAGCTTCTTTTTGCTGGAAAGATGAATTTGGTTGTCTCCGAAAAAAAAGCAGCATTGGAAGTGTTGGTTAAAAAATTGAGCAAATACAATTTAGATGATTTTACCTTCATCTCTCAAGGTCAAATCAAATCTCATGACTTTATCCAAAAATTGAAAACCACTTGGGATAAATTAGAAATTAAAAACGAAAAGCTCCCAAAAAACCTTCTACTTTCAGAGCAATTGTTGGCACAACTTCAACTGACAATTGATAAAATGTTATCTAAAAACCTCATCGGAGGCATAAGTCTAGAAGCATTTAAAAATTTACTTAAAAACAATGATTTAGAAAGAGTAGAATATTCTTCAGCTGTACCTGAAATCAAAGTTTGGCTTGAACAAAAATCAGCGATTGAACAACTTTATTCAATTTGGGGTGGATTTGACAAAATACATTTTTTAAATCAAAATGCATTGCGCGAATATCTACATTTAGATCAAGAAATCAGACAGCTAAAACTACAATTTGAAAAATTCGCTCAAAAATTTGAAATTGAAACAGTAGGAGAATTGGTGCAAATTATCAGACAGATACCAAGATTCCAAATCATTGAAAATGAATCTTACAAAAAATATGCTTCTGTATTTACTTCCAAAAAAGACCAAAACAAATTTGAAAAATTAAAAACAAAATGGATCACAAAGGAAGCTGAATATCTTCTAATAAGTTCAGAAGAGAAGAATTGGCTCGAAAAGCCCAACATAAGTCAAATTGAATCTTGGAAAAGCCAGTTAACTGGCACTTGGTGGACCAAAAGAAAAGCAGAAAAACAAATCAAAACATGTCTTAAAGACAAAAATATTGTTCCCCAAATTGCCATAGAAAATTGGTTAAAATGTTTAGTACTTGCAGAAGAAATTCAAAAACTAAAGGAACAATTTTTGAATTTTGGTATTGAAAGACCTGCCTTAGAAATTGAAAGTATTAGCTACATCGTAAAGCAACTTGAAAATGAAAAATCAAACGAATTAAACCTTGCTTTATCAATAGATAATAACAAAAGAAGAGAGGCTATTTTGGCGGCAAACGAATTACAAAATTTTCACCAAAAAATCAAAAACATATCATTTTACGATGTAGAAAAAATAACACTTAGAGATTTAATTCATTTAGAACAAAATATTGAGGCTGTAATTTTACAAAAAAACACATTAATTAATTTAAATTCAAATATTTATAGACTAATAATCACCTCTAATTCCCCGGAAGAAATTGCCCGAAAAATTCTTAAAAGTCATTGGGTAAATTTTGAATCAAAATGGCCAGAACTGGCAAAGTTTGATGGTGACACTTTATTGGAAAAAATTGAAAAAATCATTCAATCGGAACAAGAAGAGATGTTCTTATTTGGTAATGAAATTTATTTTCAGCAAACACAAAAATTTGAACAATTAAATTCAATATTGAGAACTGCAAGTGGGAAATTAAAACCAGAAGAAAAGGCACTAAAAGCTAAATTAAAAATCGGAAAATCAATTTTGGTCAAGGAGTTTGCAAAATCAAAACAGCACAAAACAATCAGAGAACTATTGAATAGTGAAGCCAGAGTTTGGATTGAAGTTTTGACACCTATTTGGTTGAGCACTCCAGCTCAAGTTGCAGTCACTTTTCCGATGGAACAATCACTTTTTGAATGGGTAATATTTGACGAAGCAAGCCAAATTCCTCTTTCCAATGCACTGGGCTCTCTCCAAAGAGCAGAAAGAACAATAATTGCTGGTGATGAACAACAAATGTCACCAAGCAATTATTTTGCCAGTGCAATCACCGGAGTTGATTTATTGCACCAAGCCAATTATTATTATCCAAAAACAACTTTAAAACATCATTACAGAAGTAATCATCCTGCACTAATTTCATTTTCAAACAGGTATTTTTACCAAAATGAATTGATTGCTTATCCTTCGTCAGCTGAAAATAAGCAACCTTTAAATTTACATTTCATTGAAAATGGGCGATTCATTGACCGTCAAAATGTGGAAGAAGCTAAAGCTGTTGCTGATCTGATTGAAAAATCAATAGATGTGAAAGAGACACTAGGAATTGTTGCTTTTTCAGAACAACAACTTGAGTGCATTTGGAAAGAGCTTTCAACTGCTACACAGCAAAAAATCAACCAAAACACAGCAGAAGGTAAAGGATTTTACAGAGCTTTGGAACAAGTTCAAGGAGACGAATGCGACATTTTGATTATCAGCTTAGGTTACGCTAAAAATGAAATTGGCGAATTTCACAAGCGCTTTGGACCTTTGAATCAAAAAAATGGCTCCAAGAGATTAAATGTTTTACTAACAAGGTCCAAAAAGTCGATTCATTTTTTCAGCTCAATCACCTCCAAAGATTTAGAATTAAGCACCAACGAATCAATCAATTTATTGCGTTACTATTTGATTCAATTGGAAAATGAAATTGAAAATATGCCGTTAAAATTTCCTTACGATCTCCAAGTCAAAATCAAAAAAAACAACCAGCTTTCGATTTCTCAAGTAACTGATAAAATAAACGATGCGAGAGAATTAGTAACAACACACGATGTTTTAACGAAACGTGGATGGAAAATTCAATACGAATTGTAGCGATGTAAAGATTACATATAATCTTTCAAAAACGGCGACATTTCCACCTCAATGTCTTGACGCAATTGCATCAATCTCTTTGCATATTGTTCCATGTGTTTTTCTCGCTCTGTATCAGGAACAAATTTCTTCGTTGGTCTAGGTTTACCTTCTTCATCGACAGACACAAAAACAATCACGCAATGCGTTGTTTTTACAAATTTTGCATCTGACATTTTGCGAGAAAAAACATCTACAGCAATGTGAATACTTGACGATCCTGTGTAAATCACGCGAGCCATAATTTTGACCAAATTCCCAATCTGAATCGGTTGATAAAAGCGAATTCCTCCTACGTAAACTGTTACACAATAACCTTCCGCCCAAGTAGAAGCGCAAGCGTACGCCGCTTGATCTATCCATTTCATCACAGCACCACCGTGCACTTTACCGCCAAAATTGACATCAGAAGGCTCGCTTACAAATTGAAAAGTTATTTTGTCTTGCATGGGATTTTATTTAGATTAATTTTTTATTTTTTCCTGTATAGATTTATAAACAAGCTTTTGAATCTTATCATTCATTTCTAAATCAAAAGCAAAGTCATTCCAATTTGCTAAAGTAGATTTTACTTCTTCAATGATTCTTTCACAATTTTCAATTTGAAAAAGCTTTCCGAGTCTTTTCAAATCCTTCTCATTGACTTTTTGATATGCATTAGCAACGGATAAACTTTGAAAATTGCCTGGTGAGGGCGAGAATGTCAAATCAAAAGCTGGTGCCAATTTCCAAGTACCTTTTTCATCCATCAAAAAAGCAATGTTTTTACTGTGGTCGTCCATATTCAAAGCATAAACATTGAATACCGCTATACGGAATACCTTTTCGCAAGCCAAAATGTTGTTTTCTAATTTATTGGCAGCATCCATTACATGACCATAATCCAGCGTGCTAAAACGAAAATTATCATGCAACAAGCCACAAGCCGAATGTAAATGTAGCCGCTTTAATCCATCAAAATCAAAGCGTTTCGTGCCAAAAAATGTCTTTCCACTGGCACTAATAAATAATTGAGAATCGCTCATTTCTATGCCGCAATGCTTCGCCATTAGGTAATAAGCGTATTCTATTTTCGCAATATCTTGGTAATCGTTTAAAGCTGGAAATTTAACAATCCAAGGGGTACTGTTTTTCGTTTCATTCAAATGAAATTGTTTCGAAACATTGTCTAAATTGACAATAATTTTAGGTCTTGCACCAACAGAATTGCCACCTAAGTGATACAATTCATCCAAAAAATGAGCGCTTCCTTCATTTAAAATCAGTGCAGATTCTTTGGCAATTAAATCCAAATCAATTGCTGCAATTTGATGTTGTGAAGCATTTGTAATTGGCTCATAAATTAGCGCTCCCATTGCATTTTTCCCCAAAAATGAGAGCCTGTCAAGCGTACTGATTTCTTTCGGATTTTCACCCAATTCGATTAACTTTCTATCCAACAACAACCGCCCCCAGCCATCTGGTATGGAATCGTTGAACACACCAAATAATCCATCAAAAGGATCCCTTGGACAAAGTAAAATCTCTTTCGTTTTGGGCAATTTGAAAGGCGAAATCTCTAAATTTAATTCTAAAAAAGAGGGAGAAAAGCGAAAGTAAATTTGCTGATTTTGCGCACGCAACGTGCCAACTTCAATTTGTGAAGTACCAAAATCCAATGAAACTTTTACCTTATCAACTTTCATTTATGCTCTCTAAATATCTTCCTTAAATAATTTCTCGATTTCTTCCATTTCATCCCGCTTGAAAAGCAAATCAAACTCTTCTAAACGCCCCAAAATAAATGAAATTTTCAATAAAGATTCCAAGGAAATTTGTCCCGTTTGTTCAAAGCGTTTTAAACTTCCCAAAGATAGATTCGCCCTTTTCGACAAATCAGCCTGAGACATTTTTTTGCTTTTTCTCAATTTCTTCGCCTTTTGAGCAAGCTCAAGCAACACATCAGAAGGATATTTACTTAAAGAATATGGATTCATTTGGGCTAAAATATTAACCAAATGTACGAAATAATATATAAAATAGCTAATATATTAGTTATAAAACAAAACGCCATTTATTTTTTCAATAAGTCGAACCACGAAAATTAATGACTGACCGCGCTTGATTTGAAAACAACTTTTCCAATTATTAAAAAATTTATCATACATTTGAATTATGCATGTTGATGTAAAAAATAGTTTGTCCAAATCGCTTTTTTGGGATGTGAATTTTGAGGAGATTGATTCTCAAATACATTCACTATTTATCACAGAACGAGTACTTACAAGAGGAACATTGGATGATTTTAGAGCCGTAAAGAATTATTATGGCATTGAAAAATTAAAATCAATAATCGTCGAAATAAAAAATTTAGATGAAAGAACGTTGAGTTTTTGTTCTGCCTATTTTTCTATTCCTAAAACAAAATTTAGATGTTACAACTTCAAACAGTCGAACCAAACACACTGGAATTATTAAGATCCTTGATGCAGAAATACAACCAAACCCAATTATCTTTGATAAAACCAATACCTGAGAAATCGTAAGGCAAAAATAATAACTACAATTCAAGAATTGTAATTGAGCCTTAAAATTCCACTTTTTCCTTTTCTCCATTTTTTCCATAAAGTTATTGTTTTTCAATTAAATAACATCCATTTTGTGTATGCTATCGTACGTGTGCAATTCCACATTGATTATTTTTCAAAAATATTCGGGACATTATTCATTTTCAAACGACCTTATTAAAAAAGTAATGGAGTCCAGAACCCATGTCAAAAAACGGATATGTTAATTAAAGTGGCGACAACGCAAAAATTATGAAAAAAATTATGACAATTTTGAGCGCATTTTTATTCTGTGCTTTAACACTTTCATCTTGTAAATCTGTTCAGGTAGCAAAATTTACTTCTGTTGAAAATTTGTACCAAATTAAATTAGGTTCAACAATTGAAGAAGTAATTTCTTTGGTAGGTTCTAAACCTTACAATATTTTGAGTACTCAAATAGACGGTTACACAATTTACACTTACAAATATAAGTTTGTTGAGAGAAAAGTAAATCCTAAAATCATAAACTCTAGAGGGGGAGAAACAACAGGAACAGAGGTTTACAATGGCAAAGAGCAAACTGCATTTATGTTTTTTAAAGGAGGTAAACTTGAATCTTTTGTAACAACAGACGGAAGAAAAGATAGTCCAGCTTTAATTACTTTAAATAATACTTTATACACAATCACAAAAGATAAAGATAAGTACATCGTTGTTCCTACATCGGTTGAAGAACCGAAAGAACCTATGAATCCTTTTAGTAAAAAAAGAAAGTAAATAAACTAATCTACTAGGACAAAAAATAGCCATCTCGATAGAAATGGCTATTTTTTTTATCTTAAATAAATGTAAGTCTATTTCTTTCTCCTCTTCTCCTCCAACCATTTCGGCACATGACTCGATTTCGGTTTCACATCACCCAATAATTTATCAGCTAAATCAGGTCGATTTGCTTTTTGTAGGCGACTTTTGATCCAATCTCTATTCTCACGTTTGTACCAAAAGAAAAAACGATTTTGATTCAATTTTTCCTCTTTCGTTTTTACCGTTTTGATTGGCTTCAAAGTATATGGATGAACACCAGAATAATAAATCACTTCAGCAACTGTCATTGGTGTTGGCGTAAAATCTTGCACTTGCTCCAATTCAAATCCCATATCTTTGGTTTCTGCAGCCAAATTGGCCATGTCTTCTTCCTCGCATCCTGGATGAGACGAAATAAAATAAGGGATCAACTGCTGATTTAAGCCATGTTTTTCAGAAATTCGGTCGTATTTTTCCTTGAATTTATGAAAATACTTGAACGAAGGTTTGCGCATGACACGCAAGGTTGCGTCCGAAGTATGTTCAGGAGCCACCTTTAATCTTCCAGAAACATGTCGCGTAATTACTTGCTCAATGTACTCGTCATGATTTCCATCTTCGTTGTTTTTATTGAAATCATCCACCAATAAATCGTAGCGAATTCCAGAACCAACAAATGCTTTCTTGACTTTCGGATGTTGATCAACTTTGCGATACAATTCCGTCATCGGTTTGTGAGAAGTGTCTAAATTAGAACAAATTACCGGGTGAATACAACTTGGACTTGAACAACGATTACAAATCGCTTCGTCCTTTCCTTTCATTTTGTACATATTCGCAGATGGTCCACCCAAATCTGAAATGTAACCCCTAAATTCTGGGTGAGAAACAACTTCCTCCAATTCTTTCAAAATGGAATTTTCACTGCGAGAGGCAATGAATTTTCCTTGATGCGCTGAAATGGTGCAAAAACTGCATCCTCCAAAACATCCGCGATGCATATTGATTGAAAATTTAATCATGTCATACGCAGGAATGGCGCCTCGCTTCTTGTATTTCGGATGCGGCATGCGCGTGTAAGGCAAATCAAATGATTCATCAATTTCCTTTTCCTCCATTGTTTTGTATGGAGGATTGATTACCAAAGTTTGGTCTCCAACATGCTGAATGATGCGATTCGCTTCCCATTTATTCGATTCAACTTCCACAATTTTAAAATTGGCTGCATATTTAATTTTGTCTTGTAAACAAACTTCATGACTGGCCAATTCAACCGTTTCCCATTGCTTATTTTTAGGCAATTCTAAAGACGAATCTTGTAAAAAAGCAACTTGTTTTAATGTTTTCAAAGAAGAAAATGGAACGCCTTTTTTCAACAAGCGTAACATTTCACGCAATGGTTGATCTCCCATTCCATAAACCAATAAATCGGCTTTGGAATCTACCAAAATGGAAGGCATAAGTTGATCTTTCCAGTAATCGTAATGTGTAACACGACGCAATGATGCTTCAATTCCACCAATTAAAATCGGAACATCTGGATACAATTCTTTCAAGATATTTGAATATACAATAGTCGCATAATCAGGTCTGTGACCAGCTGATCCTCCGGGTGTATAAGCATCCGTCGAGCGCAAACGTTTATTGGCAGTATAATGATTCACCATCGAATCCATACAACCTGCAGTAACGCCGAAAAAATATTTTGGTTTTCCGAATTTCTTAAAATCGCGTAAATCATCTTTCCAATTAGGTTGAGCTACGATGGCAATTTTAAATCCTTCACTTTCAATGATACGACCAATTACAGCCGTACCAAAAGCGGGATGATCCACATAAGCGTCGCCAGAAATCAAGACAACATCTAACTCGTCCCAACCTCTTTTTTCCAATTCTTTTGCCGTTATTGGCAACCAATCTGTTATCGGTCTTTCTTCCATTGGTACAAAATTACAGCTTTGAAGTGACAATCAATAATTCATATCCTTACAAATGAATAAAATCATTAATTCATTTCTTTTTTAGCTCTTTGAATCAACGGTTGAAGGTTCATTTTGTTCAATTTCATTACCTTTACAGCATGAGTATTGTTGACATTCTTATTCTTATTCCACTTGGATACGCTGCTTGGAAAGGTTTTCAGCATGGAATTATCATCGAAGTTTTTACACTGTTGGCTTTATTGGTCGGAATTTATGCTGGAATTCACTTTTCAGATGTGACTGCCAATTGGATGAAAAATTCGCTCGGTTGGGATTCTGAATATTTGCCTGTCATTGCTTTCACAATCACCTTTTTGGGAATTGGGGCGATGGTGTATTTCGCCGGAAAAATGATTGAGCAATTTGTGAAAGTCACCAATTTAACACCAATAAACAAAGCTTTTGGAATCGTTTTTGCCGTTTTGAAAATGACTTATTTTGTAAGTGTTTTCTTGGTTTTACTAGAATCTTACGATGAAAAGGGAGATTTCTTACCACCTTCAATGAAAGAAAAATCCTTGCTTTACAATCCAATATTAAAAGTTTCAACCACCACCATTCCTGCATTGAAAGAAAGTACCCTTTTTGTAAAAAACGCGTTACAATCCGACAGTACAGATTTGACAGTTGAACAAGTTTTGCGAGCTAAAGAAATCGCGGACAGCTTGGGAATTGATGCCGAAGATGGAAAAGAATTATACGATGTCTATCAAAAATACGGAAAAAAAGATGAATAAAATTGTAGCGATACTTTTGATGTTTTGGTTTGGAATTCAAACAGTTTCAGCGCAAAATCAGGCTTTAATTCAACTTGGAAGTTTGGCGCAAAAAGACAAATGGATGGATATTCATGTGCGCAAATCAGGACCTTATTTTGGTGTTCAACGCGGTTTATATTGGGTTGGAGAAGTTGGAGGCGAAATGCAATTCAAAAAAGTGAAACTCGTAAAACCGGTAACACAAGCGATTCATACCGGAGTAAATTACAACTTCACACACAATGTGTTGGGCTACGACGCTGGATATTGGGTCAAATTTGGAAGATTCAACTTCACTTATGGGGGAAATCTAATCATGCGCACTGACTTCAAGCAAACAAGTGTTGGTTTTGCACCTGTGGTTGGTTTTAAATTGACTCAATTTCACATACAAACTGGATATAATTTCTTAACGCCTTCAAGTACAGTTAAATTGACCAATACCTATTTCATCGCTTTGCGTTTTGTATTGATTAACAAACGCGATTGGGATGTTGACACCAAAAAATCAAAAGACAAGAAAGGCTTGTTTCAGAAAAAATGAAGGTAGGAATCGTTGGCTCTGGTCCTGCGGCTTTGATGGCAGGCAGTCAATATCTTTTGCAAGGATTTGAAGTGTCATTCTACGACCACAAAAAAGCACCTGCGAGAAAATTTTTAGTCGCTGGTCATGGCGGATTTAATTTAACACATTCCGAATCAAAATCAGATTTTTTGTCTCGATATGACTGCGATGAAATCAAAAAATGTGTTGAAATATTCGACAATCAAGCATTGATCGAATGGTTAAAATTTATCGGAATTGAGACTTACAGTGGTTCGACTGGAAAAATTTTTCCTGTGAAAGGGACAAAACCAATCGATGTTTTAAATGCCTGGATTTCTTGGCTTAAAAAGCAAAATGCGACTTTTTCTTTTGAACATAAGATGATCGATTTTGATTCAAATTCAATTGTTTTTCAAACGATCTCCTCCGAAATAAAAGTCAATTTTGATAAAATTATACTTGCATTGGGTGGAGGCTCTTGGTCAAAAACTGGTTCAGACGCGGCTTGGGTTGAATTATTTAAATCGAAACAAATTGAAGTCGCAACGCTGCAATCGAGTAACGCTGGCATGAACTATCAATTTAAAGTTTCCCTTGATAAATTAGAAGGCGAGATTTTGAAAAATGTCGTCACTTCTATTGGCGATTTTAAAAAAGCAGGCGAAGTCACTTTGACAAATTATGGTTTTGAAGGAGCAGCCATTTATCACCTGAATCGATCGTTTCGAGAAAATCCGAATTTGCCACTTTGCATAGATTTAAAACCACAATGGAATGACGCACAAGTTTTAGCATGTTTAAAATCAGCAAAAAACAACACTGCAGGACTCAAAAAAATGAAACTTTCAAAAGCTGCAATATTTCTTTTGAAATCTGAAACTGAAAAAGCAACATTTTTAGTTCCTGAAAGTTTAGCGCTTAAAATTAAAAAATTGTGCTTGAAAATTGAATCATTGCGCCCAATGGATGAAGCGATTTCAACCTCTGGAGGCGTTTCTTGGAATGAATTAGAAAGTGATTTGAGCTTGAAAAAATTTCCAAACATTCAACTTTGCGGGGAAATGCTTGATTGGGATGCGCCTACAGGCGGATATTTGCTTCAAGCGGCTATCGCTTCTGGATTTTGCGTTGGTACCATTCGCTAAAACTCTCTCATTTAGCAAGAAAATCATTCGTTTTTGGTTCATCTACATCAAAATTAATTGTTTGATACTATATTTGCACAGTTAAAATTTTAAAAGCATGAATGATTCATCACATTATTCATGGTAAATAAAGATTCATGAGAGAAGAAGTAAAGAAAATTGTAGAGGCAATGAGCAAAAATTTCGTTGCTCATCCTTGGCATGGAATTGAAGTGGGAGAAAAATCTCCAGCAATTGTAAATGCATACATTGAAATTATTCCAGCGGATGCGATTAAATATGAAATCGATAAGCCGTCAGGACATATTATGGTTGATAGACCACAAAAATTGTCGAATCACATGCCTTGTTTATATGGATTTATTCCAAAAACATACTGTGATACACAAGTTGCAGCTTTCGCCAATGAAAAAACAGGACGCACAGAAATTACGGGTGATTTAGATCCATTAGATATTTGTGTTTTGAGCGAAAGAACATTTTTGCACAACAATATTTTATGCGAATCTAAAGTAATCGGTGGATTTAGAATGTTGGACGGTGGCGAAGCGGATGATAAAATTATCGCTGTTTTGAAAAACGATCAAGCATATGGAAACATCGAAGACATTTCTGAAATGCCGCAAATGGTCATCGACAGAGTGCGTCACTTTTTCCTGACTTACAAAGATTTAGATGGTGGTGCTAAAAATGTTGAAATCACACATGTTTACGGTAAAGAAGAAGCTTTTGAAGTAATCAAACGTGCATCTGAAGATTATACGGCAAAATATGGTGACACCAACGAAACATTGGTTGAAGCTATTTTGAGTGCGTTGAAATAACATAAAGGCGAAATAAATTTAGAGACTGTTCAATTGTTGAGCAGTCTTTTTTTTGCTTCAATTTTAAGAAAATTACTATTTTCGTTCAAAAGTATCGTATGAATTTCATTTGGGTTTTTATTGGCGGAGGTTTGGGGAGTATTTCTCGTTACGGAATAAGTCTTGGAACTCAAAAGATGTCTACCGGAAATTTGCCAATTGCTACTTTTACTTCAAACATTTTAGCCTGTATCATTCTGGGAATAGCTGTTTATGGTTTTAAGGATAAATTAGAATCAACCGCTTGGATTTCACCTTTTTTAATCACAGGTTTTTGTGGTGGATTTAGTACTTTTTCTTCCTGGAGCAAAGAAACTGTTGATCTCATTCAACAAGGACAATGGTTTTGGGCTGTTGCCAACATCATCGTTTCAATCGCATTCGGCATCGGGATTTTACTTTGGATGAAATGGAGTGTTTGAAATAGAATCAACAAAGCATAATATTTCAGCACATTTCTTGCAGTATTTCCAATCTTTTTTTCCCTACCTTTGCACTTCAATAATTTAGACATTTATACATGAGTTTACTTACTGTTGGGAGTGTTGCTTTTGATGCAATTGAAACTCCGTTTGGAAAAACAGATAAAATTATCGGTGGCGCAGCTACTTACATCTCTTTGGCAGCTTCTTTTTTTGAAAAAAATCAGCGCATCGTTGCTGTTGTTGGTGATGATTTCCCACAAGCAATGATTGACACTTTATCTTCTCGCGGAGTGGATTTAGCAGGGTTGCAAATCAAACAAGGAGAAAAATCTTTTTTCTGGTCAGGAAAGTACCACAACGACATGAACACAAGAGATACGTTAATCACTGAATTAAACGTTTTGGAACATTTTGACCCTATTATTCCAGCAGAGTATCAAAGAACTGAATATTTGATGTTAGGAAATTTGAGTCCACAAGTGCAAAAATTGGTTGTTGAGCGTTTGACAGAACGTCCAAAATTAATCGCCATGGATACCATGAATTTCTGGATGGATATCGCTTTGGAAGACTTGAAACAAACTTTATCTATGATTGATTTGTTAATCATCAATGATGAAGAAGCAAGACAACTTTCAGGTGAAAGTTCGTTGGTAAAAGCTTCAAAAGTGATTCGTGCGATGGGACCAAAATACTTGATTATCAAAAAAGGAGAACACGGAGCTTTGTTGTTTCACGAAGAACAAATTTTCGCAGCACCAGCATTGCCTTTGGAAGAAGTTTTTGATCCAACTGGAGCAGGAGATACTTTTGCAGGTGGATTTATGGGATACATCGCAAGCACCAATGATATTTCGTTTGAAAACATGAAAAGAGCAATCATCGCAGGTTCTGCATTGGCTTCTTTTTGTGTTGAAAAATTTGGAACTGAAAAATTGACTAACATTTCTCAATCAGACATGGAAAACCGCATTCAGCAGTTTGTTTCTTTGGCTAATTTTGAAATGACTTACCAAGCAGATTAAGCTTTTGAGCTATGGAAAAAACAGCGTTTATTGATCAATTAAAAGCATTCACTTCTCAGGAAGACGTTTTGTCGGTGAGTCGTGATGTGAATGAATTAAAAAGCAAATTTGAAGATTTTTGCATTGAAGAAGAGCGATTGAAACAAGTTGCTTTCTTAGAGTCTCAATCAGAGGGTGATACTGCCATTTATGAAAGAATGCCAGACCCATTGAAGGAGGAATTTTATTCAATTTACAATGCATATCGCGAGCAAAAAACAGCGGTTTCCACAGCGAAAAAATTGGAGCAAGAAGCCAATATGCGCTTGAAAAAGAATTTGATCGAAAGATTGAAAACTTTGATTCAAGAAGAAGAAAATATTGGCGTTGCAGTGGCAACCTACAAGGAAATTCACGAAGCTTGGAAACTATCAGGTGATGTAATCCGAGAAAAAAGGCAAGAAATTCAACAAGAATATTCCAAATTATTAGAGTCGTTCTTCTTCAATTTGAAGATTTACAGAGAATTGAAAGAGCATGATTTGAAACGAAATTTCCAAATTAAAACGGAATTAGTAGAAAAAATCAAAGCGCTAAATTCTTTGGAATCCGTGAAGGAAATGGAAGCGTCTATCAAAGCATTGCAAAACGAATTTGATGAAACTGGACCTGTTCCGCAAGAAGAATGGGAAAATGTTAAAAATGCATATTGGGAAGCGGTAAAAGCTGTTTATGCTAAAATTCATGAATTCTATGAAGGAAAACGCGAAGAATTGCGCTTAAATATTGAGAAAAAACAAGCGCTTTTAGATGAAACAAAAACATTTATTGCTTCTATTGGAGAAGTTACTTCAACCAAAGAATGGGAAGAATTGACTCAAAAATTATTGCAATTTCAAGAAGATTGGAAGAAAATTGGTTTTGGTACCAAGAAAGAAAACGAAGAATTATGGGCTGCTTTTCGCATAGAATGTGATGCGTTTTTCGCTAAAAAGAAAGCCTTTTTTGAAGGAATTCGTTCGCAATTTGATGCAGTTGCCAGTCAGAAAAAACAATTGGTTGAAAAAGTACAAGCTTTGAAAGATTCCACCGATTGGAAGGCTACTTCTGAAGCGATTGTGAAATTACAACAAGATTGGAAAAAGCTCGGAAATGCTGGTCAACGAAATGAACAACAACTTTGGAAAGATTTCAGAGGTGCATGTGATGCATTTTTCAATGCCAAACAAAAACATTTTGAAGAATCTGATAAATTGAACGAAACCAACTTGGCTGCTAAATTGGATATTATTTCCAAGATTGAAGCCTACGAAGTTGGCGATGATAAGAAAAAAGCATTGGACGATTTGAAAGAATTTTCTTCTGCCTTTAATGCAGTTGGAAAAGTTCCTTTTAAAGAAAAAGACAAGGTCTACAATGCTTACAAAACAGCCATTGATGCACATTATACCAAATTGAAATTGGAAGGTGCTGAGAAAGAGAAAGCGATGTTCCAAGCAAAAATGGATTCGTTGAAAGCCAATCCAAATGCTGATAAAATGATTGATCGCGAGCGCAAAGACATGCAATTGCAAATTCAAAATTTGAAGCAAGAAGTCAATCAATACGAAAACAATTTAGGTTTCTTTGCCAAATCAAAGGGTGCAGACGCCATGATCAAAGAAATTGAATCGAAAATCAATGGTGCAAAGCGCAAAATTGAAGAGTATCAACGCAAAATTAAGCTTCTGAACGAATGAATAAATTCGTAAATATATTATTGATGTTAATTTCATTTCCAGCATTGGCAATCATTGTTTATGTTGGATTTGATTTTCCAGTAGAATTCCTCAAAACAACTGGGAATAATATTCCTTTCAAACAGGAAATTTTTCTTGGATTTGGTGCGTTGCTTTTAATCATAGGTGGCAGAAGATCCATGAGAAGATGGACAGGAATGCGCATGGTTTCTCAAATTTCACGTTTTCAATGGAATCAACCGATGGGAAAATCACGAATTCGTCAAGCCAATATGTATTTGAATCTTGAAGCATTGATGCACCTTTTTCTTGCATTTTCGACATACGCGGTGACTACACAAGCGTGGCCAATTTCAGCAGTTTATTTGATTCTTGGATTAGACCATTTACTATTTGAAATATATGGTACAAGTAAAAATAAATTTCGCGTTGGAATTACTAAAAATGCCATCGTTGTTGCCGATCGTGATGTGAAAATCATTTATTTTTCAGGTTTACGTCGCGTAAGCACCCACCAACAAAGTTTGTTTTTTGACTACATCAAAGAATTGCAAATAGCCATTCCAATTGATGCTATTGCAGTTGAAAATCGTGCGTCATTCAGAGAAACTGTAGAACAAATTGTTGATAGAGACAAAGTTTTCTTTTCAGAAGGATTTAAAGAATTATAATTTCATCTGCTAAAGCGTAAACATCTCTTCACTTTAATTGTTATTCTAAAACAACAATTAGCATGGAAAACAAAGGAAGAGGTTTCATTTTTACGCCCTATCAAGCGCCGGAACAATCACCATTTGATCGTCTTTTTGAGATTTTCACAGAATTAATCACCCATACTTCTGGAGACTTCGATGAAGCAATTGACTGGTTACGCGTACTCGATAAAGAGTACAATCTCACCACAGCTGAATATACCATCGATGATTTTATTGAAGATTTGCGGAAGAAACGCTACATCAAAGACAAGGAAGGAAAAGATGGCGAAGGTGGAACGGAAATAACTGCCAAAACCGAAAGAGCCATCAGAAAGCAAGCACTCGACCAAATCTTCGGAAACTTGAAAAAAAGCGGTGCAGGAAATCACGCAACTAAATACAGTGGCAAAGGAGACGAACAAACCGGTGAATTCCGTGAATTTAATTTTGGTGATGCACTTGAAAGAATTTCCATGACCGAAAGTTTGAAAAATGCTCAAATTAACAACGGTATTGGTGAATTTCAATTGACTGAGCGAGACTTGGTGGTGGAAGAAAGTTATTTCAAAGCCCAAATGAGCACTGTTTTGATGATTGACATCAGTCATAGCATGATCTTGTACGGAGAAGACAGAATTACTCCTGCCAAAAAGGTGGCGATGGCACTTTCTGAATTAATCAAAACCCGCTATCCAAAAGATTCAATAGATATTTTGGTTTTTGGAAATGACGCTTGGGTAATCGAAGCCAAAGATTTACCCTATTTGCAAGTGGGACCGTATCACACAAATACAGTAGCTGGTTTGCAATTGGCCATGGATATTTTAAGACGCAAGCGAAATACCAACAAGCAAATTTTCATGATTACTGACGGAAAACCAAGCTGCGTTAAAGAACCCAACGGAGATTATTACATGAATAGCAATGGCTTAGATTCATACATCGTCGATAAATGCTATACGACTGCCCAACAAGCGCGCAAATTGCATATTCCGATAACGACATTCATGATTGCACAAGATCCTTATTTGAGACAATTCGTGCAACGTTTCACAGAAGCCAATCAAGGAAAAGCTTTTTACACAGGATTACAAGGTTTGGGTCAAATGATTTTTGAAGATTACCAAACCAATCGAATCAAAAGAATTAGAGGTTAAACATCAACAATATTAGCAAAATGACAACAATTCAAACACTCGGAGAACTAAAAAAATCAGGTTATAAAACCAAATCAATCAAAGAAGAATTACGAGACAATTTAGTCGCACTTATACAAGCAAAAAAGCCAACTTTTGAAGGAATACACGGTTACGAAAATTCCGTAATTCCAGAATTAGAACGCGCGATTTTGTCTAAACACAACATCAATTTATTGGGTTTACGTGGACAAGCCAAAACGCGAATTGCGCGCCAAATGGTGAACTTGCTAGACGAATGGATTCCTGTTGTTCAAGGTTCAGAAGTGAACGATGATCCTTTGAGTCCACTTTCTCGCTACGCGAAAGATTTAATCGCTGAAATGGGCGACAAAACACCAATTTCTTGGTTGCATCGAAGTGAAAGATTTGCGGAAAAATTAGCAACGCCGGATGTTACCATTTCAGATTTAATTGGTGATGTAGATCCAATTCGTGCAGCGAACATGAAATTGTCTTATGCGGACGAACGTGTGATTCACTTTGGAATGATTCCGCGTGCCAATCGTTGCATTTTTGTGATCAATGAATTGCCAGATTTGCAAGCGAGAATTCAAGTTGCGTTGTTCAATATCTTGCAAGAAGGCGATATCCAAATTCGTGGTTTTCAATTGCGTTTCCCATTGGACATTCAATTCATATTTACAGCGAATCCAGAAGATTATACCAATCGTGGAAGCATTGTTACACCATTGAAAGACAGAATTGGTTCTCAAATTTTGACGCATTATCCCGAAAGTATCCACATTGCAAGAAAAATCACTGCGCAAGAAGCGAAATTAGTAGGCCGACAAAAAGACAATATCTATGTACCATCTTTGGCAATGGATATCATTGAACAAATCGGTTTTGAGGCGCGTGAAAGTGAATTTATCGATGCAAAAAGTGGTGTGAGTGCAAGAATGAGCATTTCTGCTTTTGAAAATTTAATCAGTACGGCAGAATTGAGAAGTTTACGCGCTGGAAATGTTAAAACAACTGTAAGATTAAGTGATTTCACAGGAATAATTCCTGCATTGACTGGTAAAATGGAATTGGTTTATGAAGGCGAACAAGAAGGCGCTCTTTTTGTGGCTGAAAAACTAATTAATTCCGCGATAAAAACCTTATTTGAAAGCTACTTTCCAAAAGTAGAGAAGCTAGAAAAACAAGATGTTAAAGGACCATACCAAGATATCGTTGACTGGTTTTTTGAAGCGGATGAAGTTCATTTAAGTCAGGAAGCAGATGACGCAACTTATTTTGCTCAATTGGATGCGATTGAACCATTGGAAAAATTAATTCAAAAATACCAACCAAGAATTCAAAATGAAGACAAACATTTTCTGAAAGAGTTTGTACTTTGGGGATTGGTCGAAAGCAAAAAATTAAGCAAATCTGCTGCCGAAAATGGTGTCAGTTACCGCGATCGTTTTGGTGACTACATGAAAGGAAGTATGTAATTTCATAGATTATCTTCCGTTTTTGCTTTATTTTGAAAAATAAATAATCTCTACAAATTAAATATTTAAGATGATTTAAATGTTTCGGTGAGAAAATTTATAGTTTTAGACATTTGGCCTTGCAAGAAAGGTTTCACTATCGTGGCTGCTCCGCGGTTTAAAGGTGCACTGAAAATGTAGACTTTTGGAGGAAGCTAAGAAGCGTTAGCGGATTAAATCACCGACACTTCCGAAGGATGCAGCGAAGCTAATATCACGTTTTCAGAAGCTTTTAAAATAAAGCGCCTGAAGCAAAAAATTTTAAAGCGTGAAGAGATTTGCGCTTTAACTTGATGACTCAGCCTTGAACTTAGCCGCAGGCGATCTCAGCGAAGCTATTTTTGGGTTCGTTTTGATCAAGCACCGCGCAAGCAGATTCTGTGTTAATTTCCAAATTAAAAATCTTTATTTTTTATTTTTGTTCCTTAAAACAGCCTTGAGCTAGTTTGAAAGGGTTGCGATTACTTTT
>CANHQP010000019.1 GCA_947462925.1 Flavobacteriia bacterium | reverse complement strand
TATTTCCTTGAATTTAGATTTACATTCAGCTTCATTCGGATAATTATTGAAAAATTCTACTAACTTCATATTACTAATTTTGTACAAAGTTCGTGTTGGTGGACGTAATCTAATTATGTTCTACTGGTATAGTTTACGATATGCATTTTCAATTATTATTATTAAACCTGGTCTAAAGCAAATATTAAGAGATTTTGTTTCAACTTCTAACAGCGGAAAATATGAAACTGAAACGGAATTACTTTCTAAATTCCCTAAATTAAAAGTCTATAATATTCAAACATTAAGAGATTTTGTTGCAACTTATAATAGTGGGAAATATAAAACCGAGAATGAAGTTTTTTCGAAATTTCCGGAATTCTTTGATCAAAAAAGCATAGCAGAATTTAATTCCTTAAATTCAGAATCGAGTGTTCACAAATTATTAAATAACTCAAATTTTAAAAATATTTTTTGGGTTATAGCATTTATATTGTTCAGTTTACTCTATCCAATTAGATTAATATTTCTTATTTTGAAATGGTCTTTTAAAACGTTAAATTAATAAAAATAGAATGACAAACATCAAACATTGGTTAAATTATGAAAGCTCAGATAAACAAAAACATAATATTAACTGATATCACTTTTATTAAAACATATTATTTAAAGGAATTTCAATTTGACCTTTCTGATTCTAAAAACACTGGTCACTCATTTTACGATAATTTTCAAAAAATTCAGCATTTAAACTCTAATTCAAATGAATATAAATATATCTTATTACACAATTTATTTGGTCCAATTGAATATTTGGAAGAATTAAAAAAAATAAGCAAAAAAAAATATAGAGTTTGGAAAAATCGTTTAATCAATAACATTAAAAATGTAGCTATTTATGGAGATTTATTTGAATTATATATAACTTGGTCATTAGCTCATAAAAAAATTAATTTTTCTTCAAGCGATTCACCAGACATCACAATATTTGTTGAAAACACTAAAATATTTGTTGAGTGCACCACTTCTCAATTTAACTTTAACAAAAATCCTTCGAAAGAAGATATTTTTACAAAATTGATTGAAACTTTGCATAGCAAAATGATAAAACCATATTCATCTCCTGATTGTGCCCTGTTCATAGACATAACAAATTTATGTTTTCATGCAAACTCATTGAATTTACCGATCACAGAAGAAGAATTGTCAAATGCCCTAATAAAAGCGAGCCAAAAAACTATTGAATCTAAAAAACTAAAAAATCTAATTTCATTTGGAGTTATTATATTTATGTATTTCGACATTTATGACACTTCTGGAGGAGAAAGCAAATACGCTTGCAATGGTTTCAATATCCGTATAAATAGTAATGTAAATATTCATTTAATGAATTTTATAAAAAAAAATAATTTAGGTCCACATGAAAAGAAAGAAATAAAAAACCCTAAATTTAACCATGAAATATAGTAAAAACAGCTATAATAGCACCTAAAATAAATTAGTGGTTTTGGTCTTAAATGAAATTTTAAACTTCTTTGAAAGGTCAGCAGTAACAGTAAGTTTCTTTTTTCGAAATCACTATCCTCCATTAATTCGAAAACTCTGAAATACAAAATTTAATTCAAAAAATCATAGTAACAGGTAAAACATTTAACAAATGAAAAAAACACATTTTATTCGATCTTTGAGCTATACAATTATAATAGTATTAGCAATTTCGGCCTGCAGTAATGATAAGAGTTTTGGTTTATTGAGAAAAACTATAGAAAAAGAAATTGAAATGGGCGACTACAAAAATGCTCTTACTAGGATTGAAAATCATTTAAAAGAAAATAAATTGAATGACGATTTTAAAATTCTAAAAGCTAAGGTGCTTAATGGTATTGGTGAACATGAAGATGCAGTTAAGCTCCTAACAACTGTTTCGAAAAAAAATGACACAATTTATTATCTTATTTCCGAGAACTACTTTCACATTGCAAACTTATCTGATGATGATAATCAGTATTTTAAAGCAATTAAAAATATAGATAAATCGCTAACTCAAAACCCTCAAAATCTAAATTCATATATATTAAAAGCTAAAATTCTTCATAACTTAGACAAAAAAAAGGAAGCAATGACGGTGATTATTAATGGACTAAAAATATCACCACAAAACTCAAAACTAATATGTTATAGAGGAATTGAAAGACTTTCCTTAGGTGATTTGAGAGGTTCTGAATTGGACTTTGACCAATCATTAAATTCTAAAGATCTTGACTCTACTGATATTTCCTATATTTTCCGTTTCAAAGCTGTCAATAGATATAATGATAATTTGGAGGTAAAGATTAAAAATCTCAATAAAGCAATAAGTTACAGTCCAAAAAATGCTATTAATTACGAGCTACGAGCCGACTTATATTTTATCAAAGGTGACACTGCATCTGCATGTGAGGACTATAGTAAAGCAATTGAACTTGGTAATATGTCTGTTTTTGAAAAAGTAAAAGAAACGTGCAAGTAAACAAAGAAATAATCACTGAAGACCAATTGGAAATTCTATTAGGTTATTCGTATAGTAAACAAAAAGAAACTAAAAAAGTACCTCCAGATATTTTTAAAACCCCAAAACTATCTGTAGAATTTAAAAATAAGAGTGGACATATATTTAAATCAAAGCTTGAAAAATGAAAAATGGAAAACTATGGGCTATTGCCTTTTTCGTGCTTGTTATTATTAATATCGGTAGCCTAGTATATTTGAAAAATAAAAGCGCTTCAACAAATATTGAGTCATTGAAAGTGGAAAATAATAACTTAAGGAAAGAGTACATCGAAACCGCAAAACAGCTGAAATATTTGTTTGAAGCGCATCTAGATAACTCGAAAGAACTCAAAAGCTATATGCCTGAATACAGAGATAATTCATACAATGAATTTGAAGAAGCTCTTAGAAAAAAGGTTGTAAAGCTTGACTTGAAAATTGAACAGTTGGAAAAAAAATAACTTTATTTATTTTATTTTTATCGGACAAACATGAAAACTAATCAAAATGGGTTATTTTATTAAAAACGATGTCACTACTAAATCAAATTTTGTTCACGTTTATTCGGGAATTTCAAAAGATGAATTGGATAAAAAAATAGATCAATTACTAGTGTCTTCTGGCTATACTATGAAAGAAGGACAAATTGGTCATGCGGTGTATACAAAGGGAAACAGAGTAATGCGCATCCTTTTTGGTGCGTTTGTAAAATATTTCAAATTCACGATTGTTACTGGTGCTTCAAGTGATTCTGATGAAATAAAATTGGCTGTGAGACAAGAAAGCTCAGGAATGTCCGGTGGATTGATTGGGATGAATCAAGTGAAAAATGAATTGATCCGATTGGGGCAGATTTTGCAGACGATTTGAGGATAAACTAATCTTTAAGATACGCTAGCTTGGCGCGCGTGAGTCAATGGTAAGTTCAAAATAAACATGGCATCTACAGACAATTTCAATTTTGAGGAAACAATTAGAAAAAAGTCTGTTGTTTTCGATGCAAAATGGTTTAATATATTAGACTTCATATTATTCAATATTGCAGTAATTCATTTCATTGTTTGCCTTGTTTTGATATTCAGAATCGCAGACTTAAAAAATCCAAATGAAAAATTTGTTGTCTATAGTATTTTGCCAATAACAATGGTATTCACATTGTTTATGTGGTATAAAAAATTGGTCGAAAAAAGGCTTTTAGTTATTGAAACAAAACTGAATAAGAATGAAGCACGCCAAAAAATAACTCAAATGGTCAAATCATGGCAATGGAAAGTTCAAAGGAGCAATGCTAATTATCTTCAGGCTACCACTGAAATGGAGGTTTTCGCTCGTGGAAAGAAAGTAATTATCATATATTGCGACAATAAAATATATTTAAACGTGCTGTCAGACGATTATAAAATAAGGATGCCCGTCTTATTTTCAGATATCTCAATTAAAAAAGATATCGAAAAACAATTAAAAAACAGTGAAGGATAGTTATTGAATTTTCGTGTATCGCGAATAAGAATTAATTCAATAAATCTTGGGAAAAATCCAAATTCCACCTAAGTGATTTTATCCGTTAGAAACACTTACAACCGCAAAAACACTGCAAGCGTCCATATTGTAACATTCATGTAACGAAAGCACATTTTTAATTTTTGTCAGCATTAAATGCTAGATTTATTCCAAGAATAATTGACTAAAAAGTAGTTACTTTATGTGTAAAAGAGAAACTTTTGAAGTATTTTTGACAATAAACAGATAAATTAAAATCTGATTTTAAATGAAGAATATTGATAAGGAAAGTTTAGAAAATGCTTATCGTTTGTTTGATTCCAATGATATTGAAAAAATCGAAATTGGAACAACAAAAGGTTTACAGGAAATTCATCATTATTTATTTGATGGATTATATGATTTTGCTGGAAAAGTTAGAACGCTAAACATTTCAAAAGGCGGTTTTCGATTTGCAAATGCATTGTACTTAAACGAAATATTAGTAAAAATCGAGCAAATGCCAGAAAGTAGTTTCGAAGAAATTATTGCGAAATATACTGAAATGAATATTGCCCATCCTTTTCTGGAAGGAAATGGAAGAACAATGAGAATTTGGCTCGATATGATTTTAAAAACCAGACTAAAAAAATTAGTAAACTGGCAATTTGTAGATAAAACACTTTACCTACAAGCAATGGAAAGAAGTCCAATCAACGATTTGGAATTAAGAACTTTGCTAAGTCAAAACTTAACGAACGAAATTGACAACAGAGAAGTCATCTTTAAAGGAATTGAACAATCATATTATTATGAGGGTTATCAAAAAGAAGACGATGAATTCTATCAATAAAAAGCCTTTTGGTAACATTTGCAGCAGCGCTATGATAGTTTACCTGTAATTTGCGCCACAAGCACAAAAAATATTACACCTTTACAAATTATCATACACAAAAAAGATATACCTTTATGATATCAAATAAAAGTATATGAAAACTGTATCCCTAAAAATCGATGATTCAATATTTGGAGAAACTGAAAAGATTCTATCAAAAATTAGCATGCCAAGGAATAGGTATATCAACGAAGCACTTGATTATTATAATAAAGTTCAAAAAAGACAAATTTTAGAAAAAAGACTTAAAGTTGAATCTGAGTTAGTCAAAAAAGATTCGATGAACGTTTTAAAGGACTTTGAAAACATGGACTATGCAGATTAAGCAGTACGATATTTGGATAGCCGACTTGAATCCACAAATTGGAACAGAACCTGGAAAAACAAGACCAGTTCTTGTAGTGCAAACTAATTTGTTAAATAAGCTTCCACATCCTTCAACTATTGTTTGTCCAATAACAACAAACGTTCAAAGCGATTCCGACATTTTAAGAGTGCATCTAAAAAAAGGAATGGCGAATTTACAGGAGCACTGCGATATCATGATTGATCAAATTCGAGCGATAGATAATAAAAGATTGATTAAAAAAATAGGATCAATTCCAACAGATTTGATTGAGAAAATCAAAGAGAATTTGTCGATTATTGTCGATTTAGACTGAAGGATTGATATTTAGGAACAGAAAAACTGTCATCATCTTACATTCAAGTTGTGAAAAACCTCAACCTAAATCACACCAATATTCCTTACATTTGATTCATGGAACTCCGCAAAATTATTCACATTGACATGGACGCTTTTTTTGCTTCCGTGGAGCAATTGGATAATCCTGATTTGCGCGGGAAACCAGTTGCCGTCGGCGGAAATGCGGAACGCGGTGTTATCGCTGCAGCCAGTTATGAAGCGCGAAAATATGGGGTAAAATCGGCGATGAGTTCCAAGATTGCGGCGAAGAAATGTCCGCAATTGATTTTTGTGAGACCACGATTTGAGCGCTACAAAGAAATTTCCAATGCCATTCATGAGATTTTCTCCCGGTATACTGACGAGATTGAGCCACTTTCGCTCGACGAAGCCTTTTTGGATGTGACTTTCAATAAAATTGATTTAAATTCTGCCACGTTCATCGCGCAATCCATCAAAAATGACATCAGAAACGAGTTGAATTTGATTGCTTCGGCTGGCGTTTCCTACAACAAGTTTTTGGCGAAAATGGCGTCAGATCAAGATAAACCAGACGGACTTTACATCATTCGCCCCAAGGAAGGAATCAATTTCATCAATACGCTTCCAATAGAGCGTTTTTTCGGTGTCGGCAAAGTGACAGCTTTGAAAATGCACGAATTGGGAATCACGAACGGCAAAACGTTGAGAAATTTCAGCCTTGAATTTTTAATAGATCATTTTGGCAAGTCAGGAAAATACTTCTACAACATCGCGCGAGGAATCGACAACAGAAATGTGGAATCAGAACGCGAAAGAAAAAGTATCGCGGTGGAAAGCACCTTTGAGTTAGACATCTTTGATTCAACGAAATTTAGAATGCAGGCAGACGTTATTCTAGAACGACTTTGGACAAGATACCAGAAATTTGGTCAAAGTGGAAAAACATTGAGCATCAAATTGAAATACAACGATTTCACGCAAATCACGCGTTCGACAACCAAAAACAATCGCTTCATTTCAAAGAATTCAGTGGAAGAAACCGGAAAACTTTTGATGGAACAAGTGCTGCCACTTTCAAAACCGATTAGATTGATCGGATTTCAAATCTCAGGATTTCAGCAAGAAACAGGAGAAATTGCTACCCAAATGACAATGGATTTTTAGTCGAAAGCATACCCAAAACTAACTCCAGCCCAAGGGTAAACGCGACTACCAAAAAATGCTGCACTGGTGAAATATTCGGTAGAAGGCGATTATGAATAAGAACTCGTAGAACTGTATCTCCAAATATTTATTCCTGCGAGCGGAGGAGTGAGCGTTCCACGAAAGAAAAATCCACCTTCAGGTTTTTGAAAACGATAACCAATTTTCGGGGTTAAATAAAAAAGCAAATTGATATTGTCAACTTTTTCATAAACAAGCGTTTGGTTTCCAGATTGGTCCTCGGAATAAAAACTTGAACTAAGGCCAATCTCTTTAAAAATCATAGGCGTAAATCCCAACCCCAATTCCAAATGATGGTTTCTTTGACCGAAAATAAAATTGTAAGAAACTGGAATCGCCACTACTTGCATGTAACTGATTGGTGGAATAAAAGTCAATCCGATGGTCGCGCTGTGTTTTACTTTAAACTCAGGAAACAAAATGCGATCATAGGAAAGAGAATTGAACAATCCTTGACCAAAAACTTCCAAATAAACAGTGTTTCGCGCCAATGAACGATCCAAAACCAAAGTGTCTTGACTCTTAGCAGAAAGGGTAAAAATCAACAATAAAAAAGAGAAAAGATATTTGAACATGAAATTTAGTTTTGTCTAATGTACAAAATTTTCAAATTCAAATTAACTCCACATTGAATTTATCTGTTTTCACAAACTTCGCAATCGCTTCAATATGACTTGTGTGCGGAAATTGATCCACAAACGACAATTTCTCCAATTGATAACCTGCCAATTGCAATTGTTCAGTATCTCGCGCTTGCGTCGCTGGATTACAAGAAATGTAAACGATTCTATCAGCACCTAAACGCATGACTTTTCTCAAGGTTTTTGGCGCAATTCCAGCCCTCGGTGGATCTAAAACAATCGTTCCAATTTTACCTTCATATTGTGGATATTCCAGCAAGAATTTTCCAACATCCGCCGCGTAAAATTGAATGCCTTCAATGCCGTTTCTACGCGCATTTTTCTTCGCATCAATGATGGCTTCTTCCACAATATCAACGCCAATAATTTTGACGTTCTTCGCGCGTTGCGACAAAATCTGACCGATTGTTCCTGTACCACAAAACAAATCCATCACCACTTTTCCATCCAACGGGTTTTCTTCAAAAACGTAATCTAACGCTTTGTTATACAACAACTCTGCACTTTTCGGATTGGTCTGAAAAAAGCTTTCCATGCTGATTTCAAACTGAAGACCTAGCAATTGTTCAATCACTTTTTCTTCGCCATAGACAAGCTGATTGTTTCCATTTTCGATTTTCGCTCTGTCAGCAACATTGTCATTTACCGTATGCTGAAAACCAGCCAATCTTTTGCCTAATTTATCTTGCAGAAATTGAGAAAAAGCGTTGACATCAAATTGTTTAACGCCATCTGACGAAGTCACTAAATTAATCAACAATTGATCTTGAAAAAACGATTTTCTTACTACAATGTGTCTGAAAAACCCCGTTTTTTGCGGTGGATGCCAAGCTGGTAAATCTGTCGCTTTCAAAAAATCTCTCACTTCAATCAGTAAATTCTCCCATTGCGCATCAAACAAACCGCTTTCTTTGTTCAAATTTTCCACTTTCCACCAAGTTCCTCTTCTTTTGAATCCCAAAGCGAAAGCGCCATCTTTTTCTTCTCCAGTAATCACATCGTGTTCGATGCTGGAAAAGCTGTATTCCATTTTATTTCGGTAATTGTAATCCAATGGAGATGAAACAAATGTATCAAAAACCGAATCAATTTCTTGAATATCAGCGATTCTTTTGTATAAATCTAAAGTCGTTGATTTTTTCCATTCTTCTTGCACTTTGATGGGAACAAAAATGTAAGGCGCACCAGAAATTTCTTGAAAGTCTGATGCAACTTCCAATGGAGAACGTTTGATGACTTCAATCAACTTGCATTCAGCGTAGCGTTTTTTCTTTTTTTCGACTTTCGCTTTTACAATTTGTCCAGGAAATGCATTTTCCACAAAAACGACATAATCGCCTTCTTCCGTTGGGATTTTTGCAATACCATTTCCTCCAAAAGCAAATCCTGTGATTTCTAATTCAATAACTTCTCCTCTATTCATGCTGAAAATGTTGACGATTACAAACAAAAAATTTGAAACTGAATGACTCAATTTCAAATTTCCTATGCAATCAATTTATTTTTAGATCATTCCTCTGATGATTCCTTTGTCGGAACCTTCAATGAAATCCAATATTTCTTTGCGAATTGCCGTCTCTGGCATCGTTTCTTTAACCAATTCTATTCCTTTCGAAATGTTGTTGTTCTGCACGTAAATAGCGCGGTAAATGTCTTCTATTTCACGAACATCAGCATCTGTCAGTCCACGTCTTCTCAATCCAACAGAATTCACTCCAGCAAACGTCAATGGTTCTCTCGCAGCTTTAATGTACGGAGGCACATTTTTTCTAACCAACGAAGCGCCACCGATAAAACTATGTGCACCAATGCGAACAAATTGTTGAGCGGCAACTTTTCCTTCTAAAATCGCATAATCATCAATTGTAACGTGACCAGAAAGTCCAACATAACTTGCTAAAATCACATTGTTCCCGATTTGGCAATCATGAGCAACATGAACGTAAGTCATTAACAAACAATTTTTCCCAATTGAAGTTTTCATTTTATCAGAAGTTCCTCTGTGGATGGTAACACATTCTCTGATTTTGGTATTATCGCCAATTTCAACAGTAGTATATTCGCCATCAAACTTCAAATCTTGAGGAATAACGCCAATCACAGCACCTGGAAAAATTTCGCAATTTTTGCCAATTCTTGTGCCCGGATAGATGGTCACATTGGGATGAATTCTAGTTCCATCACCAATAATTACATCTTCGAAAATCGTAGAAAAAGAATCTACAATTACATTTTCTCCCAATTTTGCATCTGAAGAAATATTTGATAAAGGACTAATCATCTATACTCTGTCTTTGATAACTTGTGCAAGCATTTCAGCTTCCATAACCAATTTTCCATTCACATATGCTTTCCCAGCCATGTGTACTAAACCTCTTCTCATCGGTGTAATCAATTTTAAATCAAAAACCAAAGTATCACCAGGCAACACTTTTTGTTTGAATTTAACATTGTCTATTTTCATGAAATAAGTAGAATATAATTCTGGATCATCTACTTTACTCAAAGCGAAAATCCCACCAACTTGCGCTGTTGCTTCAATTTGTAAAACTCCCGGAAAAACTGGATTTCCAGGGAAGTGACCTTGAAACATAGGTTCGTTCATGGTCACATTTTTAACTCCAACAATTGAATCTTCTGTGATTTCCATCACTTTATCTACCAATAAAAATGGATATCTGTGTGGCAATAATTTTTCTATGTCGTTGATATTGTACAAAGGTTCTTTGGTCAAATCAAAAATTTTCCCTGCACCTTCTTGCTTTTTGATTTGGTCTTTCAACACTTTTGCAAAGCGCACGTTTCCTGAATGTCCAGGTCTTGCGCCCAAAATATGTGCTTTCAAAGGTCTTCCAATCAACGCTAAATCACCAACGATATCAAGCAATTTATGTCTCGCAGGCTCATTTTCATATTTAAGTTTAGAACTGTTTAAAACGCCAATTCCATCAAATTGAATTTTTAATTCTTCTTTTCCAAGCAATTTAGCCAAACGATCTAATTCTTCTTGCGAAATATCCAAGCGATCCACCAATACGATGGCATTGTCTAAATCTCCACCTTTGATTAAATTGTTTTTCGCTAAAAACTCCAATTCACGCAAGAAAACAAATGTTCTACATCTTGAAATGTTTTCTTTGAATTCACCAATGTGGTACATACTTGCGTGCTGAGTACCCAAAACTGGTGAATTGTAATCAACCATTACGGTGATTCTGTAATTTGAATCTGGAACAGCCAAAAACTCAATGCCTTTTTCAGCATCTTCCCAAGGAATATTTTCAGTCAGTTCGAAATAATTTCTTTCGGATTCTTGATCAACAAGTCCAACTTTTTCAATCGCGTCGATAAACATCCAAGAACTTCCATCCATAATCGGAATTTCAGGACCATCAATTTTGATTAAAGCATTGTCTATTTCCATTCCATATAGCGCCGCCAAAACGTGTTCTGTCGTGTAAACTCTAACACCTTTTTGCTCTAAAGTTGTTCCTCTATCTGTTGCAACAACTAAATCAACGTCTGCTTTGATTACAGGCTCTCCTTCAACATCAACACGTTGAAATTTGTATCCATGATTGTCAGGAGCTGGACAAATTTCCATGTTTACTTTTTCTCCTGTGTGAAGTCCAATTCCTGTGAGTTTCACAACATCTTTGAGGGTCTTTTGCTTATCAGCCATTCTATAAGTTAATCTTTTGTAAGTGATTTTAATTTTTGATCCAATTCATTCAACTTTGTTAAAATGAATGGTAATTTTCTAAATCCAAAATAGGATTTCTTGAAATCTTCCAATGGAATTCCTGGTGAACCCATCAAAGTATCTGCTTTTTTAACTGTACTTGGAATTCCTGACTGAGCAACAATTCTTGTACCGTTGGCAATGTGTAAATGTCCTGAAATTCCTGCTTGTCCACCAATTTGAACATTTTCGCCAATTTTAGCGGAACCAGCAACACCAACTTGTGCAGCCAAGGCTGTGTTTTTTCCAATTTCAACGTTGTGCGCAATTTGCACTAAATTGTCAATTTTCACACCTCTTCGCAAAATGGTAGAACCCAATGTTGCGCGATCGATAGTTGTATTTGAACCAATTTCAACAAAATCTTCCAAAATAACATTTCCGATTTGAGGAACTTTTTGGTATTCTCCATTTTCATCAGGGGCAAAGCCAAAACCGTCAGCACCAATTACCGCTCCAGCATGAATGATACAATTTTGACCAATCACGCATTCGTGGTAAACCATCGCACCTGGAAACAAGGTCGTATTGTCTCCAATTCTGGCATTGTCTCCAACATATGCATTGGGATAAATCTTTACATTATTACCAATCACCACATTTTCACCAATGTATGCAAATGCTCCTAGGTAAATGTTTTCTCCAAGTTTAGCGGATTCAGAAATATGAGAAGGCTGCTCAATTTTTGCAGGCTTTTGTCTCATCGAATCATAAAATTCCAACAATTTCGCAAAACATGAATAGGCGTCGTCAACCTTAATCAACGTCAAGGTTTCCGGTAAAGGTTTATTTGGGATGAAGGATTTATTAACGATACAAATACTTGCACCAGTTTTGTAAATATATTCTTCATATTTAGGATTCGAAAGGAAAGACAAAGTACCAATCGTACCTTCTTCAATTTTCGAAAGATTATTCACTTTTATATCAGCATTGCCTTCAATATCTCCCGATAATATTCCAGCGATTTGTTCTGCAGAAAATTCCATTGTTCAAAATTAAAAAAAGAATGGAAAATAGTCTATTCTTCTGTTATGTTTTATTAACAAATTGTAACTAATTTCTATTGACAATCAGTTTCAAACGGCAAATCAAAATGATCAATGCTGATTTTGTTTTTATACCAAACAGCAGAAGCACCGATTTTTCTTCCTTTTGCATCATTGAAAAACAAATATTGCAAGGCTTTTGGTTTCACATTTAAATCAGATTTTTCAAAATCAATGATTCCATTTTTTTTCAAACTCTTCAATATTTTTCGATTCTCAATCATTCCAAAAGCCTGTTGCTGACAACTTACCAATTTGGTGGTATCTGCAAACACCAATTCATTGTCTTTTGGGAAATGTATTAATCTCCCTGTTCCTTTTGTGGAAGTTTTGACACTATTTACAGAAACATTAGCCAATCTTACCTCAGAAATAAAACTTTCATTGGGAAGTGTGAAATACAATTTAACATTGTCTTTAGAAACCAAGTAAATTTTAAATTCACCTTCTTTTTTACTTTTAGAAAAATCTACATCACCATCATTCAGTAAAGCAATGATTTCTTGATGATCAATGTCTTTATTTTTTAATTCCTTTTCAACATCCGATTGAACCACAATTACCCTATCTAAAATCGAATTTTTAACTCTATTGTCAGGCAACCAGCTACAGCCTCTATTTTGGAAGAAGAAAAAAACAAAAACCATTCCGATACCAAAACCGATGGCGTATATTTTTAACCTATCAAAAAATGTCTTCATTACTTTATTTTTTGGGCAAATATAAGCTTAATTCACTGAAAATTCAGATTGCAAAACTGTTATTTTAGTGCACAAAAAAACGGCCATGTTTCCAAAGCCGTTTCGCGTATTCAAGATGATAATTAAATCAATGCATCTAATTTTGCAGTCAATTGTGCTTTTGGCACTGCACCAACTGATTTGTCAACAACTTCTCCTCCTTTTACAAAAATGATTGTTGGGATATTTCTCACTCCAAATTGAGCTGAAACACCAGGGTTTTGATCCACATTTACTTTTCCAATAATTGCTTTTCCATCATACTCTGTTGACATTTCTTCGATTACTGGTCCAATCATGCGACATGGTCCACACCATTCTGCCCAAAAATCTACTACTACTGGTTTGTCTGCTTTTAATACAAGCTCCTCAAAGTTTGCATCTGTAATTTCTAATGCCATAATTTGTGTTTTTTATATATCCTACTTTTTAAAGGATAAAATTAATGATTCAATTCAGATTTGCAAATTCTTTGCCATACCTTTTTTCATGACATAATGGCATTCCTATCCAAATCCGCAGTGCTACATGGCCACATAAACCCAACTATCTGCGTAAAGTTCCGCGTGTGTCTTCAAAACAACATAATATTTGTTCTTTGCAACATTATCAAACAGGAAAATATCTCCCATTTTTTTGTAAGTCAAATCTTTGCAAAAAGCTTCACCCATTCTACTTTTGTGAAACCAACCTGAATCACCTCCATTTGGTTTTACTTCCATTGAAAATTGATTGGCCAAATTATTAAAAGGCATTCCAGCATTAAATTTGGCTATGATTTCACTTCTAAGTGAATCAATTTTGGATTTATCCATTTTAGTTCCATCAAAGACAATGTATTGGCATCTGAATAATGGCTCTGCTTGATTTCCTAGAATTTTATAAGTTGCCTTTTTGCCAAAAAAAACATCTCCAACTTTATAATTGGCCTCGATCTCTTTGTATTCAATGGAATCAATAAGTCGACTAAAATTTCCAATACGAGCTGAAGTTGGACCGTGATGTTGGATATACAATTCTGCTTGAGAAACGGAATTAATTTTTTTCAAAGCTTCCATCTTTTTCCCGCCTTGTCCAAAAACAATGGAAAAATTTGTCAACGCAAAAAACATTACATAGAAACGCAAATAAATCATCAGCAGCAAGAAATTTAGAATTTTAAATAACTCGTTACTAATTTAGCTTTTATTTCAATTCAACTGAAATATTTTAGGTGTTTTTAAAGAAACTATTTGAATTTTATTTCCATTTCATCAACAAAAGTCCACGGATGATAACCTTCTCCTGGAAAGCCTTTTGCAATTTTGTTGTTTGAAATTAGAACTACCTTGATATATCTTCCTGTTTTCTTGATTTCTTGATGAAAATTCTCAACTGGAAGTTGTTTAGGCAATAAAGTCCATTTCTTTTGATCAGTTGAAACATATAATTGAATGGATTTAGGTAAATAAATCCAAGAACCTTGTGCGTCCAGAAATCCCAAATCAAAACTTTCAATCAAAGCACTTTTTTTCAAATCAACAATCCATGAAATAGTGTCAACATCAAATCCAAGCCATTCATTTCCTTTCCATGGTCTATGTCCCTTGATGCCATCAACCAAAGCCAATTCACCATGATTGCTGTATTTTGAATTCGGTTCTGTCAATAATTTTACTGGCAATCCAATCGCTGAATGAATTTTCAAATCAAAAGGTGTATGCTCTAATTCATAAGTTTCATCTGGTGAAATTTCAAAATGAACATTTTTGGAAACAATACTCCTTTCAAAAATCAAAGTGTCACTGATTCCTAGAATTTTATCTTCGTTTGTCTCGTTGCCATCTGTTTTCTGCAATACATTAAACTTATCATTTCCCGCTGTGCCTTTAAAATGAATTTTCAAACCTTTAGTTGATGGAAAAATTTCCATTTCTGGATAAAACAATGCAGGAGAAAAAATCACACCATGCTTTTTCAAAAAGCCTATTTGATAATCAATCAATGTTTTTTCAAAAACCTCAAAAGTAGGTTTCTCGTTGCACCACAAAACCTGAGACATTGCTAAAGCGCGCGGATAAACCATGTATTCAGCTGATTCAATATCAGGAACATATTCGGTCCATAAATTGGCTTGACCGCCCAAAATATAGCTTTTCTCTTCGTTAGACAGCGATTGTGGAACTGGATTAAATTGATAAACTTTTTCTAATGGTAAAAACCCACCAATTGCAACTGGCTCAGCAGGATGACTGCTTTGGTAATAATCGAAATAACAAAATTCTGTTGGCGTCATTACCACATAATGATTTAATTTTGCTGCCTCGATTCCCCCAGCTTCTCCACGCCAAGACATCACGGCTGCATTCGTTGAAAGTCCACCTTCCAAAATCTCGTCCCAACCAATCATTTTTCTTCCCTTCGAAGTCAAATAATTATCGATTTGCTGAATAAAATAACTTTGCAATTGGTGCTCATCTTTCAAATGATTTTCACTTATAATCTTCTGGCACTTTGCACAAGCTTTCCAATTCGTTTTAGGTGCTTCATCTCCTCCAATGTGTATATATTCAGAAGGAAATAATGTCAAAACTTCCTCTAAAACATTCTTTAAAAAATCAATCGTTTCAGGTTTTGAACAAAAAATATCATCAAAAACACCCCATTCTGATGCAACTGGCAATTTCTTTCCTGTGCATGAATATTCAGGATATGCAGCCAATGCAGCCCTAGCATGACCTGGCATTTCAATTTCTGGAACGACAGTAATGAATCGATCTTGTGCGTATTGAACAATCTCTTTTATTTCGTCTTGCGTGTAAAATCCTCCTATTTTCTTTTTTTCAAATTTATGGGGAAAGTCATTGTAATGACCAATCAAAGTACTGTCTCTAAAACCGCCAATTTCAGTCAATTTAGGGTATTTTTTTATCTCAATTCTCCAACCTTGATCGTCAGTCAAATGCCAATGTAAAACATTGAACTTGCACAGCGCCATCAAATCAATGTATCGTTTGACCTCATCAATACCAAAAAAATGACGACTCACATCCAAATGCAATCCGCGCCATTGAAAATTTGGAAAATCTTGAATAAACGCTTTTTGAATCACATAATGATCTTCCTCAAATTGCAACAATTGCAAAAATGAATGGATGGCATAAAAACAACTTGCATCAGAACTGTAAGTAATCGTAATTTTATCAGCAACATTGATTGAATAAAAATCCTTTTGTGTATTGGCTATTCTTTTGAATTCTACCAAACCATCCAAGCTATCTACTTTCGTTGAAATGGCATAAGAATTTTCTAATTCACCAACTAAGTAGTCTTTCAATTTTTCAGATAAATTAACTGTTTTAATGGTAATCTGTTCTGCCAAATCAATTTTTCCCTCCACAAAAACATGCGTAACTGGCGTTGGAATAATGGGTGATTGCGCTCTTCCAAATTGAACTGAAACAATTGTGAAAATGGAGATAAATAAAGAAAATTTCATTAAAGTGATTTTTTACAAAAAGTCAAACACTGCTTTTATCGACTTCTTTTTGAGGGATTTGTTTAAAATAAAGAACGAGGAAAAAACATATAAAACCAATGTTTGAAATTCCCATTAAGCCAATTTTATCAATGAAATCTGAGATATTTCTGCCTAGAATATCATTCGAATTCAAAGAAAAAGGAATGACCAAAAGTATAAATATTATCCAATGAATTATCTTTTTAGTTTGAATTAATTCAAATACCAAAACCAATAACAAAGGCAAAGTCAAAACAAAATGCTCTGTATCAGTTACAAAGAAATTAGGTGTGAATGCCAATAATAAAATGGACCAAAATAATATATCTCGGTTTGACTTTCTTCCTTTAAAAATGGCAATCAACATTATACTTACAAGCACGATCAACCCAATCAAAGAAGGAATCCAAGCTGATTTAATTTTGAAGTAATATTCTGTCAAGTAAGTCAATGAATTTTCACTCGACAAATATTCACCATGCTTGGCTACAGAGGCAAACCAATCTTTCCAAAGAAGCATATTTCCATTCCATCCACTAAATGCAATGGGCACGGCAAGAAAAATCAAACCCAACAAAACCATATACATCATGGTTTTCCATTGCTTAAAGAAAAATAAGGGAATAAATGCCAAAATCACTATGGGCTTCAAAACAACCATAACGCTCCAAAAAATCGCAACATGCAATGGCTTCTGTTCTCTCAAATACCACAATCCTAGCGAAAAAAGTCCCAACAAAATCAAATTTACATTTCCCATGTGAAATTCCCTCGCAATGTGAATCACAATGAAAACGAAACCTAAAAAGTAAATTCCGAAATTTGATTTTTGAGACTTTTCTGAATCAATGAAAATAACTTTCTTCAAAAGAAAAATAGAAATCAAAAAGGAAATGGAAAGAATAAAAATGTGTACTATTTGGGCGAAAAAGTATTTGAACAAAATCGCTAACCCAAAGAAATACAGAGTAGTTGGAGGATATTTAAAAAACCCAGTATCCAATCCATAGTTTTTTATATATGGATTATTACCTGAAAAATAATCTTTCGTAGCACCGTAATACACTTCAAAATCATTTGTCCAAAATTTATGATTTTTGATTTCTACAAATTCCATCAAAGCCACAAACAAAATGAAAAAAATCCCAAAATAGACTTTCGCCCTTGGGATTTTTTTCAATTGGATAAATATTTTTGAATCTCTCATTACATGTTTCGACGATACTGTCCACCGACCTCAAACAAAGCCTGTGTAATCTGACCCAGGGAAGCAGTTTTACAAGTTTCCATCAATTGTTCAAACATGTTTTTATTTTGAACAGCTGCTTCTTGCACTTTTTCAATATTGCTCAAAGTCAAATCTTTGTTTCCACTTTGCAGCGCAGACAACATCGAAATTTGGTATTGTTTTTCTTCCTCAGTTGCACGAATCACTTCTTTCGGTTCAACCGTTGGAGAACCTTTAGAACTTAAGAAAGTGTTCACTCCAATAATTGGAAATTCACCTGTATGTTTCAAAGTTTCATAATACAATGATTCTTCTTGAATTTTAGAACGTTGATACATCGTTTCCATCGCACCAAGTACACCTCCTCTTTCAGTGATTCGGTCAAATTCTAACAATACAGCTTCTTCAACCAATTCCGTCAATTCATCAATGATAAATGAACCTTGCAATGGATTTTCGTTTTTCGCCAATCCCAATTCTCTATTGATAATCAATTGAATCGCCATCGCTCTTCTCACTGATTCTTCTGTAGGCGTTGTAATTGCTTCGTCATACGCATTCGTGTGCAATGAATTACAATTGTCATAAATCGCGTACAAAGCTTGCAATGTCGTACGAATATCATTGAAATCAATTTCCTGCGCATGCAATGATCTACCAGAAGTTTGAATGTGGTATTTCAACATTTGTGCACGAGAATTAGCGCCGTATTTCTTAGCCATTGCTTTCGCCCAAATCTTACGAGCAACACGACCAATTACTGCATATTCAGGGTCAATTCCGTTGGAGAAAAAGAACGATAAATTCGGTCCAAAATCGTTGATGCTCATTCCACGACTCAAGTAATACTCAACATAAGTGAATCCATTAGCCAAGGTAAATGCCAATTGTGTAATCGGATTTGCTCCCGCTTCTGCAATGTGGTAACCCGAGATAGATACAGAATAAAAATTTCTTACTCCTTTGTCGATAAAATACTGTTGTACATCACCCATCAAACGAAGCGCAAATTCTGTTGAGAAAATACAAGTGTTTTGTGCTTGATCTTCTTTCAAAATATCTGCTTGCACCGTTCCACGAACTTGCATCAAAGTTTCTGCTTTGATTCTTTCGTACACATCAGCTGACAAAACTTGATCTCCAGTCACTCCAAGCAACATCAAACCAAGTCCGTCATTTCCTTGAGGCAATTCGCCTTGATATTGTGGTCGCGGTGTTCCTTTGGCGTCGTAAATCGCTTTGATTTTCGCTTCAATTTCAGCTTCTAAACCATTTGACTTGATGTATTTTTCACAATTTTGGTCAATGGCTGCATTCATAAAGAATCCCAACAACATCGGTGCTGGACCGTTGATTGTCATAGATACAGAAGTCATTGGATGACTCAAATCAAAACCTGAATACAATTTTTTCGCATCATCTAAACAGCAAATAGAAACACCTGAATTTCCGATTTTTCCATAAATATCTGGACGCAAATCTGGATCATTTCCATATAAAGTCACAGAATCAAAAGCGGTTGACAAACGTTTTGCAGGCATTCCCAAACTTACATAGTGAAAACGTTTGTTCGTTCTCTCCGGTCCGCCTTCCCCTGCAAACATTCTTGTTGGATCTTCCCCTTCTCTTTTGAAGGGAAACAATCCTGCAGTGTAAGGAAATTCACCAGGAACATTTTCTTGTAAATTCCATCTCAAAATATCTCCCCAAGATTGGTATTTTGGAAGTACCACTTTTGGGATTTGAGAATGAGAAAGTGATTCTGTATGCGTATCTAATTTAAGTACTTTATCTCTTACTTTGAACTCGAAAACTGGATTCTTGTAAGTCGCCTTTTTTGCTTCCCAATTCTCTAAAATCGCCCAGTTTTTTGGGTCAAAATCCAATTTTACTTTTTCAAGCGATTCTTGTAAACCTTTAATTAATCTGTCTTTGTCATCAATCGAAGAATCTTGCAATGTTTCAATCGATTTAGTCAATCCGTATAATTTCTCCGCAACTTCCGCTTGTTGGTTTACCCATTTGTCGTAAGCACGGTTGTTTTCTGAAATTTCGGATAAATATCTCGTTCTTTCTGGTGGAATTACGTAAATTTTCTCAGACATTTCTTTCGTGATTTCGAAAGAAGAATCCAATTTTGCGCCGGTTCTCTCTTTGACTTTATCAATGATTACTTTGTACAAAGAATTCATTCCTGGATCGTTGAACTGAGAAGCAATCGTTCCATGAACAGGCATAGAATCCACCGATTCATCCCACAGATTGTGGTTTCTTTGGTATTGTTTTCTAACATCTCTCAATGCATCCAACGCACCTCTTTTGTCGAATTTATTCAATGCAATCACATCTGCAAAATCCAACATATCAATTTTCTCTAATTGCGTTGCAGCACCATATTCTGGCGTCATTACATATAAAGAAACATCTGAATGATCTAAAATTTCTGTATCCGATTGACCAATTCCAGAAGTTTCCAAAATGATCAAATCGTAATTAGCTGCTTTCAAAACCAAAATCGCTTCAGCAACGTGTTTCGACAAAGCCAAATTCGATTGTCTTGTTGCCAAGGAACGCATGTAAACGCGGTCACTTTTGATAGAATTCATTCGGATTCTATCTCCCAACAAGGCACCACCCGTTTTTCTTTTCGATGGATCTACAGAAACAACTGCAATTTCCTTTGTAGGAAAATCAACTAAAAATCTGCGAACCAATTCATCTACCAAAGAAGATTTTCCCGCTCCACCAGTTCCAGTAATCCCTAATACAGGAACATCATTCTTTTCTGCAATGGCGTGAACTTCTTCCAATAATTTCTGAGATTCCGCTGGATAATTTTCCGCAGCTGAAATCACTCTTGCAATCGCTGGGACATTTTTGTCAGCAAGTAAACTTACTTCGTTCGTCAAACCAGTTCCAACAGGAAAATCACATCTTTGAATCATGTCATTGATCATTCCTTGCAATCCCATCGCACGTCCATGGTCTGGGTGATACAAACGTGTAATTCCGTAAGCTTCTAATTCTTCGATTTCTGCCGGAAGAATGGTTCCACCTCCACCACCAAAAATTTTGATGTGCGGCGCGCCTTTTTCGCGCAATAAATCATACATGTATTTGAAGTACTCAGTGTGACCACCTTGATAAGAAGTCATCGCAATCGCTTGTGCATCTTCTTGAATTGCACAATCAACCACCTCTTCCACAGAACGGTCATGACCTAAATGAATCACTTCACAACCAGTCGCTTGAATAATTCTACGCATGATATTGATTGCTGCATCGTGACCATCAAAAAGTGATGCTGCAGTAACAATTCTAACTTTATTTATTGGCTTATAAGGTTCTACTTTTTCCATATTTTCGATTTGCAAATGCCTAAAAAGACATGCGCGAAATTAAGAATAATTTGAGGAAATATTGGGAATTTAGATATGAAATCAAAAAAAATATTGAAATAATTGAAATTTGAAAACTTTAGCCTTTTCAACGAAAATTCAATTTTATTTTCATTTCCTCTGTAACTTTTGTAACCTAATGAAGTCTTAACGTTAGTTTGTTTTCAGCCCCTGAAGTGAAAAGATCTTCAAATTTTAGTTGAGTTTTATTTGTGAATCATTGTTTTTTTGAAAAACTTCAGGGGTATGAAACAAACTTTCTCCCCAAATTATATTTTATCAAAAATGGTTTTTGACTTGACTCTGATTGATTATATTTGCAATTCAATTAGAAAGCATTTTAAATGAAAGTAAATCCAGCATATTCTACAAAAGAAGCATTGATTGCGTTGTATAACAAGCCATTATTAGAATTGGTTTTTGAAGCGGCAACCATTCACCGTCAATTTCACAATCCAAGAGAAGTGCAAATGTCTTCTTTATTAAGCATCAAAACCGGAGGTTGTGCTGAAGATTGTGGCTATTGTCCGCAAGCCGCACGTTATCACACAGACGTTGAAGCGCACAAATTGATGACTGTTGATTCAGTGATAGAACAAGCCAAAAATGCCAAAGCAAATGGTTCTTCTAGACTTTGTATGGGCGCAGCTTGGAGAGAAGTTCGCGACAACAAAGATTTTGACAATGTGATTGAAATGGTTCAAGCAGTAAATAACTTGGACATGGAAGTTTGCTGTACTTTAGGAATGATGAACGAAGATCAAGCGAAAAGATTGAAAAACGCTGGACTCTTTGCATACAATCACAACTTAGATACATCACCTGAATTTTACGGAGATGTAATTTCAACGCGTGAATATGAAGATCGATTAAATACGATTGACAATGCAAGAAAAGCTGGAATTACTGTTTGTTCTGGTGGAATCATCGGAATGGGTGAAGCTGTCGAAGACCGCATGGGAATGTTGATGAGCTACATGCAAATGGAAACTCCTCCAAACTCAATTCCAATCAATGCATTGGTTGCTGTGGAAGGAACACCTTTGGAAAACCAAAAACCAATTGAACAATGGGAAATGATTCGCATGGTTGCAACCACGAGAATTGCTTTTCCTGAAGCTGTTGTAAGACTTTCAGCTGGTAGAACAAAAATGAACATGGAAGGACAAGCACTTTGCTTTATGGCTGGTGCAGGATCAATTTTCGCGGGAGATAAATTGTTAACTACACCAAATCCAGAATTCAACGAAGACAAAGAAATGTTTGAAATTTTAGGTTTGATCCCAAAAGCTGCATTTACTGAAGGTGAAAAACCTGAAACTTTACCAGATCCAATCATCGAAGCGCGCAAAGCAAAAGAAGCAGCGAGAGCGCAACAATTAGAAGATGCCAAAGCGAAAGGATTTGAACCAAGAAAAGTTACTGTTTCTTAATTCAAACCACCAAAAGAAAAATAAGATGTTGAAATTTCAACAGAAACTAATAGAACGCAAAAAGATGGGGAGTGAACGCTCCCTTTCTTTGTTTAATGGGTTTACTGATTTCTTTTCAAACGATTATTTAGGTCTTGGTACCGACGCTGAATTTCAAAATGTAAAACCTTCAGGAAGCGGTGGCTCACGATTGATTTCTGGAAATTCTCAGGAAGCAGAAAACACTGAAAAATGGATTGCTGATTTTTTCCAAGCGGAAGATGCCTTGATTTTCAATTCTGGCTACGACGCCAATATCGGATTTTTTTCTTCAGTCCCCCAAAGAGGCGATTTTATCTTGTACGATGATTTGATTCATGCTTCAATCCGAGATGGAATAAGATTGAGCAACGCCAAATCATTTTCTTTCAAACACAACGATATTGAAGATTTAAAACAAAAACTTGACCGCATAGAAGGAACTGTTTTTGTCGCAGTTGAATCACTTTATTCCATGGACGGAGACATTGCTCCATTGCTTAAAATTTCAGAAATTTGCCAAAATGCAAACGCACTTTTAATCGTCGACGAAGCACATGCTTGTGGAATATTTGGTGAACAAGGAAAAGGAATTTGTCATCAAAATGCGATTTTAGACCATATTTTTGCGAGAATTATCACTTTTGGAAAAGCTTTCGGAACGCACGGTGCAGCCGTTTTAGGCTCGACTGAATTGAAAAATTATCTAGTCAATTTTGCAAGATCTTTTATTTACACTACAGCACTTCCGCCCTATCAATATGAACATATTCAAACGCAAATAGCAAAAAGTATAGATGATAAAAATCGATTGAAACTCAAGGAGAACATTCGATTGTTTAGAAATTTAGTTTCAAGTAAAATTAGCCTAAGCGACCCTAATTCTCCCATTCAAATACTATTGACACCTGGGATCGAAAATGTGAAAAAATTAGCTTACGAAATTCAGCGTGAAAAAATTGCAGTCAAAGCTATTTTGAGTCCAACAGTTCCCGAAGGGCAAGAACGATTGCGAATTTGCTTGCATGCTTTCAATACGAACGAAGAAATCGAAAAACTTTGTGGATTAATTTTATTAAAAAGCTACTAAAAGTCACTCCTCAATTTAAGTTTATTTCGGCATTCCATCAAACCACTCTTCAATTGTCCAAGCTTCAGCTTTTTCTTGAAACCAAGGCTTGATTGTTGGCCAAACAACTCCAAACAATTCAGAATCTCTATAAGTATTTAATGCTTCTTCATTTTCCCATTTGCTAAAGGTAAAAACAATATTCGGTTGATTTTTATCACGCAATAGCTTCATTCCAAAACAATTTGGCTGTGTTGCTACTTGCCATTTAATCGTTTCAAAAAAAGCCAAGAAATCATCTGTTTTTTCGGGCTGAAAGTGAAGTTTTACAATTCGAGTAATCATGAATGCTTAAAAAAGGGATTCCAAAGTTTGTTTCGATCCACGTGGCGTAAATTCGATTCTTACAATGTCCTGTAAATTAATTCCAAAAAGTGAACTTGCGCCGCCATTTCGTCCGTTGGCACCGCGATTAATAGCTATTTCTAACATTTCATTACTATTAAAAATGGCCACTTTTTCACCTTCTACTACATCGCTATATGTATTCGAAATTTCTTCGATGTAATATTCCTTTCGACGGAAATAAATCGTAAACGGCGCATTTTGTCCAATTCTGTGAAAAAGCTCTTTGCTAATGTTGGTAATAATATTTCCAAAATGATCTATGTGAACGACATTTCCTCTAATCAAATTTTCTTCGGTCACAGCGTTTATTGAGAATGCTCGTTTGTAATCGCTTTCCGTTGCAAAAGTTTCAATTTCGATTTTCTGAGAAATCTTAATTGTTGCCGGCACAAGTATATTTTTGATCGGAAATTTGAGCATATTCGGATTAGACATCACGTCATCCAACCTCCAAAATTTCTCTGGACGATTTCCATCTAACAGCAAACCAAAAAAACCATTGTCATTTGAAACAAAATAATGACCTTCATACAACATAATTGAAGGAAAGCTGCCACTTGAACTCGACCCAAAATTAATAACAGGCTCGCTATCAACTGTGCAAAGATGAATAGTTCCTTTCGGGAATTCATGGTAACAACTTTTAACAAAAAAAGCCTCTTGACTGACATCGAAAGGGTTAACCTGATGCGAAATATCCACAATTTGAACGTCAGAAGACAGGCTGAAAATTGATCCTTTCAACGCTGCAACATAGTGATCTAATAATCCCATGTCTGTCGTAAGTGTAATGATTTGCATCATGCTGTTATTTTGGAGAAATTATTCCTAAATTTGTTTCAAAAATAAGGTTTATTTCCACAAATATAAAGTTTAACGCATCATTAATTAATCTTGAACTTGGAGAAAAATATAGAAATTGAAGGAATAAATCCAGTTGAATTATTCGGAGTCAACAACATTAACTTGTCAAAGATCAAGAGTTTTTTCCCTAAACTTAAAATTGTTTCGCGCGGAAATGTTATTACGATTGTTGGAGATCATGAAGTTATGGATGTTTTTGAAGTCAAATTCCAAATGATTTTAAGGTACTTTCACAAATTCAACCAAATTACCGAAAACGCCATTGAACAAATTATGTTTGACGATGGAACGACTCCTGAAACCAATGATGGCTCTGAAACGCTAGTTCACGGAAATGGTGGTGTAAAAATCAAAGCGAAAACAATCAATCAGCGAAAACTTGTCAAAGCTGTCAATGAAAATGACATGGTTTTTGCCGTTGGTCCAGCTGGAACTGGTAAAACATACACTGCAGTCGCCTTGGCTGTTCGCGCTTTGAAAGCAAAGGAAGTAAAAAGAATCGTTTTAACTCGACCAGCAGTTGAAGCAGGAGAAAATCTTGGTTTTTTACCAGGCGACATGAAAGAAAAACTGGATCCATACATGATGCCGCTTTATGATGCTTTGCGCGATATGATTCCACCAGAAAAATTAGCAGACTTAATAGATATCGGAATCATCGAAATTGCTCCTTTGGCGTTCATGAGAGGACGAACACTTGACAAAGCTTTTGTTATTTTAGATGAAGCGCAAAACGCAACTGTCATGCAAATGAAAATGTTTTTGACTCGCATGGGACAAACTGCCAATTTTGTGATTACTGGAGACATGTCACAAATTGATTTACCAAGAAAACAACGTTCAGGACTTTCCTATGCGCTTGATGCATTGAAAGACGTGGATGGAATTGGAATTATCAGACTGAATCAAAGCGATGTAATCAGACATCCATTGGTGAAGAAAATAATCGACGCATTTGAGAAAGCAGAAGCAGCCGAACAAAAATTGAAAGACGAAAAAGAAAAAGAATAAATTCAAAAAAATGAATCAAACAATCACAGACACCAACTATAATTTCCCTGGTCAGGAAGCAATTTACAAAGGTAAAGTACGCGAAGTTTACTCACTAAAAAATGACGTTTTAGTGATGATTGCCTCTGACAGAATCTCTGCTTTTGATCACATTTTACCAAAAGGAATTCCCTACAAAGGACAAGTTTTAAATCAAGTTGCAACCATGTTTTTGGAAGCAACGAGAGACATTGTACCAAACTGGTTGATAGGAACCCCAGATCCATGTGTGGCTGTTGGACTTAAATGCGAGCCAATTCGTGTAGAAATGGTCATCAGAGGATATTTAGCTGGTCACAGTGCAAGAGAATACAAGGCTGGAAAACGTATTTTATGTGGTGTTGCATTGCCAGAAGGAATGAAGGAAAATGACAAATTCCCAGAACCAATCATCACTCCAGCGTCTAAAGCGGAAGAAGGACATGATGAAGACATTTCAAGAGAGGAAATCATCGCTCAAAATATTGTTCCTGAAGCAATTTACGTTCAACTTGAAAATTATACCCATGCACTGTTTCAAAGAGGAACAGAAATGGCTGCAGCGCAGGGATTGATTCTAGTTGATACAAAATATGAATTTGGAATCAAAGACGGTAAAGTTTACTTAATCGACGAAATTCACACACCAGATTCTTCTAGATACTTTTATGCCGACGGTTATGCTGAACGACAAGAAAAAGGAGAAGCACAAAAGCAATTATCTAAAGAATTTGTACGTCAATGGTTAATTGAACATAATTTCCAAGGATTAGATGGTCAACAAATGCCTTTCATGCCAGATGAATTTGTAGATGTAATTACTGAAAGATACATCGAACTTTACGAAAAAATCATTGGAAAACCTTTCGTTAAAGCAGACAATTCAAATATCGAAGCAAGAATTGAAAAAAACGTAGTTGAATTTTTGACAACGCAAAATTTGATTTAATTAATTATCAAATCCAAATAAATGAAGGCAGCTTATTAAGTTGCCTTTTGTTTTTTAATGATGTTCCAAAACATTTTTTGAGGCAAAAATCTTCTCAAGCTAACAGCCAAGGTTTCTTTGTTTCCAATCAAAATCTCTCTCTTTTTCTTCGAAACAGCTTTCAATAAAATAGATACACATTCTTCCACCGACATTCCGGTCGCTTGATTGTGGTCCATAACTCCATGTTTTTCTCCAGAAGCGGTCAAAGCATTGGTTGAAATCGGCGTATTTATTTTTCCTGGACAAGAAATGGTCACAAAAACATTATTTTGCGCTTCCTCGAGTGCTAAACTTTCGTAAAATCCTTGCAAAGCATGTTTCGATGCACTGTATGCTGATCTCAAATAAAATCCAAATTTTCCTGCGATGCTTGAAGTGATGACAAAATGACCAGATTTTTGTTTGATAAAATACGGTAAAACAGCCTTAGCTAAAGCAATATTTCCAAAGTAATTGATTTCCATTATTTTTCGGTCAACATCAATCGACGTTTCAGAAACCAATGAACGTTGACTCAGTCCTCCATTATTGAACAAAAAATCGATCCTTCCATATTTTTCAATGATTTGATCGACTTTCGATTGAAAGGTTTCCATTCGTTCCAAATCCAGCGGAAGTACAAAATGTTGCTCTGATTTAGCCAATCCCTTAGAAACTTCAATTAACATTTCTTCATTGCGTGCAGATAGCACGACGACTGCACCACTATTAGCCAAAGCTTCACAAGTTGCCCTACCAATGCCAGATGAAGCGCCTGTAACCCATGCAATTTTCCCTTGAAAATAGTTCATTGTAATTCCTTTTATAGAAATCAAAATTAAATATAATATTCTGCACCAAACGAAAAAACTGATGAATATCAATTTAAAAACTAACAATTGTCATTTCCAAAGATTCATTTTGAACCGAAATTTGTACCAAACTAAAAAACGTAAGTTATGAGTCATACAGTAGAAAATACAGGTATTTATAAAGGATCAGAATTTAATAGATTCGGTTTAATCAGTTTAGTCATTCTAGTAATTGGCTGTTTAGGCGGAATTGCAGTTGGATTAGGAGCAATTGAAAGCATTTTATCTCTTTCATTGATATTGATTCCTACGATGTTAACTTTAAGCTTATTGCTTTCCGTTTCACCAATGAAATGGATAATCAATTCGGCATCTGTTTGTGTAGTTATAGATGTTATCATGATTGTATTTTACTCAATCTATTGATAGGTTAATCAATATAGAATTAAATTGCTACAATCATAAGTCAAAAGAGAGACCTTAATCTTCGTGGAGTTTATTAAGGTTTTAATTTTAGTTAGTTGAAAGGAATCAAGAAATTGATTCCTTTTTTTATTTAGAATTCAATCAATTTTTCTTTAGTAGACAAACAGCATAAGCTTTAATCGCTTTGCCTTCTCCAAATGAATCTACCTTTTCGTGCGTTGTTGCTTTCAAGGAAACTTCTTCACTTGTGACTTTAAGAATATTTGCGATAATCTCCATCATATCAGGGATGTGGGGATTTAACTTTGGCTTTTCAAGAATAACTGTGCAATCAATGTTTACAACGCTAAATCCTTTTGCAGCAATTAAATCATATACTTTAGAAAGCAAAATCTTACTGTCAATTCCTTTAAACTGAGGATCTGTATCTAAAAAATGAAAACCGATGTCTCTCAAGTTTGCCGCACCTAAAAGTGCATCGCTAATTGCATGCAACAAAACATCTGCATCTGAATGTCCAACAGCACCGAACGTCGAAGGTATTTCCTTTCCCCCAACCATCAATTTTAATCCATCAGCCAAACGGTGAACATCAACACCAAATCCAATCCGAATATTCATTTACTCAGGAGCTGATTCATTTGACTTTACAGAATTTCCGATTTGAAAACGCAATGTAAAACGAACTGTATTTGCTAATGGATTTCCTTGTCTCAAAGCTGCCAAATAAGAAATATCAATTCCAATGATTTTGTACTTTAAGCCAACACCTGCATTAAAATATTGACGAGATCCTTTGGTATAATGTTCATAGAAAAAACCACCTCTGATAGCAAACATATTATTATACCAATATTCCAATCCTGTTGCAATATTAATTTCTCGTAATTCTTCTTTGAGTTTTGATCCTTTTTTAACTTGATATTTACCGCTTGCGTCTTGAATATAATCTCCTTGATCGTCAACCTCTATTTGACCAGGAGCATCACCAAATGATTGTAACATTCCTGAAATTACACCAATATTGTTGTTTTTTCCAGAAATAATTTCCCCTGTCACTGCATCTCTGATTGGAGGTGTAGGAACCAATAATTTTTGAAAGTCTAAAGCCCACGTTAGATTGTTGAATTTATCAAATTTCATGGTATAAGCTCCACCCAACTTCAAATTCATAGGTAAAAAATCACGCTGATCCGTACTTACTTCCGAATAAGCAATTTTATTACCAATATTATTTATTGTTGCACCAAGAGATAGAACCCCAGATTTATCACCCAATTCTGCTTCATCGTTGTAATAAACAAATGAAATATCAGATGCTCCGGCCACTCCAGCTTTACTTGTTCCTCCAGGAGTAACTAATCCTCCAGTTAAATTGGAGTAAGCAAATTTACCATTGATTCCAATACTAAACTTATCAGCTAACTTAAATGCATACCCGCCAGCAAATTCAAATTCTGATGGCTTGTCATCTCTGATTTTAGTACCTGCATTGTCGGTAAATGTTATTTCCCCTAGGCTAAAAAAGCGCAAAGCTCCAGTTACAGCATGGCGTGTACCAATCCTTTTGTAACCTGACACATAAGACAATGACATATCATTGGTTAATTGTCTCAACCACGGAGTATATGAAACGCTTATTTCAGCATCATCTTTGGAAAAATTCAACATGGCTGTATTCCAATAAATGGAATGTGAATTAGCACTCAAAGCCGTTCCTGCATCACCCATTGCACCTGCTCTTGAATCAGGTGTAATACTCAAAAACGGCATTGCTGTTGTTATCGTATTTAACTGTAAATCTTTATTGGATGCCCCCGAGCTATTAGGTTGAGCCAACAAAACAACTGGCGCGGAAACTAAAAAGAAGAAACCTATTTTTTTTAACATAAGTGTGATATAAATCGAATCAAAAAACAAATATACGTAAAAGCAAAACTTTTATTGTTGAAATTACCTTAATAAAACCAATTTTTCTACTTTTTCAGCGATTTCCCCTTCAGGATTTCTTACTGAAATCTTATAAATATAAACTCCTTTACCTATTTGATCTCCAAAATCATCTCTTCCATCCCAATCAATCCCTTCTGTTCTAAAACCAGCAGTTCTAACTGATTGATTAATGGTCTTAACTAATTTTCCTGAAACTGTGAAAATTTGAATCTGAGATTCTAAAGTCTCGCAAACTTGATTATGTTCAAAGAAAAATTGTGTTTTAGTTGTAAATGGATTTGGATAATTTAACACGTGATCCAATGAAATTTCTTGCTTCTCTACAACCGTAAAATTAATTGTGGTTTCTGAAGAATTATTATTTACATCCCAAACTTTAAATGTTAACGTATGATTACCTGCTGATAAACCTGAAAAATCATAAGCTACTTTTCCACTTTGATAAGAATCCAAATTAGCAGTGTAATAATCATTCAACAAAATAGGATCGGATGTATTATTGTCCAAAATGGCAACAATGTCATGCCCAATTCCATTACCAACCGTATTTACTCCATTTTCATCAAAAACTTCTGCAATCAATTTAGGGTTTTCATTAGTTAGACCTCCGGAAACAAAATTTTGGTCATTTAAGTAAAGTTCTACAGTTGGAGCCACATTATCGTTTAATCCAGCTGAGTTCAAACCTCCAACTACAAATCGTTTATCCTCTCCAAAGGCATCTGTGGCGCTATTATTTGCATAATATGATATTTTTCCATTACCAAAAGCGTAATTTATATCCTTAGGAACCACAAAAGTAAAGTCAAAATACCCATCCTTAATTGACGCTTTGCCTTTGTACATAGAATTTCTTTGAGTTGAAAATTCTAACACGGGAGATGTTGGATCTTGTGCAAGTGTTTTAACTAATTTTGGTTTATCAAAAACAGTTGGTGACAAAACCCCTTGATAATTTGTTAAAACATTTCCATTGAAATCTTCCAAATGTCCTTTGATATTCATTTTACTCAGAGCCTCAATCGTATCGTTTACCAAATTCGGACTCATGTGATTGATACTATCTGTGACAATTCTATATTTTGGCAGGGCAATTTTCAATGCTGGATCACCAATCAACGTAAAACTTCTTTTGTTAATTCCTTCATTCGTTGCATTTTTAGTTCGACGCATAATTTCCCCAAATGTCAATGGCTGAAATAAATTATCTCTTTGAAATACATTCTCGTAAAACCTTTCTCCAGTAGTTGAATTGACATCAAAATACACAGACCTAGTGGTTGTCATCAAAGCAATGGCACCTCCAGCGGGATTTAAGGAAACCCATTCACCTGCTGAAACTCTGCTTGGATCATCATACTTAGTAAATTCGCATGTTGCAGAAACAAATAAATTCATTTTGTTCAAATTCGTCCAAGACAAAATCTGTGAAATGGTAATTATACGTTCCAAAGCTGCACCTGCCTCTCCACCATGCCCCACATAATTTACCACCAGCGCCCCTCTTTGAACTCGATTAGTAATTGCATCATAAACATCTGGATACCTTTGTCCACCCGCTCCTGAAACTTGAACGAAAGCATCAGTGTATAACTTGTCTGCATTCATTTCTGGATGATTTGCGGTTACTTCCTCGTATTGTGGCTCACAATCTTGCGTTATAAAATATCCTCCTTCTTCGTCATCGGCTATTTGCACATAATTTAATCTCCAATCACCAAAAGTGCCATCAATATTAGAATTACCAGAACAACAATCTTCGCTGGTGCTCATTAAATTGGCTCCATTTGTCATGTAAATTTCAATTTTATCTACTTGTTCCTTGGCAATTTGATTAGAAGAAATCAATAACCTTCCAACGCCCAAATCCATGGCGTCAGCATTACCCAATGATTCATTGTCATTCATCATTCCAAAATAATCGTCCGTTACCAAGGCATCTATATGATTTTCAGAACTCAAAACTTGATAAGTAGGAATATAATTTACGTTGGAAACAATCCCTTTTGGATCATAAGTTCCATCTCCAAATAGCAATAAGTTTTTCGGCATCAAATCAGGATTTCCATTTGCACGATCGAAAAACATTTTTGCAAACCATTTAATAGCAGTAACATCTAAAGTACCGGAAGAAAATTCATTGTAAATTTGTTCTGTAGTAACAACATGAACCAACAAACCCTCATTTCGATGCAAATTTGCCAATCGTTCTGCTTGATCCTTAAAAACAACAGGAGTAACAATCAGTAGATCAGCATAATCTAAAGCATGCAAGTTTTGAGGAACAACAGTCCCGATGTAACTCGGAGTCAAAAAATTAGAACCGTTTGAAACAACAAAAGTTTTCAATGAATCTGTTCGTGTTACAAAACTATATGTGTTCCCAGTAAAACTGCCTACCTCAAGAACTGGTTTTTGCCTATCAGTCACGTTCCAAACAAAAGAATTTGAACTAAAATTTCCAATTGTGAACGAACTAATTTTTCCTGCACCAACTGAAAGCAAGTCTCTAAAGTACATTTGATTCCCTGAAAAACTTAAACTTGCACGCGCATTTAACTCAATTTTATCAAGATAAGTCATTACAGCTGGATTACTCCTACTCACTGTCATAGTAAGTGGCATAGACGATTGTGGAGTAACATCTTCAAAAGTTTTTTCTACTCTCGCATAATCAGCAGCAACTGTAGGTAAAGAAAAACTTGTTAAAACTTCAGAACCAATTGAAAGCTGTACACTGTTATTACCAGAACTTGGATTTGATGCAGCTGAAATTCTAAACTTCGCCGGAGAACTTGTTAATATATTAGGAACATTAAAAGAAAAAGATTTTGTCAATTCTTCATCAAACAAATCACCATACCACCTTTGTCCACCTCCTACAAGTGACTTTAATTCCTGCTCATACACACTGAAATAGTTAAACGAATTTACGTTTTGATTGGGTGTTTCTATCGAAGCTTCAACTTGTACCCTGCCTGGTGTATCACTGTCTGAAATCCTAATGAAATAGCAAGAAACTCCACTGTAAGGATTCATTTCTCTTTGCAACTCGTTTCCAACTTGATAAATTCGATTAGGTCCCCAGCCATGAAATAAAATGTAATCATTGGAATCAAAAGACCCATCACTTTCTCCTACAACTAGTATATCATTTTTTACTAAATCATCAGGCCTGTAAACACTGTTTAATTCTGGCAACTTCCCAAATCCGTTTCCATATATATTAATATGTGCCGGATTCAAATTAGCGACATCAATTCCCAAAGAAATTAAAAAAGCTTGATCTATTTTGTAAATACCATCTTGATTAACTGAAATTTTGTACCATTTACTATTTATGTCACCCAAAACAGATGAACCAACAAAATCTTTTTTCGTTGCAGGCATTGGCTTGGATTCCAGTTCTACTTTAAAAGATGAAATTCTTTTAATTACTCCATCGACTTTTACAAAAGGATTCAAAGAAACATGAACAAACTTATCAGCCCTTGAAATATTAGTCGAAGTATTAATTTCAGGTTCTGTAGGCACAACGATGCCATTAATCGAAAGAAATGTTAAATCTTCACTGCTGGCATTGTAAAATGTTAAATTATTAACCCTTACTACATAATCCAAAAAATCGTTCACCTTGGTTTGCCAAGCAAAAAAAGGATTTTTACCATTGTAGCCTTGATTTTTGATTGTTGGAACAAACATCACTTGTTCATTTGCAGTAATTTCTTTGGATGCATCCCACGGAATAACAACATCATACGTGTTTTCTTGTCCTAACAAGTCTAAATGAGTAAATACAAAACTTGAAGACAAGAAAACAAAGAAAAAGAACTTTGAAATGGTAAAATTTAAAATCACTTTCATACGGCAAATGTGAGAATTTTGAATCATATATTCATCAAAAACGTATGCAACATTCATTTATTGCTACTGAATTATCATTTAAGTAGCTTCAATTTGTTTTTTTTTTGTAACATTGTCGTGAAAATTGCGTTCTAGTACTAATTTGCTATTATTCAGAATTGAATGAAAAAACTTAAATACTTAGTAATCATAATGATTGGCTTAACCTGTAAAAACGAGGTTTTTGGACAAGATCCAACGTTTACACAGTTTTATGCCAACCCACTATATTTGAACCCTGCTTTTGCAGGAACAAATAGATGTGCACGATTTGGGCTAAATTACAGAAACGAGTGGCCAAGATTGTCTGCAAATTATGTGACATACAGTGCATCTTATGATCAGTACTTCAAAAATATATCTGGTGGTTTTGGTGTTTTAGCAACTCACGATCAGCAAGGTCAAGGAACAATCAATACTTCAATGCTTGGATTGGTTTATTCATATCATTTAAAGGTAACAAACAAATTTACCATGCTATTTGGAGCTAGAGCTGCTTGGTACCAAAAGTTTTTAGATTGGGATAAATTGAAATTTGGAGATATGATTGATCCTCGAAGAGGTTTCATTTACAAAACAGGAGATGTTCAACGTGGTGGCCAAAGAGGATTTTTTGACGCATCAGCTGGAATAGCAGGTTTTTCCAAAAATTTCTTTTTCGGTGTGGCTGGACATCATTTAAACATGCCAGACGAATCTATGATATTAGGAACAAATTCACCTCTACCAATTAGATTAACTGGTCACATGGGTGCTGAAATAAAATTAGGTGGTAAATCAAAATATATGAATACCACTTCAATTATGCCTAATGTTATCTTCCAATATCAGCAAGGCTTTATGGAAATCAATATTGGTACTTATGTAAAATATGGATCTTTTACAGCTGGTGCTTGGTTCAGAAACAGAGATGCCTTTATTTTAGCTCTGGGGATTAATTCTGGAACATTTAAAATTGGATACAGTTATGACGTTACAGTTTCCACATTAAATAATGGTATTTCAGGTGGATCACATGAAGTTTCACTAGGGTATAATGTAAATTGTAAGAAAAAAGGTCAGACATGGAGAACAATTTCTTGTCCTTCATTTTAAAAAAAATGTAACTTTTATTTTAAATTACGTTTATGCAAGTAACTTTGCAAAATTAGAACAATGAAAAAACAACCAATAAATATGAAAATGCTTCGAATTTCAGCTTTAGCTATTTTAGCAATTGCTTTGGTCACTGCATGTTCTCGCGAAAGTTCAGGTTCAACTGGATGGGAGTACAACAATCCAAATGTTGGAGGATTCCAAAAATTTCCTTTCATGGATCAAGAAACTGGTCCAGGTTTATTATTAGTTGAGGGTGGAACATTCACAATGGGACGTGCTGAACAAGATGTTATGTTTGACCATAACAACAGACCAGCTCGTGTAACTGTTTCCTCATTTTACATGGACCAAACGGAGGTTACTAACTTTTACTGGTTAGAATATTTGTATTGGATTCACCGTGCTTACGGAGAAACATATCCAATGGTATATAAAAATGCATTGCCAGATACACTTTGCTGGAGGTCTCCACTTTCTTTCAACGAAAAGTATGTAGAATACTACTTGCGTCACCCTGCTTACAGAGATTACCCAGTTGTTGGTGTATCTTGGTTGCAGGCAAATGACTACTGTAAATGGAGAACTGACCGTGTAAACGAATATATCTTAATACGTGAAGGAATCATGGATTTCAACACGGAGCAAGAAAATGAAAATAACTTTGACACTGAAGCTTACTTAGCTGGACAATATGCAAATGAAGAAGGTAAAGATGGTGTGATTAGAAATACACAAGATTTAGATCCTTCAAAAGCAAACGGTAAACAATTATCTACACGTATCATAAGAATGGAAGATGGAATCTTGCTACCGAGATATCGTCTACCAACTGAAGCTGAATGGGAATTTGCTTCATACGGATTAATTGGAAACTTAGAACCAGGTTCAGAAGTAATTACTGACAGAAAAATCTATCCTTGGGATGGTCACTGGGTAAGACAAGACGACGCTACTTTCCAAGGTCAAATTCGTGCAAACTTTGTACGTGGACGAGGAGATTACATGGGGGTTGCTGGTCAATTGAATGACAAAGCAGACGTTACTGCTCCAGTTGAATCTTACTGGCCAAATGATTATGGATTGTACAACATGGCTGGAAACGTTTCTGAATGGGTAATGGATGTTTATCGTCCAATGTCGTCTGAAGATTTTGACGAGTTCAGACCTTTCCGTGGAAATGTATTCAAAACAAAACAATTGAACAACCAAGGTATCACAGATACTAAAAATGCTCAAGTTTTGTATGACGTTCATGGAATGAAAGAGTACATCAATGAGTTTGAAAGAGTTCGTTACCAACGTATTTCTGCAACGAAGCATGATATCAATGATACAGTAATTCCTGCTGGAATTATGATGAGAAATGCATCAAGAAATCCTGAAAGAAGAGGAATGGCTCCAGATCCATACTACACTTCTCACAAGAATACAAAAGATTCAATGGAATTGAAATTGTTGAGAGAACTAAATGTAATTCTTGATTCAGCTATTTCTTTGAAAAATGACAAAGATGAAGTTGCATCTTCTTTAATAGTGCAAGAATTAATCATGGATGAAATCTTTGTAGACAGATTGCGTGAAGGTGTAAATGGTGACGAATATGCTTACGAAATCATTACCATCTTAAGACAAGGATTTGCTTCATTCATTACAAACACACCTGGTAAATTGAAATACAGAAATGTTGTTGAAGAAGAAAATATCGGACGATTGAACTACAGAAAAGATGATTACATCGATCATTTAGATGGTGATATTGAAAGTTCAATTTATTTTGACAATGACGATCGTAAAAATGCCATCAACCAGGCTGAGAGAGATCCAAACTTGGTAATGTATCAAAATGAGTATGAAACATACAGTTTACAAGGTTCTCAAATCAAACCTGGAGATAGAACTTCATGGCCAACAACACTAGTGTCTGACAAATCAAGAGTTTACAAAGGTGGTTCTTGGAAAGATAGAGCATATTGGTTAGTTGGTTCAAATAGAAGATTCTTGGACGAAGATCAATCTACTGCAACTATCGGATTTAGATGTGCAATGGATCGCGTAGGAAGTCCAACAGGATTGAACTACGAAAAAAAGGATAAGAAAAAGAAGAAAAAATAACTTCAATATAATTTTAAAACCCATCTTTAAGGTGGGTTTTTTTATGCGATATAGATATGAACTTTGAACTATTTTACGAAACATCTGGAATTTGTACAGATACTAGAAACATTCAAAAAGACTGTTTATTCATTTGTTTAAAAGGTGGAAATTTTAATGGTAATGAATTTGCAGAAAAAGCAATCAATGCAGGCGCGAAGTATGTAATCGCCGATGAAAAGTTGTTTGAAAACCATGACAAAATATTTTTAGTCGAAAATTCGCTGGAATACCTTCAAAATTTAGCCAATTTCCACAGGAAAAAATTTAATTTTCCAATTATTGGAATTACAGGAAGCAATGGTAAAACAACCAGTAAGGAGTTGATTGCAACTGTACTTTCAAAAAAATTTAATGTGCATTTTACACATGGAAACTTGAATAACCATATCGGAGTTCCGCTCACCCTACTCCAACTTACTCATTCACATGAAATTGCAGTGATTGAAATGGGAGCAAATAAATTCCATGACATCCAAGAATTGTGTGAAATTGCAGAACCTACACACGGTATTATCACTAATATTGGCATGGCACATTTAGAAGGATTCAAAAACTTTGAAGGTGTATTAAAAACAAAACTAGAACTGTATGATTCAATTTCACAAAGTCAAGGTTGTGTTTTTGTAAATAATGATGACCCAATTTTAACGAAAAATCTACCTAAAGATGTTGAAATAATCTCTTACGCTTCAGAAAACGACGCATCAATTACAGGTGAATTACTCTCTCTTTCTCCTTTTGTTGAAATGAATTGGACAAAAGATGACATTGTTTCCAAACGCATCCAAACTCAAATGATTGGGAAATATAATTTTTACAATTTTTTAGCTGCAATTTGCATTGGTAATTACTTTGGTGTAGAATCAAGCGAAATCTCAGCTGCAATTGCAGAATATTCACCCACAAATAATCGCTCCCAGGTTCAGAAAACATCCAAGAACACATTAATACTCGACGCTTACAATGCAAATCCAACGAGCATGAAATCAGCGCTAGAAAGTTTTGCATTGGTTGAACATGCTGACAAATTTGTAATCCTGGGAGATATGTTCGAATTGGGTAATGAATCCTCAAAAGAACACCAAAAAATAGTGGAATTAATCCAAAATTTCAATCTTCCTGCCATCTGTATAGGAAAGAATTTCAGCGAGATTCTTTCAAATCAGGAGACAAAAATACAATCATTTGAAAGCAAAGATGAAGCATCAAACTATATTCAAGATTTAAACTTAGCAAACAAATTGATTTTACTCAAAGGATCTAGAGGAGTTGGATTAGAAAGCATTGTTCCATTTTTATAACTTATGAAGACTGCATTAATTCTTGGAAGTAGCGGTTTAACGGGAAGTTTTATCCTTGAAAAACTAATTCTTGACACAGATTTTGACAAAATTATTCTTCTAAACAGAAAAGAATCTGGGATTCTTAACCCGAAAATTCAAGAAATTATCACCGATTTTAAAGTTGAAATTAATTTTGAATCGATAGCAAAAATTGATTCTATCTTTTCTTGCTTGGGAACAACAAGAAAAAAAACGCCAGATTTAAGCCAATATCGCGCGATAGAAATTGAGATTCCATGCATGATTGCCAAATTAGCCTTAAAAAAAGGACTTCAATCGATTCATTTTATCTCCAGTGTTGGTGCGTCAAATAAATCTTCCAATTTTTACCTCAAAATTAAAGGCGAAGCAGAAGAAAAGTTGGCATCGCTTAACATACCTCATTTGCATATTTATCGACCTTCCTTGCTTATCGGTCCGAGAAAGGAAAGTAGATTAGTGGAGAAAATATTCATGTCTATCATGCCAATATTCAATCCACTTATGATTGGAAAAGCAACAAAATACAAAACAATGCAAATCGAAAACCTATCAAAATCGATGATTGCAATAGATAAAAAAGCAACCAATTTAGCGGTTCAAATTCATGAATATGAAAGTATCATGAAAAATATTAAATAAAAAAAGTCCCAAATTCAATCGAACTTGGGACCTTTGAAAATCAATTTGCAAATACTATTCTGCCAATAAATTTCTAGATATTACGATCTTCTGAATTTCAGAAGTACCTTCATAAATTTGAGTGATTTTCGCATCACGCATCAATCTTTCAACGTGATATTCTTTCACAAAACCATATCCACCATGAATCTGAACAGCTTCAACCGTTTGTTCCATTGCTACTTTAGAGGCATACAATTTAGCCATTGCTCCTGATTGATCGTAATTTCTTCCTGCATCTTTATCTGCAGCAGATTTCATTACTAACATTCTAGCCGCTTCAATCTCAGTAGCCATATCAGCCAATTTGAATGCAATCGCTTGGTGATGATAAATTTCTTTGCCAAAAGCTTTTCTTTGCTTGGAATAAGCCAAAGCTAACTCCATTGCTCCTGAAGCAATACCTAATGCTTGCGCAGCAATACCAATACGACCACCAGACAACGTTTTCATCGCGAATTTGAATCCGAATCCATCTTCACCAATTCTATTTTCCTTCGGAACTTTAACATCGTTAAATAACAAAGTATGTGTATCACTTCCTCTAATACCTAATTTATCTTCTTTGGCACCAACGATAAAACCTTCCATTCCACGTTCAACAATAAAAGCATTGATTCCTCTGTGACCTGCTTCCACATTTGTTTGAGCAATTACTAAGTAAGTTGAAGCTGAAGAACCATTTGTAATCCAGTTTTTCGTTCCATTCAACAAATAGTAGTCACCCATGTCAATTGCAGTTGTTCTCTGTGAGGTGGCATCAGAACCAGCCTCTGGCTCAGACAAACAAAAAGCACCGATCTTTTCACCAGTAGCCAATGGAACTAAATACTTTTGTTTTTGCTCTTCATTAGCAAATTTCTCTAATCCCCAACAAACCAATGAATTGTTTACGGACATACAAACAGAAACAGAAGCATCCACTTTAGAGATTTCTTCAATTGCAATTGCATACGAAACAGTATCCATACCGCCTCCACCGTATTTTGGGTCAACCATCATTCCCATGAAACCTAATTCACCCAATTGCTTGATTTCTTCAGCAGGGAATTTTTGTTGGTTATCACGCTCGATAACACCAGCTTTTAAAACATTTTGAGCGAAATCTCTTGCCGCTGTACGAACAGCAATTTGTTCTTCTGTCAGTTCAAAATTCATATTATTAAATAGTTTATTTTTATTCTTAATATAATCGGTTGTAAATTTAAACTTAATATTTTATTTTTCCACTTTCTAATTGACTTATGATAACATATAATATTATCGGATTGATGTCAGGAACCTCTTTGGATGGTTTAGACGTCGCATTAGTACGATTGCATCGCCATGAGAATAACACGTGGACTTACGAATTAGTTCAAGCAGAAACATTTTCTTATCAGCCGGACCTTATTGAAAAACTAAGTATTTCAACACAATTAACAGCAATTCAATTATTCAAACTGGACAAAGAATTAGGCAAAAGTATGGGAGAATTTGTAAATCATTTCATTCAAAAAAATAAATTTGATAAAAACAATATCGACTACATTGCCTCTCACGGTCATACAGTATATCATCAACCTGAAAATGGATTTACAGTTCAAATTGGATGTGGAACTACAATCGCTGCAATTTCTGGAATAAAAGTTATCAATGATTTCCGTACAAAAGATGTGATTCACGGGGGACAAGGAGCACCATTGGTTCCAATTGGTGACTTTGAATTATTCAATTCCGAAGCAGAATCATTTTTAAATATTGGCGGAATTTCAAATGTTTCATTCAAGAAAAATGGAAAAATAACGGCTTTTGATTGTTCACCAGGAAATCTGCCATTAAATAAACTTGCGCAAAATAAAGGACTAACTTACGATAAAGATGGTGTTTTGGCAAAATCTGGTGAGATTAATTTTTTCCTTTTAGATCTACTTAATAATTTGCCATATTATACACAAAACGGACCCAAATCGCTAGGGACGGAATGGCTAGAAAGTGAATTTTATCCTTTGATCAAATTTGATAGAGACATCGAAAACAATCTTAGAACAATCATCGAACATGAAGCAATTCAAATCAGTAATATTCTTAATAAAAATGAATTAAAATCTGTTTTTATCACTGGAGGTGGCGCGTTGAATAACTTTTTAATTGAAAGAATTGGACATTATTTTGAAGGCAAAATTATACTTCCTGAAAGAAAAATTATCGAATTCAAAGAAGCTATAGTATTTGCATTTTTAGGCGCTTTATATGCCGAAAATATTCCTAATTGCTTAAGGGATGTTACAGGTGCGGACCAAAATGTTTGTGGTGGCGTTTTGCATTTACCTTAATCGAAAAACAAAAATAAGCGAATTTAGAAACCATTTAAATTGAAGATGATTTTAGACTTTCTTCGAGATAGTTTACTAAATTTGTACCACATGAAAATCGGAAAAAGATGAAAGATTTACTCGAAAAATTCGAGAACAAAAGACCTGAAATTGTTTTTGAATGGAAAGATGCAGAAACCGAAGCTGAGGGTTGGGTAGTTATCAACTCATTGAGAGGTGGTGCTGCAGGTGGCGGAACAAGAATGCGTTCTGGACTAGACAAAAGAGAAGTTGAATCTCTTGCTAAAACAATGGAAGTGAAATTTACAGTTGCAGGTCCTGCAATTGGTGGTGCAAAATCTGGAATCAACTTCGATCCAAAAGATCCGCGAAAGGAAGGAGTATTGAAAAGATGGTATGCTGCAGTCACTCCTTTATTGAAAAATTACTATGGAACTGGTGGTGATTTGAATGTAGATGAAATTCATGAAGTTATTCCGATGACAGAAAATTGTGGTGTTTTACATCCACAAGAAGGAGTCTTAAATGGTCACTTTAAACCCTCTGACGAACAAAGAAAAAACAGAATCGAACAACTAAAATCTGGTGTTTTAAAAGTCATCGACAATCCACTTTTATCACCTGATGTAGATCGTAAATATGTTGTCGCAGACATGATCACTGGCTATGGGGTTGCACAATCAATCCAACATTATTATAACATTTGGGGAGGAAGTTTAAAAGGCAAAAAAGTACTCGTTCAAGGGTGGGGGAATGTCGCTTCAGCAGGTGCTTATTATTTGGCACAAGAAGGCGCATTAATCGTTGGAATCATAGACAGAGTGGGCGGTTTGATTAAACCAGAAGGTTTTACGTTCGAAGAAATCAAGGCACTTTACTTGAATAAAAATGGCAATGAGTTAAATCACGAAAACTTATTGAGTTACGAAGATATGAACGCTCAAATTTGGGACTTAAAAGCGGATGTTTTTATCCCTTGTGCAGGTTCAAGAATGATTACGCAGAACCAACTTGACCGAATGATCAAAGCAGGTGTTGAAGTCATTTCTTCTGGAGCAAATGTTCCCTTCGCAGATCCGCAAATTTTCTTCGGACCGATTGCCGAACATGCTGATAAAAATATTTCAATCATTCCAGATTTTATTTCCAACTGTGGAATGGCTCGTGTGTTTGCATATTTAATGAGCAGCGATTTAGAAGAGATCTCAGACAATGGAATTTTTGCTGACACAAGCGCAACAATTAAAACAGCGTTGGAAAAAACTTTTGCTAACAACAACAAGAAAACTGAAATTGCAAAAACAGCATTTGAGATTGCATTGAAACAACTCATCTAAGAAATTAGACTGAAGTAAATCAAAAAAAATAAATGTACAGGGAAAAGGACGATTGTGTCTTTTTCCCTTTTTTTATTGAAAAAAATAAGGTTATTAAGAATTCAACTGTATAACTTTTTCACGACATATCGTTATGCGCTTACTATAGACTTAATTTTATGAAAAGTTTATAATTATTTTAAATAAAAACAATTAAAGATGAGTTTTAATTTTCTTTTACAAATCCAAACAGTTGCCCCAGAAACAACAAATACCGTTGGTGTTAAAGAAATTTCTGTTTGGGAAATTATTTCCCAATCCAATGCGGGAATTGGATGGATTATCAATCTTTTGCTTTTGTTGATGTTTGCATACGTAATGTATGTTTTCACTGAAAGATACTTGGCCTTAAGAAGGGCGTCGAGAGAAGAAGCAGATTTTTTATCAAAAATAAAAGGTTTCTTATTGGATGGTAATATTGATGGCGCTAAAAAATTCTGTTCCAATTCAGATAGTCCATCAGCAAGAATGTTGGAAAAAGGAATTGATCGACTTGGAAAACCAATTGAAAATATTTCGATTGCCATTGAAAATACTGCTAAGATTGAAATTATGCGATTGGAGCAAAAAGTTAGTTTTCTAGGAACTGCTTCAGGAGCTGGTCCAATGTTAGGTTTCTTAGGAACAGTTGTTGGGATGGTGATTGTGTTTATCGATTTACAAAACGTATCGACGCTCGACATACAAGTGATCGCACCAGGAATTATGACTGCGATGATTACAACAGTTGAAGGATTAATCGTAGGGATTGTTGCTTTCATGGGTTACAATTATTTGACTGAAAGAATCGGAAGAATTGTTTACGCGATGGAAAACGCAGCACTTGAATTTATGGATGTTTTGAACGAGCCTGGTAAATAGAAATTTTATGAATTTAGGAAGTAGAAATAAAATCAAAATCGAAGGAGGGACAGCATCTATGACTGACCTCGTGTTTTTACTTTTGATATTCTTCATTATCATAAGTTTAACTGCGAGTAACAATCACACACCTGTTGATTTACCGAAACCCTCAGAAGATTTGTCACCTGTTCAAGATCCTGTAAGCACAACAGTTGTGATAACGAAAGAGAACCAATATTTTTTGTCACCAGGAGAAAATCCTGAGCAGGCTCGAACGTTCGAACAAATTAAAGGTACAGTTGCAGCAGAAGTGGCAAAATCTGGAAAAATGAAACTGAAAATCGCTGGTCACAAGGAAGCAAGTTACGAAGCAGTATTTAATGTATTGGCTTTGGCGCAAGCAAATGGTTGGGAACCAGTATTGGCATATCAAAAATAGATACGATGAACGGTCAGCCAATTTCACATAAAGCAGATAAACAAAAAGGAATTATTGTATCAACAGTAGTAATTGTTATTGTGTTTCTAATTTTGAAATTTACACACTACATAATGGCTGATCCGCCTGCTGAAGATATACCATTGGTTGCTGAAACAGAAATCACACAGCTTGAATTGAAAGAATTAATTATTGATGCAGGAGGAAGTTTAGGTGGAGCTGGAACACCTTCAGATGACCCTGTTGATCCAAGGCCAAAACCTCAAACAGAAAAGGTATTAACCAATCCAAAATCGCGATCTGAGATTCAAACAGGTCAAAGTTCACACACAACTGGCGTAAATCAGACAAATACCGCTACGACGATTAAAGCGGCACCTAATCCGTTTGGACATGGCGGCGGTGCAGATCATGGTGACAAATCAGGGATATTTGGTGACGATATCGGGCCTTATAAAGGCGGCGGTGAAGGAGAAGAAGGCGATGGATCAGGTAAAGGCGTAAAAGTTAGAGTAAGATTAAATAATATCAACGCTGACGATATAGAATCAAATCAATCGTGCTCAATTTTTCTCAAACTAACGGTAAACGCTGAAGGTGATGTTATTAAAGCGGAAAATATTCAAGGAAAAACAACAACTACAGATCAAAGAATTATCAATAAAGTAATTGGCCTAGTAAAAAGTCAATTAAAATACAATAAGAAACCTGGAGCGATGGTGGAGAAAATTCCACTAACTGTTAATCTAAAAGCATCTTAAATTAGAGTGAGTAATATTTTGTGAGATGAGTGTTATTTTTATTTTATTATTTTTTGTCACTGTTTTTGCAGTCTATGACTATTTCGATTCGCGAAATTGGCAAAGTGCTACATCTAGCTTAAGAAATCGTCTCATTTTTGAAAATAGAAATAAAAGATATGGAGCTTACAATATTAGAACAGATTACAGCGATACTTTGACTGTTATTCTTGTCATCTTTATGATTTTTGTGCTCATCATCAGTTTCGTAGGATTCAGTTTTAGAACAACCGCTGCAGATATTCCTATTATTTATGCAGATACTACTTTAATGTCGCTTGAAGCACCTCCGTTAGAAGAAATTGAAACAGTTCAGACGCCCTACAAAGTTGTTGGCGGTGGCGGTGGCGGTAGTGCTGGAGGAGCATCACAAGCACCTGTAGACAAAACACCCGAGGAACAAACAAAAAAAGAAGATACTCAAGAAGAATCTGACCAAAGTGTTCCATCGGGGAAAAGTAATAATACAAACACCGATAAAAATAACAAGACCAACAAAGAGACAACTATCAAGAAAGGAAAAAATCCATTTGGTGGAGGTGCGGCTGAAAAAGGTACAGGTTCTGGGCTTTTTGGTAAAGATTTGGGTCCTGGCTCTGGAAAAGGAGAAGGAAATGGAATCAATGGAAATGGCTCCGGCTTAGGTGGTGGTGGAGCACGAAAAAAATTGTCGAGTTTGAATCCTGATGACATTCAGTCAAGTGAAGATTGTACGATTCACATCAATGTATACATCAACGCAGAAGGAAATGTTATCAAAGCGGAAAATATCAGTTCACAAACAACTACAACAAACACAAGATTGATTTCACATTTGATTGATTTAATTAAAAAGCAAATCAAATACGACGCTCGACCAGGAACTTCCGTTCAAAAGCAAATTCTGGTACTAAAAGTTAAAGCAAATTGACGACTTACGAAGAATCAATCAATTGGCTCTTTGAGCAATTTCCCGCTTATCAAAAAATTGGCGCTGTTGCTTACAAACCGGACTTGAGTAATACATTAAGTCTTTGCAAACAATTGAACATTGATTTCAATCAACTTCAATACATTCATGTTGCTGGAACAAATGGAAAAGGTTCAACTTCCAATATGATTGCATCCATTTGCATGGAAAGAGGCCTTAAAACAGGTTTATTTACATCTCCACATATACACGATTTCAGAGAGCGAATTTTAGTTGACGGAAAACAAATCTCAGAAGAAAGAATCGTTTCATTTTGTCAACAAATCCGAAATTTGACTTTGGAGGTCCGTCCATCGTTTTTTGAAATTACTTGGGCGTTGACATTAACATATTTCATCGAATCAAACTGTGAAATTTGTGTGATTGAGACTGGATTGGGTGGCAGATTGGATTCTACGAACATCATCTCCCCTATTCTATCGGTCATTACCAACATTGGAATGGACCATGTCGCCATTTTAGGTGATACTTTAGAAAAAATTGCCTGCGAAAAAGCTGGAATTATCAAAACGAGCATTCCAGTTGTGATTGGCGAAACCTTACCTGAAACCATTTCGGTCTTTGAAACAAGCGCAAAATCGCATAATTCGACTATTTTTTGGGCTGAAAAGGAAGAATTTACAAATACTTTCCATTTTCCTAATGAAAGTTATCAATGGAAGAACGAACGCACTGTAAGGACTGCGATGCGGGCGCTAAATTGCCTTGGTTTTGAATTTTCAGAAACTCAAATCAACGCTGGGATTGAAAACACGAATAAGAATACTGGTTTTAAAGGCAGATTTGAAATAATCAACCAAAATCCACTAACGATTATAGATGTTGCACACAATGTTGATGGCATCAAACAATTATTGCGAACGGTTGAATCCAGCGTTACAGGTCAATTGCACATTGTTTATGGAACAAGTTCAGACAAAGATTTAGATAGCATTCTGTCTTTATTTCCGCGAGATGCCAAGTTTTATTTGACAGAATTCAGCAGTGAACGCAGTGCAAAAATCGCCGATTTGCGAAAATCAGCTGAAACAATTGGTTTGAATGCGACTTATTTTTCAAAAATGAAAGAAGCGGTCGAAACAGCGCAACAATCAGCAAATAAAACAGATACCATATTGATTACAGGAAGTTTCTTTTTGATCAGCGATTTTTTTTAATTTTTTTCTTAAAAACACTTGCAGATTCAAAAAAGTGACGTATCTTTGCACACGCAATTACGAAATACAACGGTGTTTCTAGCGCTAAAATGGGGGATTAGCTCAGTTGGTTCAGAGCGCCTGCCTTACAAGCAGGATGTCGGCGGTTCGAATCCGTCATTCCCCACTCAGAAAGCTTCACAGAAATGTGAAGCTTTTTTGTTTTAGATGGTTTTCATTAGCTTTAAGAACAATTGTACCTAACAAAACTAAACATACTTAACTCTATTAATAAATGAATTTAACTTCATTTTAAATTTTGAGTGTGTCAAATAGTGTGCACAAAATTTTTGATGATTTAAACAGCCATAAAACACAAATTATGGCAACAATTAATTTAGTACTTGATAAGCGCAGAGCTTTGAAAGATGGCACTTACCCTTTGGTATTTAGACTTAGAATTGAAAAGAAGTTTATTGATATTGCAACAGGCTATAGAATAATAGAAAAGAGTTTCAACCCAAAAACCAATTCAATAAATGATGACATTGAAGTTAATATTCAGCTAGAAAAACTTAAATTAAAATACACTACTAAGCTGAGGGAGTATGTAATTGATAACAACCTCTCCCCTAATCTACTTGAAGCCAAGAATTTCATACTTAGCAAAAGTAGTCAAGACATCACAATTGAGGAGTTTTGGATAGATGAAATCACATCATTAGTTAATAAAGGGAAAATTGGAAATGCAAGAAATTATAAGATTACACTTTCAGCTATTTCAAAGACAATTAACTTGAAAATCCCATTCAACAAGCTTACTTTGAAAATGATCTTAGAATTAGAAGAAAATCTATATAAGAGAGGAATGACAGCCAATGGAATTTCTGTCTATATGAGGGCTTTGAGAGCTATCTTTAATAAAGCAATTTCAGTTGATTTAGCTTCTCTAGAAAAATATCCATTTAGAAAGTTCAAGATAGGGAAAAAGAAGACAGTCCCCAAAGTATTAACCATTAATGAACTGCAATCTTACTTTGCTTTGCAATTAGATGAAAGTGACATTTTATACCGAAGTCATTTGATAGGCAAGTTATTATTTCTGCTCCAAGGAATAAATATGCGCGATTTGTTACTACTATCATCAGACAATATTAAAAGTGGCAGGGTAATCTATAAAAGAGCAAAAACAGGTAGGATTTACAGCATTAAACTTACTAGTGAAATGAAATCAATATTTGATAAATTTCAACCTAACAAAAATACTCTTCTAGGGGTTATTAAAGATGAGGAGTTTAATCTTTCAAATTTATTTTCAACCATTTACCAGCAGAAGCTTAAGGTAATTAACTCACATTTAAGGAAAATAGGAAAACTAATAAATGCGAATGAAGTCTTAATTAGCTATACAATGCGCTACTCTTTTGCAAATACATGCAGAAAATTGGGTTATTCACAAGATTTAATTGGTCAAGCATTGGGACATTCAAGTCATGGAAATCAAATTACTTCTATTTATTTGGAGCATTTTGATAATGAAACAATTGATGAGATGAATAGGAAAATAATAGAGGTGGTTCATTGATAAAAATAGGGTTGTGCATAACAACCCTATTTTACTCCCCAAAAACATTTTTAAGATTACTTTCTTTGTAAATTTCTTTAAACTTGTCAACTATAATTTTTCTTGTAGTAACTCCTTTTTTTATGATGTGAGGATTTAGTACATAAACTTTTTTAATGTTTTTTCCGACCGGACCGTAGTATAAAGCACCAAATTCAATTAGGTTGTTGAGCTTCCTTTTAGTTGCCTGCTGACTGCAACCTATTAGCTTTGATATTGATACAGTATTATGAGGGTTTTCAGATTCTTGAACACAGATATTAGTTTCCATCTCAATTTGAGAAGATAGTATCATTAGAAGTCCTAAATCATTTTGACTTAATCCTTTTTTGAGGAGTAAAATTGTTTGATTAGAATCCAAAAACACAAAATTACTGTACTTTATTTTGGATTTAGATGTAATAGTACTTTTAAAAACATTTGAATTTTCAACATCAAACACCTCCCCAGTAGAAATATCAATCAACTCCTTTGAATTTACTTTGAGTTGTTCTGTAATATATTCTGGTACAATTAATCCCATTTTATTATTTTAAATGAACAAATATATTCATTTATTCTCAATAAATGAACTTATAAGTTCATAAATATAAGTTAAAAAATTGATTTATAAATATTTAATATACTATTCTATTTAATATTTGAGATTCTCAGTAATATCTTAGTTTTTTAGCACAACTATAGTTTGTTTTTCCTCTGACTTTTTTCCTACAGTAAAATTCAATTTACTATCATCCAAATGTATTTCTAACAGTTGAACAGGATTGTAATAAAATCCCTTAAACTTAAAGTGATGTACCTTGTGTTCAAATAAAAGTTGGTTCAAATCAATATCATCTTTAAGAGCAAGTGTGAAAGTACCAATTTGCTGTTTCCTCCATAAGAAGTATTTACAACCTTTCTTTCTTCTAAAGCTAAAATCATGAGGATTAATAGATGATTTAACATTACAATACTCCTTATACAAACCTGAATGATATTTAGTTTCTAAACGATCTACAGCACAAATAAATACTTTCTTCTTGTTCTTAAAGAAAGTAAAAACATCAGGATACTGTAATGAGTGAAATGAAGATAAAAAGCCATTTATCTGAGATTTCAAAGGTAGTTTTTCTATAGATTTAAAACCAATTTTCTTGAAGTCTTTACGCTCAAAAAATATCTTATCATAGTTGACAAGCTCACTTTCCATAATATTTTGAAGATATAAAGCATCAGCTTGATTTAATTCAATAATGCTGTAGGAAAGATATGTACCTGTAATTCTAAATTTTATCACAATAATAAATCAAAAAATTTAGAATAAATGTAATAAACTGAAACACTTGATTTTCGAAAAAGAATAGTAAGAGAGGTGAAATAATACCAAAAGTAAATATGGCTAAATAATTTATATTACTCTTTTTCACCAATTCCAGGTTGACCTTGAGTCTAGACATAAGTGTTAAAAGCAAAAAAAACAAACCAAAAGCAAAAATTGGCATTGAAAAAATTGAACCCCACCAAGCCCTGCTCAAATATTTAAGATTTGCAATGTGATCTGAATAATTTGTAACAAAATAAATAAGGTATTTTAAAATGAAATAAACATATCCTGAGGTAGGTATAAAAAACCAAAGAAAATGTCTTACATCGATTTTAAATAGTGAATAAGATCCTTTTTTTTGTTCAAACCAATTTAATAAGACATAACAAAGTGAAACTTTAAAAATTAAAACAAATAATGTTGGTATTAATACAATTGAATCACTAAAAATATAATTAATCTCATTTTGAAACTCTTTAATTCCAATTGAGAACATCATTCCAGTTAAAATAAAAATAAATGTTTTGAATAGAAATGGAGTAATTAAAAAACCAAAAGCAAGAAACCAATTTGTTTTTTTATTGGTCTCTTTAATCAGATTTTTGATCAAAAAGCAAAATAAAATCGTGTCAATTGAAATGAGTAAAATAAACACAAAATCTTCTAGGAAATTTTGCAGATTTACGATTGGAAAATATAGTGACCACTTTTTTATAATAAATCTAAATGGTTCATAACTAACTAAAACCATAAAAAAAGCTCCAACAACTGATTTTGCTATTGTATAAGATGAAATAACTGCAATCTTATTTGACCTTAATTGTTGCCAAATTGATGCTTTCGCATTAGTTTCTTCCAAAGTATTACTCATGAAATAAAAATAAGTATTCTGTTTTTATAGTCTATTATTCAAAAACTAATAATTACTTGTATCAACGATTTTTTGCTGGAGAAAGAATAGCAAATACAGTAGATACCAAAAATATCCACCACCAAATACTGTAAGCAGTTGAAGCATTTGGTGCTTTACAGTAAACTCCCTCTGTGAACCAACTTACAACCCAATGCGGTAAAATGAAAATTCCATGCCAAATACCTGAATACCAAGAATAAGTTTCATCAGGATTGATGTAGCATATTTTTGTGGACAAAAGACAGATTACTGCAAATACTGATAAAGAAACACTGACATATATTATTAATCTCATTTAGATAAATTTAACAGATGAAAATAGTTTACAAGTAGAATGGCCAAAACACAATTGATATTATATGGCCAGGACCATACCTATCAAGATCTCTTGCTACCCCCTCTAAAAGGCTTTCACTTTGGCTTAGTTTGTAATCAGAATATTGATCAATTCCTAAACCTATTAAAAGGTAAATAATTATAATACCTGTCAAAATTAATTTAAGTGAATTTTTCATAGTGTCATATTTAGTTGTTTTTAAATTTTTTACAAAGATATTTACTAAAAATCTAGCCTATTTAATCCTCCAAATCTGTCTTGAAATAAAAAGAAAGATTGGTATAATAATAAAAGGAAGAAACCCTGCAGAAGAAACTCTATTTCCCATACCCTGAACAATTAGTCCAGTAATAAGTGCACAAATTGCCAAAAGTAAAATTGTTAATCCTAATCTTTTCACAAAAGTTACAAGTACTAAGGTTTCTAAATTTGTTTTTATCTCTTTTTTTTCAAGCTTGATTAAAAGTTTTGCTCTAAACAACCAATAACCAACCGCAATTATGAATAAAATGACTAATAAAAACATATAAAGTATTCTTTAAGTAGCCAAAACTAATTATTTTTTTAATATAACAATATACTGTTAGCTCTTAAAAGCAAGAAATTAAGAATTTGCACCTTATGGAAAAAGCAGAGTTTAGTTTATTGTTTGGAGCTTATATTAAGAAGTTGAGGCAAGAAAATAAAATGACTCAACCTGAATTAGCAGATAAATTAGGTAACAACTTTCAAAACATCTCCGCTATTGAAAGAGGAGAATTCACAATTACCATTTACTCAGCTCAAAAATTTGCTGATGCTTTTGAAATAAAGCTTTCAACACTTTTTAAGGGCTTTGAAGATTACAGCTTTAAGAAAGAAGAATAAAGTTTTCTTTGTTAAAGCCCTCACCGCATTGAGCCTAATGTTTAAATCAGGACTAACACCAAAAACCATTTTCAGTTATATTATATAGTTAATACTTGTTATATTTCTTTCTGCATAGCATCACTATAGATTGAACCCCCACCTTTCATTCTGGAGGTATTACCCCCACCAAAATTCTCAAGTTAAAATATTTACAGCTATCACAGCAACACTTATCTCTAACGTAAACCTAAAATCTCAAGAGATTTTTTAAAATTAAAGTTATGAAAAGAGAAAACAAATTGAGAGAATTAAGAGTTCATTATTCAGCAAGTCAACCGTCATCTTTGGAAGAGAAGATTACTACATCAGCAAAGGCTTATGAATTTTTGATAAAGTCCTTTGACAAAAAGACAATTGGGTGTCAAGAGCAATTTAATGTACTATTTTTAAACCAAGCAAATATTCCTATTGGCATTTATAAGGCATCTAGAGGAGGAATAACTAGTACAATTGCTGACATCAGATTAATATTAGGAATGGCATTGAAATCATTAGCATCAGGTCTAATACTATCACACAATCATCCATCAGGTAATTTGAAACCCTCTGAGGCAGACTTGAGGCTAACCATGAAATTCAAAGATGCTTGCGAATTACTTGACATTTGTCTAGTTGACCACATAATCATAAGCCCTTTTGGCGGAATGTATAGCCTCGCAGATCAAGGACAAATAAACTAATAAATAATAAATAGTTAATCATTAAAAAAACAGGCTGTTTAACTCAAAAGGTGTGCACTTGCTAAAGATAATTTACCTTAAAGCCCCGCCAACTCTACAGCTCAGTTGGTTCAGAGCGCCTGCCTTACAAGCAGGATGTCGGCGGTTCGAATCCGTCATTCCCCACTCAGAAAGCTTCACAGAAATGTGAGGCTTTTTTGTTTTATAAACTTAAACCATTTTACTTTCAAAATGTTCTGCATAAAACCCTTAACATGAAAAAAGTAATCATTCTTTCCATTTTCTCTTTTGTCGCAGTGCTTTTCAACGAAGTAAAAGCGCAAAATATTCCGATGACTTTTCACAATGGATCTTTCAAATCTATTTATTTGATTATTCCTGGAGTGATGAATCCGACTTTAAATCCGAAATCGAATAGCGGAGTAAGTTTGGAAGTTGGACAAAAAGTTTATTTCTTTCCTGACGGTAAAAAAAAGAACAAGGAAGTACTATTTACGGTTGGTGCGACTTGGAAAAATGATACCATTTTGGAAATTGATCAAATTGTTGAAGCACGAATTAAGGAATTGAAATTAAAATAAGCGTTTTGTTCCTTTTGCTTGATCAAAACGAACCCAAAAATCAAGGCTGAGTCATCAAGTTAAAGCGCAAATTTTCGCACGCTTTTAGTTTTCTGTTTCATGCGCTTTATTTTAAAAGCTTCTGAAAACGTGATTTTGTCGGTGATCTAATCCGCTAGCGCTACTTAGCTTCCTCCAAAAGTCTACATTTTCAGTGCACCTTTAAAAACCTTTCTTCCAATGCCAAAAATGTAAATTATTAAATCTAAACTGCGCAATGTTATAAAACTATAATTTGCTTTATTTTAAAATTAATAGCGAATTTTAAATAACTAAAAACAAAACGGAAATTATCTACTTTGATATCACTCGTAAAATTTGTATTTTTAGCTTGTCTTATTCAACAACAATTGACTTATGAACCAAGATATTCAAAACTACAACAATTCACAAGCTGAAAGCGACCAAGCAATTTGCGATTTATTGGCACTAGAAATCGACAAACATTTGCCGGAAGCTGAAAATAAAATTTGGCATGCGCATCCAGTTTGGTTTTTGGATGGAAATCCTGTTGTCGGTTACAGCAAATTGAAAAACAATGTGCGTTTGCTATTTTGGAGCGGACAATCATTTGAAGAAGCTGAACTACTCAACGAAGGAAGTTTTAAAGCCGCTGAAGCACGTTTTACAGCGATTGAACAGATTAACACAACTGATTTAGCTCGTTGGCTTCAAAAAGCGCGAGACATTCAGTGGGATTACAAAAATATAGTGAAGCGAAAAGGTGTTTTGGAGAGATTGAAATAATTTCTGAAGCAAATATATTTCCTATTTCAACAAAAATCCAAGTACTATTTCATGTGTGCCTTTCGAAATGCTGGACAATTGATTTATTGTTCGATCATAACTATACCCTACTCTATATCTTTCCTTGATGTCCCAACCAGCTGTAAAACCGACTGCATCGGCTGCTCTGTATATAACCCCAACCCAATAACGGTTGTTGTATCTCGCCAATAAATTGAAATCTGCAGAGAATCTAACCAAATCCGTTCGAACAATGAACTGCGGTTTAAGGACAAACTTATTGCCAACTTTTATGTCATAAGCTGCAAAAAGATTGTAATGTCGTGAAGATGTATAAAAATTACTTTTTCTTTCGCTTGATAAAAATTGGGTAGAACTTAATCCAACACTAAGAGAATTGCCTTTGTAAACCAAACCAATATTTGAAAGGAATGAATATTGAGTAGAACTTTGAGGTAAACTAGGATCTTGCACTGTTACAGGTGGAATCCAATTTGGATCAACGCCAAATCTTTGCAGTCCTGCAGATATACCTACCGAAATGACTCTATCATTTCCCAAATTAAAATGGTAACCATAATTGACATCTAAACGGTTAACTTGATTAAAACCAATCGTTTCATATTGGTAGTTAAAGCCAATTCCGCCATGAATTTTATCAATTTTGGTATTGTAACCTGCAATCAGCGTATTTGGTGATCCATTTACTTTATCCCATTGATTTCTATAATTTACAGCAGCTTGGTGTTTATAATACAATCCTGTAGCTGCAGGATTGAAAAATGATAAATTGTTCCAATAATTAGTCAATAAAGGATCTTGTTGCGCGATGACCGCTGAACTTATTGAAAGTGCTAGTAAGAAAATCAATGTTTTCAAAAGGAATCTATTATTTAAGTTAGTATTGATTTGAAATTGTAAAATTATAAATTTAAAGGACTAAATCTGCCATAAAGCGCTCGAATGAATATTCCTTGCAATTCAAATGACAAAATCAAGGATGAAGTGAATAGCAGAAAAATCCTATTCAATTTTTGTGTTGATTTGGATCTTTTATTTCTCCAAAAAAGCGGTTTTTCCAATCTTTCCAATTGAACAACTTCGAAAAAAGCAAGATTAACAAAGGAAAACATACTGCCATGGAAGCAATTGCATCCCAACCAAAATTGGGTTTCGCTGTGTCCATCCAAAGGGCGTCTGATTGAAAAACTTGCCAATTATTGGTAACAAACAAGGCGCCAAAGATATTATTCCAAGCGTGAAATCCCAGGGAAAGTTCCAAGCCGTCGTCCATTAAGGTCAAAATTCCAAGAAAGATACCTGTCACTAAAAAGTAAATTAAAATTCCAAAACCAAGCGTTTCCACTTCTGGATTAGAGCCATGAATCAAAGCAAAAAGAGAGGCGGTAAAAAAAACGGTGACCCAACCTTTTCTGAAAAAAGTCCCCATTCCTTGGAATAAATTTCCCCGAAAAAAAGCTTCTTCAAAAGTCGTTTGTAGTGGAATCACAAAAATCGAAATAGCCAAGAGCATCCAAAATGTTTGCGGATCAAAATTCCATTCATAAGGATTTTTCAACAAATAAGCATTGATTCCGAGCATACAAAACATCAAAATTCCCCAGGCCGTGAAACTGACAAAAAAACGCTTCCAATCGAATGATTGTCGAGAAGTAAATAACGATAAAACAGTTCGCTTATGAATAAACTTATTACAGAGCATCAAAGCAAATAGCGCCAAAACAAAAGGAAATAGTTGTAAAGCCAGAAAAGTATTTTCGCCTAAAGCATTTATCGCATCTTCTGTTGAAATTCCTTTATTCAAAACTAAGCCCGCTTTCTTGAGCGCATATGTATAAGGAATCAAACCTACTCCTAAAAGTGTAGAAGCAGTCAAAGCGAAAGTGGCGAAATAATTTAAAAACCCATTTCTGCCCGAATAGCCAATTTGAATAAATTTCATGGTTCAAAAGTAGGATTTTGTTAGCACACTAGCACCGCTGTACTCAAAGATGAAATGATTAACTTAATCATATCCTCTAAAATCCGATGGACAGCGGTATTTCCGTTTATTGCTTCGTCTAGTTTGAACATTCTTAAACAACTTTTGATTATCGAAATCAAGAATCAAACTGACTTCATGTGAGCCAATTGAAGCGGTTCGCAAACGAGAAACCGTAAGGTCAAAACTGTAAGTAACTCGCATGGTTGAAAAACGATTCATCGGAATGTTTATACCCAAAGATGTGATAAAAGAATCATATCTATTTCCAGTAAATAAATAAGTTCTATTTCGCAGCCAAAACCCCAATGTAAAAGGTTTATTGATTACACTCATCCCCACTGTCACTGTTTGAAATTGATTTTGTCTTTCAAAAATAAAACCAGGAGAATAAATCATTTTATTGATCAATAAATTGGCATTTCCATGAACATTGAATTTCATTGGCAATTTTTCTTTGTCACCAATTAATGCGTCATTTGGTCTTGTCAAATGGTGCACCGCTCCTCCTAATGTGATGGTTGATCGTTTGTAAGCGGTTCCAGCTTTTCTTGATTTTCTATTAAATCTAAATGCAAAGCCAGAACCAAAATCAGCGTAGGTTGCAGAATTAAAATTGGGATTAATAAAAGCAGAGTTATACATTTTACCAAAAACCTCATCCAATTGGTCTGAGAAAGTAAATTTACTCCAATCGACGTATTTATTTGCTACACCTCCAGAAAAACCGACTTGAAAAATCAAATTTCGCGTATCTACAGCACGGTAAGAATAATATACATTTGCCGTTGTTGTTCGCAACAAACCTTCACCTGCAACATCACTGAAAGCCATCACTCCCAGCCCAACTTTATTGATTGCTTCTGCTTCAAAAGTGACAGAATAAGTATCGAATTTACCTGCAATTGGTGTCCATAAACTTCTGTAATTAGACCTGAAAGTAAATCCATTTCCAATGGCGGTCATTCCCGGGTTATAGTACACAGGATTATTATAGAACTGAGAAAAATTGGGATCTTGTGCAAAAAAGAAATCACTTTGTAGTAAAGCAAAGACAATCAACACAGGTTTTAAAATATTTTTAAAATTGCTCATGATTACCTAATAACTGTTACAGTTCCTGACTTGCGGAATTTACCGCCTTCGTATTCTTTGCCTCGCCATGCTTTGGTATCAATAAAAGTTGCTGTAATTTTCCATACGTACGCATCTTGTTGCACCCTCACACCATTGAATGTTCCATCCCAATATTCAGATGGTCGCCCTTGTGCATCTAGTGCTTGAGACTCCCATATTAAATTCCCCCAATCATCGTAAATCAGAATTTCATAAGTCGCCAATCCAATTCCTTTCGGCAAGAAATTTGCAACACCAAAAGCAGGATGATCAGGATAAATTGCATTCGGTACAAAAAGTCCACTAAAGAATTCTACAATGATGATTTGTTCGATGGTGTCTTTACAACCAAATTGGTTTGTTACAATTAATTCAGCCAAAAAATCTCCATAGGTGTTGTATCGATAAATTGGATTTTCTTCAATGCTACTTTGAGCGTTCCCAAAGTGCCATAAATAATCTGTCGCTCCGATGGAAGTATTTGTAAATTCTATTGTTCCACTCAAAGGCTCTGGGTCTTGTTGGTTTACATAATCAAAACCTGCAATAGGTTTAGGATTAACGACAACCCCATTAATCAATGTCAAGGTATCACTACATCCTCCCAGACCATAAGCAATGGCAGTGATATCATAAACACCCGCCAATCCATATTGGTATGGAAATGTATTTCCCGTAAAAGTATTTCCATCGCCTACATACCAAACAACTGAATCTGCATTGATACTTTGAGAGATGAAATTAATGGTTTCTCCCAAACACATTGTATCTCTTGACAAGATAAAGTCAGCTACTGGATTTCCATAAATATTTACAGTAAATGAATGAGAATCTGAACATCCATAAGCATTAGAAGCTGTCAACTGAATGGTATATGTTCCAGGATTATTATAAGTAATAACAGGATTTGTAAGTGTTGAGAAGTTTCCATTTCCAAAATTCCAATTATAATTTACTGCACCAGTACTTAAATTGGTAGTAGCAACATCCACAGGAACTGCACATGACATTGTTGGATTTACAGTGAAATTCGCTGTTGGAACAGGATAAACATTAATCACTTTAGAGATTGAATCAATACAACCATTTGTATTTTCAACCAATAATTTCACGACATAGGCACCGACACTTGTAAAAGTGTGCGTTGGACTAAATTGCGTTGAGAAATTTCCATCACCAAAATTCCAGGTTTGGAAATTTGCACTGGTACTTAAGTTTGCAAAAGAAACGGTTAATGGAACACAACCACTTATTGGATTGGGCGTAAAGTCAGCTACTGGGTTGACCCTGACGACAACTGGTTTTGTAACCGAAGCAGTACAACTATTAACTGTACTTGTTCCAGTCAGCGTAACTTGATAAGTTCCACTTGCAGTATAAGCGTGTTGCGTATTGGTAGTTACTGAAGTACCACCATCACCAAAATCCCAATCGGTAGCAGCTAAACTGCCTGTCGAGAGATTAGTAAATGTAAAAGGTTGATTTATGCAAACTGAATCCGGAGAACTAATAAAATCTACTACTGGAGGTTCTATCACTTCAATTTCAATTGTTGCGGTATCGTAACTACAACCATCAGTTACCATCAACGAGACAGTGTATGTTCCAGCTTGCGTATAAACGTGAGATGTATTGTAAGTATTGGATGAATTGAAATCTCCAAAATCCCAATTGTAAACATTTGCACCTACTGAATACTGGGTAAATTCAACAGACAATGGGGCACAACCCGAAATATAATCAGTATTAAAAAATGCAGTTACAATATTTGGTAAAACGGTAATGTCATAATAAGATGTATCAACGCCACATTCATTTGTTGCGACCAGCATAATTGTATAAACAGTATCATTTACACCAGTTGTAAAAACGTGATTTAAGAATGGTGAAGGATCTGTTGAAGTAGTTCCATCGCCAAAATCCCAATAAAAACTATCTGGCAAACCTAAGCTTACGTTTGCTATTTCAAGTGTAAAAGGAGAACAACCAAAGTCTAAATTGGTACCAAATATAGCTGTTGGACTAGGCGTAACTACTACACTTTCAGTATAGGTAGATGAACCACAAAAATTAGTTACAGCAAGTTCAATATAATAGGTTGTATCGGAAACAATACTTTGAAAATATGTCTGACTTCCAGGGTTTTGAAGTGTACTTGTCTGTCCATTTCCAAAATCCCAACTATAAACTGGAGCGATTAATGACGAGAGATTTGTGAAATTAACAATGGCTGGCGCACAACTAGAGTCGGGAGTCAAAGTAAAATTTGCTGTAGGCGGTTCTTGAACTTCAACGATATTAGAAATTGAATCAACACAACCAAATGAAGAAGTAACAACTAGCTGAACATTCGGGAAACCAGTAGCTGTGAATATATGAGAAGGAGAAGGCAAATTTGATAATCCACCATCATCAAAATCCCAAGCATAAGTATTACCTAATAGGGATGTATTGTTAAACGATTCTGAAACATTTGTACAAGCAATTGGATTAAATGTAAAATTAGGCACTGGAAGTGGTCTTACTGTTGCAATTAATGTATTCGTATTCACACAAGTTGTAATTGGATCAGTGTAAGAATAAACGATTGGATAAGCTCCTGCCGCTAAAATCGCAGGATTGAAAGTTCCAAGATTTACATCGGTAATTCCTGAACCAGACCAAGTTCCTCCAGCCGGTGTTCCCGTAAAATTGATTGGTGAGGCCGAAATACAAATTGAAACATCTTGTCCAGCATCAACTATTGGCAATGCATTTACGGTAAATATCATGGTGTCTGTAGTCAAACATGTGCCGCTACCAACAGTATATACTAAAGGGAAAGAACCTGTAGTATTTGGTGTAAAAATTCCACCAGATGTTATACCCGTTCCTGACCATGACCCTAATATGGGACCTCCAACTACATCAAGCGACGGTGAATTAATACATATTTCTTGATTTGGGCCAGCATTTGCCAAAGTAGGACTAATTACAGTAATATCAACATTATCAAAATTTGAACAACCATTTGCAGCAACAAATGAATACGTCAAGGTAAATATTCCATTTCCATTTGGAGTAAAAACTCCTGTAGAATTTGTAATCCCTATTCCAGACCAAGACCCAAGCAATGGGGATCCTGAAAGAAAAAATGCAATTGGCTGGTTGCACAAAGTTTGATCAACCCCTGCATTGACTGTTGGTGGCATTAAAATAGTAACTACTAATTGATCAGAAGATGAACAATTTGTAACTGGATTAGTATAATTATAAGTTAATGTTTGAGTACCGATAGATAATCCAATTGGACTAAAAACTGAACCTGTCAAACCATTACCTGACCAACTGCCGCCTGCAGGAAAACCAATTAAAGATACAGATGAACCATTTTGACAAATAGAAAAATCAGTACCAGCATCAACGGTGGGTAAAGGATGAACAGTGAAAACCATGGTGTCTCTCGTCAAACAAGTTCCGCTACCATAGGAATAAATTAAATTAAAAGTGCCCGACTGTGAAGGAGTAAACAATCCTGCTGATGAAACAAGATTGCTTCCGCTCCAACTTCCTCCTGTTGGTGTTCCGACTAATTGAATATTGGCGGAGTTTATGCATATTGCTTGGTCAGGGCCAGCATTTGCATTTGTCGGATTAATAACTGTAAT
>CANHQP010000018.1 GCA_947462925.1 Flavobacteriia bacterium | reverse complement strand
ATTAAGTAAGCATCAAATTTCGAGGAATTGATTTTATCACCCATGTTTTCTGGCTCACTCCAATTCGTCCATGAATCGTCTTGTCGGATGGTGTAAAAAATATCTGCATCTCCCATGCCTCCTCGCCCATTGCTCGAAAAGTACAAGGTGTCAAGTCCAAGAGATAAAAATGGGGAAATCTCAAATCCTGAGCTGTTGATCGATGTTCCTAAATTCAATGGGTTAGACCATGAACCATCGACTTGCTTTTTGATCAAATACAAGTCTTCCATTCCTTTGCTGTCCAGTCCAGCATAACTCAAAATAATCACATTCTCGTCCTGACTCACAAAGAAATTGATGAAATCTCCCTTGATTTTCAATGCAGGGATTTTCAAGCTTTTTGGTTTGCCCCAACTTCCACCTTTCTTTTGAGAAATAGCAATACCACTTTCTTTTGGGTGTTTGCCTTCATAGCAGTTGATTAAGTAGAGTGAAGTACCATCTGCATTCATTCCACAAACCGCGTTGTTAAGTTTATTGTTGAGCGCTGTCAGTTTCTCACTTTTGCCATAAAAACCTTTCTCGTTTTTGCTGCTATACCAAATATCTTGGTCAATCGCTCCACCTGAATTTTTGGCATCAAAGGTTCTCACAAAATACAAAGTCGAACTATCTTTCGAAAACATCGGCATACTTTCCTCTGCATTGGAATTGATGGTTTCACTCAACTTTGTAGCCGGACTGAAATCCCAAAACTGGGCATTGGCGCTGTAAACGGTTGAGAATAGAAAAAATAGTACTAATGTATATCCTTGTTTCATTTTAATTGCGTTTTGCTAATGTTTTTGCTTGGCTTTTTAATCCCTTTCTTACCCTTTGAGAGGCGATTCTATTTCTTAAAAAGTAGTTGGCGTTGTTGTCGTTGAACCTGATGTCGATGCTGGAGGATTTGCTCCTGGACGATTTCTTCCGAGCATAATTCCAAGTACCAATTCATGTCCGCCTGATTTGTAAGTATTGTATCTATTGATTGAAAAATCAAATGAATAACCAAACTTAAATCTTGTGCTGATGTTCATTCCTACCATGCCCACAACTGCATCTTGGTGGCGGTATGAAGCTCCAAACCAATAGCGTTGTTTGTACTCTAACTGTAAACTTCCTTCAATAGCTAGTGGCGCTGGATTCATGAATTTCACCAAAACCGCTGGCGTAAGTTCTAAATTTTCACCCATTGGGATTTTCACCCCACCGGTAAGCATCATGTGGATTTGTCTGTCAAAAAATGCTGTTCCTGAACCAAATTCAACCATGTCGCCTGTCAACTGATCGGCTGAAACACCCACAAATACTTTTTGGGAATAAAGGTAAAATCCTGCACCGATATCCAAATTGAATTTATTGCTTTGGTTGGCAACAAAGGTTTGGTAAGTAGCATCAGAACCTGGTGTCAAAGTAACTGCTCTATCTTGCAAGAATGTATTGTTGGTCATCCCTACTTTCGCTCCAAATGCCAAGTTGTACTTTTTGGTAATTGGCAAGTGAATGGCATACGTTCCCGACAAATTGATTTTCTGGAAAGCACCATATTGGTCAGCAATTACTTGTCCGCCCACAGCGTGTTTCAATCTTCCAGTATTCACCTCAGGACTTTCGTTGCCGCCAACACTCGTTCTAATCCCTGGATTATAAGTGTCGCGCTTTCTTTGTCCCAAAACGGTGCTCATGGATGCATAAGCGGTTTTTGGTGTATTGTCAAATCCTATCCATTGCCATCTTCCACTCACCGTGATGTCTGTGAAATCATAAACGCCCGCTGCAGCTGGATTGACCATAAACTGGTTGCGAAGGTATTGGCTATACTGTGGCATTTGTTGCGAGATACCTGTTAAAGATACCATCGCTAAAACTGCGGTAATTAATTTTTTATTCATAATCAAAAAGATTAATTTCTGATGATTGTTACTATTCCTGTTGCATTTGGTGTATCCAAGGCATCATTGAAATCGATGATGTAGTAATAAGATCCTACTGGCAAATCTTTGTTGTCAAATCTTCCATCCCATGGTATCAAATAACCATCAGAATTATACAACACTTGACCCCAACGGTTGAATATCGTTACATTGTTATTTGGATAACGAATGCTCAACTCTGAAATCACCCAGCTGTCGTTTACGCCATCGCCATCTGGCGTGAAGGCTGAAGGTGCTGTAAATTCATAACAATCTTTCACCGTTACCACCACACTGTCCATTGGACTTTGGCAACCTTGTAAGTTTTCACTCACGTAGTATGTGGTTGTACCCAATGTATTTGATGGCAAAAGATTCGTTCCAGTACCAAGTAAATTTGTCATCCCTAAATCACTATACCAACTCGTTGTTCCTCCTGTATTTGTCGCTGTCATACTCACAAATGTAGATGTCAAACAATAAGTTGTATCATTGGATAATACTGGAGTTGTTGGTGTTGCAACAAATGAAATCAACTCTTGAGAGAATACCGTACACGAACCTGTCAATGTGTATTGAACAATGTAAGTAGTCCCTTCAACTCCGCTAATAATAACACCTGTAGATGGATCAATGATTGCGCCATCAGTCACTGCGGGATTGAAACTAAATATTCCACCTGAAAGTCCTGTTACAACTGGCGCTGCTCCCACTCCATTACAATAATTAGAAACCGTAAAGGCTGCGTCTGAAGATGAAACTACTGACACTGTCATCGTTGCGGTTGTAGCACACTGTCCTGCATCTGGTGTAAAGGTGTAGGTCGTTGTTTGGGTATTATCAATCGCTGGTGACCATGTTCCTGTGATGCCTTCAAGTGAACTTGCAAGCAAAGTATAAGTATTGCCAGCGCAAATTGGTCCTACTGCGGTGAATGTTGGAACCACCGGCTGATTGACTGTAATAGTCAACGTCGATACATCGGCACATTGACCTGCATCTGGCGTAAATGTATAAGTAGTCGTTTGCGTGTTATCCAAGGCTGGTGACCAAGTTCCTAAAACACCTTCATTGGATGTCGTTGGAAGTGCTGCCAATGCATCTCCTGAACAAATTGGAGCTACTGCTGCAAAGGTCGTTGATGTCAAAGAATTGACTGTGATTGTCATCGTTGCAATGTCTGCACATTGACCAGCATTTGGCGTGAAAGTATAAGTAGTCGTTTGGGTATTATCCAAAGCCGGGGACCATACTCCCGTGATGCCATTGGTTGATGTTAATGGCAATGCAGAGATTGTTGATCCAACACAAACTGGTCCAACTGCTAGAAAGGTTGGCACTGTCAACTGATTTACTGTAATTGTCAAAGTGGTTGTCAGAGCACATTGTCCTGCATCTGGAGTGAAGGTGTATGTCGTAGTCTGCGTATTATCCAAGGCTGGTAACCATGTTCCTGTGATACCATTGTTTGATGTTAATGGCAATGCAGACAAAGTTGAACCTACACAAATTGGAGCAACAGCGGCAAATGTTGGTGTCACGTTTGGTGTCACACTCACTGTCATTGATTGCGTTGTAGCACAAACTCCCGTTGTTGGGCTAAAGGTATAAGTCGTAGTCGCCGTATTGTTAGGCGCTGGTGACCATGTTCCTGTGATGCCTTCATTAGATGGTGTTGGTAAACTTAAAACTGCTCCTGCACAAATTGGTGATACTTGCGTAAAGGTTGGCGTTACGTTTGGTGTAACGGTCACACTCATTGTAGTTGTCACTGCACACTGCCCTGCAGATGGAGTAAACGTGTAAGTCGTGGTCGCTGTATTATTCACTGCTGGTGACCAAGTTCCCGTGATACCTTCAATAGATGTTGTTGGTAAGATCAAACTTGCGCCTTCGCAAATTGCTGCAATTGGATTGAAAGTTGGTGTCACAATCGGATTCACAACAATAGTCATCGTAGCTGTCGTTGCACACAGACCAGCATCTGGAGTGAATGTATAAGTAGTCGTAGCTGTGTTATTCACTGCTGGTGACCATGTCCCTGTGATCCCATTTGGTGAAATCGTTGGAAGCGCACCCAATGTCCCTCCTACACAAATTGGTGCTACTTGTACAAAATTTGGAGTAACGTTTGGATTGACTGTAATGGTCAATGTTTGTGACGTTGCACAAATTCCTGCATCTGGCGTAAATATATATGTCGTCGTTTGTGTATTATCCAAGGCCGGGGACCATGTTCCTGAAATGCCATTGTTTGATGGTGATGGAAGTGGCGCCAATGTAGCTCCCGCACAAATTGGTGATACTGCTGTAAAGGTCGGCGTAACGTTTGGTGTAACGGTAACAGTCAACGTCGTTGTCACAGCACATTGTCCTGCAGCTGGTGTAAATGTATAAGTCGTTGTGGCCGTATTATTCACCGCTGGTGACCATGTTCCCGTAATTCCCTCATTAGATGATGTTGGTAAACTTAAAGCCGCTCCCGAGCAAATAGCTGCAATTGGATTGAATGTAGGTGTCACAATCGGATTCACCACAATGGTCATCGTAGCTGTCGTTGCACATTGACCTACTGTTGGGGTGAATGTATAAGTGGTCGTTGCTGTATTATTTACTGCTGGCAACCAGTTCCCCGTAATTCCATTTGGTGAAATCGTTGGAAGTGCTGCTAGTGTTCCTCCTACACAAATTGGTGCTACTTGTACAAAATTTGGTGTAACGTTTGGATTGACTGTAATGGTCAATGTTTGGGTAGTTGCACAAATTCCTGCTGTTGGAGTGAATGTGTATGTCGTCGTTGCTGTATTATTCAATGCTGGCGACCATGTTCCCGTAATTCCTTCATTTGATGGTGATGGAAGTGGCGTCAATGTTGCTCCCGCACAAATTGGTGATACTGCTGTAAAGGTTGGTGTAACGTTTGGTGTAACAGTCACTGTCAATGTGGTTGTCACTGCACACTGCCCTGCAGATGGAGTAAATGTATAAGTCGTCGTTGCTGTATTATTCACCGCTGGTGACCATGTTCCGATAATTCCATTCGTTGAAGAAGTTGGCAATGTCAAACTAGCTCCAGAACAAATTGGTGCGATAGGATTGAATGTTGGAATCACATTTGGCACAACTGTAACTCCCATGAAAGCATTCGTTGCACACTGACCTGCTGATGGGGTAAACAAATAAGAACTTGTTGAAGTATTGTTTGGCGCCGGTGCCCATGTTCCTGTAATTCCATTATTAGATGGAGTTGGAAGTGTGAAACTTGATCCAAAACAAACCGTCCCTACTTGAGTGAAGGTTGGCGTAACGTTCGCATTCACTGTAATAGTCATTGTAGTTGTAGTCGCACATTGACCTACAGTTGGTGTGAAAGTATAAGTAGTTGTCGCTGTATTATTTGGTGCTGGTGACCAACTTCCTACAATGCCATTTGGGGAAACAACTGGCAAAGTAATCACGCCTCCAGAACAGATTGCTGGGATTTGAGTGAAGTTTGGTGTCACATTCGGATTGACAACAATGGTCATCGTTGTACTTGTGGCACATTGTCCAGATGTTGGGGTGAATGTATAAGTCGTAGTCGACGTATTATTCAGTGCCGGTGACCATGTTCCTGTTACTCCATTATTAGAAGTTGTTGGCAATGCTGATAGTGTTGCTCCTGAGCAAATCGGTGATACTTGTGTAAAACTTGGAGTCAGACTTGGATTTACTGTAATGGTCATCGTTGTTGTTGATGAACATTGTCCTGGAATGGCCAAAGGCGTGAAAGTATAAGTCGTCGTTACTGTATTGTCAAATGCTGGCGTCCATGAACCAAAAACACCATTGTTGGAAACCGCAGATAAACTAAATGTTCCTCCTGAACAGATTGGCGCTATGGCCGTAAATGTTGGAGTAGTACTTGGCGTCACAACGATTGTAAGTGTAGTCGTTGTAGCACATTGTCCTGCTGTTGGTGTGAAAGTATAGGTCGTTGTCGCTGTATTATTCAATGTTGGTGACCAACCTCCAGAAATACCATTGGTAGATATTGTTGGCAATGCACTCAAAGTAGCTCCTGCACAAATTGGGGCGATTGCCGCAAATGTTGGCGTTACATTTGGCGTTACTGTCACTGTCATCGTAGCTGCACTTGCACACTGTCCTGCTGTTGGGGTAAATGTATAAGTCGTTGTTGTTGTATTATTCAATGCTGGTGACCATGATCCTGTGATTCCATTATTGGACGGATTTGGCAGTGAAGCCAGAGCGCCACCTGAACAAATCGAGGCTACTTGCGTGAAAGTTGGCGTAACGTTCGTATTTACTGTCACTGTCATCGTCGTTGTCGTAGCACACTGACCTGCTGTTGGTGTGAATGTATAAGTGGTCGTTGCTGTATTATTCACCCCTGGTGACCAGCTTCCCGTGATGCCATTGGTTGATGTTGTTGGAAGCGTTAAAGATCCTCCTGAACAAATTGGCGCGATTTGAGTGAAGTTTGGTGTCACATTCGTATTCACCGTCACTGTCATAGTGGCTGTTGTTGCACACAAACCTGCTGTTGGGGTAAAGGTATAAGTGGTCGTTGCTGTATTATTTACTGCTGGTGACCAAGTTCCTGTGATGCCGTTTGGAGACGTCGTTGGAAGGTTTATCACTCCACCAGAACAAATAGGTGCGATTTGAGTAAAGTTTGGTGCAACATTCGGATTAACAGTCACTGTCATCGTTCCTGTACTTGCACACTGACCTACCGTTGGTGTAAAAGTATAAGTTGTCGTTGTTGTATTATTAGCAACTGGCAACCAACTTCCCGTAATACCATTGTTTGATGGATTTGGCAATGTGAAAGATCCACCTGAACAAATTGGTGTGATTTGAGTAAACGTCGGTGCAACATTTGGGTTAACTGTAACTGTCATTGTTGCAGTCACTGCACACTGGCCTGCTGTTGGCGTAAATGTATAAGTCGTAGTTGCTGTATTATTTGGAACTGGTGACCAAGTTCCTGTGATCGCATTCGTTGAAGGATTTGGAAGTGTAAATGATCCACCCGAACAAATTGGTGCAAGTTGTGTAAAGGTTGGAACAGTATTGAAATTAACTGAAATAGTCATTGTTGCAGTTGTTGCACACTGACCAACTGTTGGAGTAAAACTATAGGTAGTCGTTACCGTGTTATTAGGTGCTGGCGACCATGATCCCGTAATACCATTATTCGAAGGTGTTGGTAATGCCGATAAAGATCCTCCTAAACAAATTGGTGCCACTTGTGTAAAAGTTGGCGTAACATTCGGATTAACCGTAATGGTCATCGTTGCTGTTGTTGCACACTGACCTGCATCAGCTGTAAAAGTATATGTCGTAGTTGCTGTATTATTCAACGCTGGTGACCAGGTTCCAGTAATTCCATTATTTGATGTCGTTGGCAATGCTGAAAGAGAAGCGCCAGAACAAATTGCTGCGACTTGAGTGAAAGTTGGAGTAACATTCGGATTGACAGTAATAGTCATTGTTGCTGTACTTCCACACTGTCCTGCCGTTGGCGTGAAAGTGTAAGTCGTTGTTGCTGTATTATTCAATGCTGGTGACCAAGTTCCAGTAATCCCATTATTTGATGTCGTTGGTAATACTGCAAGCGAAGCGCCAGAACAAATTGCTGCGACTTGAGTAAACGTTGGGGTAACATTCGGATTGACAGTAATGGTCATCGTAGCAGTATTCGCACATTGACCTGCAGTCGGCGTGAAAGTATATGTCGTTGTTGCTGTATTATTCATTGCTGGTGACCAAATTCCTGTGATTCCTTCATTTGATGCAGTTGGCAATGCTGAAAGCGAAGCGCCAGAACAAATTGAAGCGACTTGGGTAAAAGTTGGAGTGGTTAACGGAGTAACGATAACATCAACAGTTTGTGAATTTGTACAACTTGAACTGGGAGTTGAAGCTGTTACTGTATAAGTAGTACTAACAGTTGGTGAGGCAACAACCGAAATACCAGTTGAAACATCCAATCCAGTTGCAGGGGTCCAAGTATAGGTTAAAGACGTACCAGGAACATTAAAAGTCATTGACCACGAAGTCATAGAACCTTGATCTCCACCTAAATCATCAACAATATGTAAGCTCCAGGACCCATTTACATCACCTGTAAAAGTAGAAAGTGTAGTGGTATATCCAGCAGGTGCACCTGCATCGCCAGCACCAACATCCGTGGGTGAATAAGTACCAGAAGGATTTAATGCACCATCAGAAAAAGCAGGTGCTCCATCTTGAATTACAAAACTAAAATTTGAAAGATCATTTGCACCTCCAACATCAGACATCAACATAACTGCCTGACCAGAAGGGGAAACTAACCACATATCAATATCATCTGGCCACGTATGAGAAATCCCATCAATGTTTACTGAATAAACTGAAATTCCCGAAGTAGGGAGTGCAGCAACAGTTAAAACAGAAGGAAAAGGATTTCCGTTTCCAGAACTTGGAATAGTAATAGAACCTCCGCCAGTTACAGTTTGCTGAACATCAGGCCCAAGCTCCTCGGCAACATCCAATTGAACAGAACCACCAATACAAAAAGTGGTCGAACTAGCAGGTGTAATAACAGGTTCAGGAATAAAATCTACAGCGGAAATATTTAATGTATAAGCATGATTGTCAGGAGCCTCTCCGATAACTGGAACATAATAAGTCCCTGGCGCTAAGTTATTAAAAATAGCTGTACTGTTTCCATCTGCGCAAGTAGTAAAATCCATACTATTTGAAGTAATAAATGTCGATGGAAAATCTGCAGGACAAGCAGTAGAAATTCCAGTAAACATTTGTGTAAATGAAGGAGTTGTACCGCAAGTATTTATTGTAACTGTCGCACATTCAGTAATTGTAAAAGCTTCCCAAACTTGAGCGGCACCTAAGCTACCACCAACAGAATTGTCAGTTGCACCCGCTGAAGTTCCATTAAAAGTTAAATTTCCGGGAGAAGTTAATGCAGCTGGAATAACTGAAGCGCAATCATTATTAACTGGTGGTGAGGTACAAGTTACATTAGTCGTAATGCAAACTGCATTTGTGGTACAATTATATCTACTAACCAGAACTCGAGCAATACCAGTGTACCCAGCAACAAATTGAACTGTCGATTGAAGTCCACAGCCATCATCATTGTAGCCAAGAAGCGCTTGCGTTGATTCATTATAGACCATAATTTGACTATCCCAAGAACCCCCACAAGTTTCAACAACGTAGGTATTCCCAGCGATAACATCCATCAGGAAATAATCACCTCCAAAATTACAAGTAGTAACAGCTTCTGCTACGCCGGTGCAAGCTGGAGTAAAAGTAGCAACAGGATTTTGTGTAGTATTATTCCCAAAAGCACATTGTGCATAAAGGGAACTTGAATTAAAACTCAAAAAAACGGTAAAAAGAATTAAACCGAATTGTTTTTTGTAAAGTTTAAGCATACGAATTGTTTATTTTATAAAACTAAAAGCGAATTATTTCAAAATGTATTTTTCAGGATGATTGGTAATTTCCTTTTGTCTCTCCACTGGTAGATTTCTAAACTCCTCTTTTGAAATTACAATCACAGAATTTTTAGAAATCATTTCTTCATAAGCTTGAGGGTTTTCTTTAATCCAAGCATCTTTTGCCTTCTTATAATTTTCATTATCTAAAGTGATATTTCCCGTATTTACAAAAACAGGGAAAGATTTAGATTCTTTTTCTTTTAACAACTTTTCGTTTAACTCCTGTTGTTCTTTTGTTAAATTAGATGACTCTTCAGCTTTAATTAAGCTAGGATTAGTCACAACTTGTCCGAAGGACACATGACCACAAATAGTAAACAAAAAAGTGAAAAAACACTTCTTAATAGCTGAATTTAAATGATTTGAAAGCATATTGTTGTATTTTTAACATTAAATTACCGGAGCAAATTACAACAAATTAACGAAATTTGTTCCAAAAAAAACTCTGTCAACTAAAATATGTTAAAAAAAATAAATTTTAGAATATTATAATAAAGTAATAATTTATTATCGAAAAAAGATAAGTCATATATTTGCAACATGAAAAATCATTTTATTATTTATTTTTTGGCTGTAACTTTCTCTTTATTGCATTCTTGCAATTTTGAAAATGAAAATTTCAGCAGCAATGACGAAGAAACAGTTGAAAAATTGACTTTTGAACAAAGAAAAGATAGACATATTACAGGATCATTATCGATTGATGCCACAGAAAAATATACAACTGAGATTTTTAAAGATAAAATAAATAATGATGAATTTGAAGATGCGATAATCACCGTAAATAGATTTGAATTTGCAAAAAAAAAATCTGCAGGGCTCAAAAATGCTAATCAAATCGAAGACATGGGTTACCTGGGAAATTATAATTACTTCGTTTTTTATGATGGAAAATTAGATAAATTCTCTGTGCCAGTGCCGGTGCCATCAAGTCCAATAAATAAGTTAAAAGTCAAATTTGAAAATTTATCCTCAGAAAAATACAAGGATCTAATTATTGAATATAGAGTATTGAACGCTTCATTTAGAAATTACTACACCATTTACGGAGATGTGTTACAGGAAATTTTTCAAGTGAAAATTTTTGATCATATTGGTGAAAGCAAGCCGGAGGCATATTTCTTGGAGAATGACAAAGGTTCTATTTGCGACGTTAAGAATATCATGGTATATGAAGGGAAAATTCTAAATTACCCAACAAAAATTGAAAACATTTATGAATTCGAACCCGAAATTCTTAAGACTAATAAACTACATAAAAGATGGTTTTTCAATCCTAAAGTAATGAAATATATGACTGAAGATCCTGAATTAATGAAAAATTAGATTTTCCTTAGCCCTACTCTTTTTCTTTCCGTATCTAATTCCAATATTTCCACTTCAACATGCTCGTGAAGGGAAATAAACTGAGAAGGATCACTTACATAAACATCTGCTAGATTAGATTTGTGAATTAAACCATTTTCTTTTATTCCGATATTTACAAACGCACCAAAAGCTGTAACATTGGTGACAATCCCAGTAAGTTTCATTCCAATTTTAAGGTCTGAAATTGTTCGGATTGAACTACTAAATTCTAGTACTTTCGCTTTTTGTCTAGGATCCCTTCCAGGTTTCTTTAATTCAGAAACAATATCTGTAAATGTATATTGATCTACATCATCAAAATCACTTGGATTAAGTGAATTCAAAAGTGAATCATCACCCATTAACTCTGGAATTTTTACCTTTAACTTTTGCGCAATCTTTTCCACAACCTTGTAAGTTTCAGGATGAACAGAAGAGTTATCTAGCGGATTGTCTCCATTTCTAATCCTCAAAAAACCAGCACTTTGCTCGTAAGCCTTATCCCCTAATCGTTTTACCTTACGAAGTTCATGTCTTGATTTAAATGGTCCATTTTCTTGTCGATGTGCCACAATATTTTCAGCCAAAGAAAGACCTAAACCAGAAACATAACTTAGCAAATATGCTGAAGCTGTATTTAAATCTACACCTACCGAATTAACAGCAGAAATAACCACATCATCCAAGGCATTTTTTAACAATGTTTGATTAACTTCATGTTGATATTGACCTACACCAACTGACTTAGGATCAATCTTTACGAGTTCAGCTAAAGGATCCATTAATCGCCTTCCGATGGATACGGAACCTCTTACGGTTACATCGTAATTTGGAAATTCTTTCCGAGCAATAGAACTTGCAGAATAAATTGAAGCTCCATCTTCACGAACTGAAAAAACTTCCAAATCTCTATCGAATCGAATGTGCTTTACAAGATTTTCAGTTTCTCTTCCAGCAGTTCCATCTCCAATTGCTATGGCATCAATCTTATATGCTTGTACTAATTCAAAAATTTTTGCAGAAGATTTTTCACGCTCCGACTGCGGTGGATGTGGAAAAATAGTTGAATTAGTTAGTAGATTTCCAGATTCATCCAAACAAACAACTTTACATCCCGTTCTAAATCCAGGATCAATTGCTAATATTCTTTTGGCTCCCAGAGGTGGGGCAAGAAGTAATTGTTTTAAATTAGTAGTGAACACCTTAATTGCTTCCTTATCTGCTTTTTCTTTTGCTTCATTTATTACCTCATTTTCCAATGACGGCGAAATCAAGCGAACATAGGCATCTTTGCAAGTTTCTGCAACCAAATCTCCACAAGCATCATTTGACCGAACAAAAAAACGTTCCGTAATTTCAATCGCTTCCTCTTTATTTGGTGTTGCTTTAATTCCCAAAATCCCTTCTCTCTCTCCTCTAAATAATGCTAGAAATCGATGAGATGGAACCTTATAAAGTGGTTCAGAAAAATCAAAATAATCCTTGTACTTTTCTCCAGATTCAGCTTTTCCTTTCATCATTTTTGAGGTCAAAATTGCCTTACGCTGAAAAAAAGTTCTCATTCTACCACGAAAATTTACATTCTCATTCATGTACTCTGCCATGATATCTTTTGCTCCTTCAATTGCTATATCTTCATCAGCAACTTGACCCCGAACAAATTTCCCAGCCATTTGGAAAGGATTTCCACCATTTTGCGACATTATCATTTTTGCCAAAGGTTCAAGTCCTAATTTCTTTGCTTTTTCACCTCTTGTTAATCTCTTTTGCTTGAAGGGTAAATATAAATCTTCCAATAAGGTTGAATCAAAACAACTTGAGATTTTAACTCTAAGGTCTTCGGTTAGTTTATTTTGTTCTTCAATTGCCTTTAAGATAGTACCTTGTCGGTTAATTAAATCCTCAAATTTTTTAACCAAATCTCTAATTAAAGCAATTTGAACTTCATCCAAAGCACCAGTCATTTCCTTTCTGTAACGTGCAATAAATGGTACAGTCGCACCTTCACTTAATAGTTGGATTGTGTTTTGCACTGATTTTTCCGAAATAGCAGAATGTGATTGAACGAAATCTTTTAAATTCATAAAAATATTTGATTTTTTGTTCTACAAAATTAAAAGAATACTCAAGATTTCACTCAATAGAAATAGAAAGACTCAAAAATTGCAACATTAAGAAATAGGCTTTTTCAGCATTAAATACCAATAAAAATTAAACAATCAAATGTTAATGTTTCCTTAAAAAACTGTAAACGTGACTTCAATGCGGTAACTTTGTAGTCCAATTTAAAGAATGAAGAGTCTTTTTCTCCTATTAATAGTTTTGCTAGCTTGTAGTTTTATTCCAAGAACAGAATATTCTCAAACAGGAAGAGCAAGTTTTTATGCCAACAAATTTCATGGTAGAAGAACTTCTTCTGGAGAAATTTTTAAGCAAGACAATTTAACGGGAGCACATAAAACACTGCCTTTTGGAACTTTAGTTAAAGTAGTAAATTTAGCGAATGATTCTGTCGTAATTGTCAAAATTAACGATAGACTTGGACAATCATCTTCAAGCCTCATAGATTTAAGTATGAAAGCTGCCAAACAATTGAATTTTGTACGATTTGGACACGCAAAAGTAAAAGTAGAAAGTTTGTAAGCCTTACTAATACGATAGAAAGAAAATATCTTTCTAAAAACTAAATTTTTATTGTAAAATTAAAATCAATCAAATTAAAATTGTATATTTGACTATAAGAGATTGGTATGTCGATGGATATTTTACAAGTTTCAGAAACAAATTTAGCCAGATATGAGTTTGAAGATTCAATTCTGACAATTAAATTAACTGATGGTTTGGTTGTTGATACACCTATCATGAAACAGTTATTACTTGAGGCAGTTAATTTCACTAAGAATCAAAAATATTTTGCGATTATTGATTTGACTAATAATATAGAATCCACTTTTGAATCTAGAAATTTCTATGCTGAAAATGAATTGAATAAATTTAGACTTGCTGATGCATTTATTATCAATTCTCTTTACCTTCAGTCATTAACTAACTTTTACCTGAAATTTAAAAAACCAATTATTCCTTCCAAAATGTTTAATGATTTGGAAAGTGCAAAAAAATGGATATTCTCATTGAAGGAGTCACTTTTGACAGTTTAATCAATTTTCAATAAATGAGAAAGACCAGTAAATTATCCCACTTACTTGATTTATACAAATCATTTCCTGGTGTTTTAGTCAAAATTAGAATTAATCTTGATTTTAGTGAAGACTGTTTATTCATTTCTGAAAATTGCGAACAATTTTTTGGTTTTACTGACAAAGAATTGATAAGCAATTGGGGATTATTCCTAAAAACAATTGATGTTGAAAATAAAAACCATTTCAAGAAAAATATATTGAAAGGTTTGGTTAGTAATGAACAAGTTATAGTTGAGGGATATCTAACAAAACCTGATGGTGAAATAAAATGGTTTCAACTCACTGGGACCATTGAAGATAAAAAAACACATTACCTCTTGCAAGGTGTTTACGTTGATATCACAACGGAAAAAAATAAAGAAATCAAGGATCAAAAGTTAAAAGACGCACTTTTAAAATTATCGAGAAATCCAATAATTCAAACAGGCAAAGTTTCAGACATTCCCTCATTTTGCGTCAAAATTATTTCTGAAACCCTAAATGTATCTAGATCAAGCTTCTGGATATTTAATGAAGATGAAGAAGTTCTTTTTTGCGATAAATTATTACTTGACAAAAAGGTCGATTTTGAAGACTTAAATAGTGGAAATAAAGATAAACTATTAAAAAGAATTGATTTTCCTACCTATTTCGAAGCGATGTTGAATGAGCCTTATATAATTGCAAACGATGCTTTGAGCCATGAATACACTAATTGTTTTAAAGATTCTTATCTAATTCCCAATAAAATTTATTCTCTATTGGATGTACCAATCTTTCACAAAGGAAAAGTCATTGGTGTACTTTGCCAAGAAGAAACGAATAAATATAGGAATTGGGAAGCATCTGAAGTATCGTTTCTTTTTCAAATTTCAGAGTTTATATCTTATGGATTTTCTATTCATGAAAGAAATCTATTTGAAGAAGAAATGGAATTTATGAATCAAAACTTGCAACAATTAATAGAAAAGAAGACTGAAGAAATTGAAACTAAAAACAAGGATATCCTAGACAGTATAAGATATGCTGAAAGAATTCAAAAAACTATTTTACCAGAAGAATCAGAGTATAAATCATTTTTTACTGATTCCTTTGTCCTTTACAAACCTAAAGACATTGTTGCAGGAGATTTCTATTGGTGTATGAACACACCTGAAGAAATGCTTTTTGCTGTCTGCGATTGCACTGGACATGGAATTCCTGGAGCCTTTCTGAGTATTATTTCCTACAAAATATTAAAAAGAGTAGTTGAAAAATTTGAATTAAGAGAGCCAGGTGAAATTCTAGATAAAGTAAATGAGAGCTTCAACGACCACTTCAAAAAGGAGCTGAATACAATTAAAGACGGAATGGAAATTGGTCTAGTTTCAGTCAAAAAAAATGAAGATAATACTGCTATTGTCAAATATTCTGGAGCAAATATTTCTCTTTATTATGCCTCTCCTGATGAAGATTTTGAACTCAAAAAAGTCAAAGCAACGAAGCAATCCATTTGTTTTTCAGAAACAAAATTAAAACACGAACAATTTGAAATTATTCTTCCTAAAAATGCAATGATCTATTTATTTACAGATGGCATTTTTGACCAATTTGGTGGAGAGAGCGGGAAAAAAATCAAACGAAATAAAATTGTTAAAACCATTCAAAAAAACATTAAAGAATCCTGTGAAAATCAATCAAAACTTATTTTTGATGAATTTAATTCGTGGAAAGGTGATCTAGAGCAATTAGATGATATTTGTGTGGCTGGACTAAAGTTGTAATTTATTGATTTCTAAGCTATGATATCTAAATTAAAAGTGATTGATGCTTCAACAGTATTAGCTGGTCCTTCAGTTGGTATGTTTTTCGCTGAATTGGGAGCTGAAGTAATCAAAATCGAAAATCCAAATTTCCCTGATGTAACAAGAACATGGAAATTGGCAAATGAAGACAAAGACAATTCAATTTCATCTTACTTTGCTAGCATTAACTTTGGTAAAAAATATAAAGCTTTAGATTTAAAAAAAGAAGCTGATTATCTTGTATTTATTGATTTGCTAAAAAATGCAGATATACTACTTACAAATTTCAAGAAAGGCGATGACGTCAAATTTAAAATTGGCGAAGTTGAATTAAAAAAAATCAATCCAAAATTAATTCATGGAAAAATTTCTGGATTTGGAATTGATTCTGACCGTGTGGCCTACGACTTAATTCTGCAAGCTGAAAGTGGATTTATGTCTATGAATGGGACGAAAGAAAGTGGTCCAATTAAAATGCCAGTTGCATTAATTGATGTTTTGGCTGCGCATCAATTGAAAGAAGGCATCTTGTTAGCTTTGTTAGAAAGAACACATACTAGTGAAGGCAAAACAGTGCATGTTTCACTTTATGATGCAGCTGTTTGCAGTCTTGTTAATCAAGCATCAGGATATCTAATGCAAAATGTTATTCCACAAAGAATAGGAAGTTTACATCCTAATATTGCCCCATACGGCGAAATATTTATAACTGACGACTTATTTCAAATCACTTTTGCTATTGGAAGTGATGCTCATTTTATTAAACTCTGTTCTTATCTTGGTTTAGAGGACTTACCTGAAGATTTGGCATTCAAAACAAATCAAAACCGGGTAATTAATCGTGAAAAGTTAGCAAAACTTCTGCAAAATAAAATTAAAGATTTTAACGCGGAAGAAATTTTGAATTGGATGCATGCCCATTTTGTTCCCGCTGGCAAAATAAGAAACTTGCAGGAAGTTTTTGAAGATAAACAATCTCAAACATTTATAAGACAAGAGAGAATTGAAAATCAGAATACGAAAAGAGTAAGTTCTATTGCATTTAAATCATGGTAGATATTAGAACACCTCGAAATGAGAAAGAATGGGAAGCTTATTATGATTTAAGATTCCGAGTACTACGCGAACCTTTAAACCAGATTCGTGGTTCTGAAAAAAATGATGGAGACGAAACCGGAATTCATTTCGCTCTTTTTGAAAATGGTACTATTCTCGCCATTGCCAGATTAGATATTACTGAAAATCAAATGGCACAAGTAAGATTTGTTGCGGTTGATTTTGATTTACAGGGAAAAGGTTATGGAAAGAAAATCATGCTTGCGACAGAATTAAAAAGCAAAACATTGGGAGTCAAAAAAATTATCTTACATGCTCGCGACTATGCGGTTGATTTTTACTTAAATTTAGGTTATGAATTAAAAGAACCATCTTATAAACTTTTTGATGTCTTACAACATTTTTTGATGGAAAAAGAACTCTAAACTATATTTCAATTAGTAATATAAATTACGCAAATATTTATTTGTCTCTATTTTTTCAAACAATAATGATAGTTTCCCATTAGGAATCCAAAAATGCATTGAAAAGTAAATCAAAAAACTTGAGAAACTTGAACCTCAAAATACTTGAGCTTCAGTATGATGTTATAACTTCAATAGAGAAATTGATAATATATTCAATCAGCTTATTCCTTTATTACCAAAAATTGCAAGAGCTAAAATGCAATTTAAAATAAAGTCTTGACGGAGGAATAACTGGATTTCAATATTGAGATTTTGCTAAATTTAAAACATCGACAAACGAAGAAAAATAATTTAGTAAGACGAACGTTAATCCTATTTCTTAGTTCAAAACTAAAATCGAAGCAGTCAACACAGTCGCAAATGATACCCATAAAATATATGGAACAAGCAAAATACCTGCAATTTTGTTAATTCGATAAAACTGAATTATAGTCAAAAGAATAAATACCCATAAGATCAACATTTCAATCAAGGCAAAAGCAACCAAATGCAGGGAAAAGAAAATACTTGACCATGCAAGGTTTAGAAAAAATTGAATAATAAAAAATATTACAGCTTTGGAAGTGAAAATTTTTATCTTGGCTTTATCCAATCTATCCCAAATCAAAGCAAAAGAAATCCCCATAAAAGTATAAAGTGTGGACCATGCTGGACCAAATAACCAATTTGGCGGATTAAATGTAGGTTTATTCAAATGTAAATACCAATTTTTGATTTCTGAAACCGTAGCATAACCAGAAAGTCCACCCAAAAAAAGACAAATTACAACACAAAATATCACTTTAAAAATCAACTTCATTACTCAAAATATTTATTTGCTACTCGAAATGTGTTGGCATGTGCTTCAATAATTGTCTTAATATCTGGGCTATAACCTCCTCCCATTGTACAAACAACTGGAACGTCTAAATGTTTAACTATTTGAAAAACAATTTCATCTCTTTTCTTACATCCTTCTAACGTAAGATTCAATCTACCCAATTTGTCTGTCGACAAAATATCAACTCCACATTGATAAAATATGAAATCTGGGGTAATTTTTTCTAGAATTAAATTCAAAGTGGAAGTTAATAAATGTAAGTAAACCTCATCATTCATGCCATCAAACAAAGGAATATCAAGGTCTGAAACTTCCTTGTGAAGAGGATAATTGTGTTCACCATGCATACTAAAAGTAAATACCCTGGATTCGTTTTTAAAAATTTCAGCGGTTCCATTTCCTTGATGGACATCTAAATCAATAATTAATATTTGATTTGCATACTTTTGATTTAGTAACCATTTGGCAGCGATTGCTTGATCATTCAACAAGCAAAATCCTTCTCCCCTGTTAGTAAAAGCATGATGTGTTCCCCCAGCAATATTAAACGCAACTCCGTTATGTTCCTTTGCAAATTGAGCGCACATTCTTGTTCCTTCCATGATTTTAAATTCTCTCTCCACCAAAGCTTTTGAGTGAGGAAATCCTGAAATCCTTTCTTCACGAGCAGTAAGTTCAAGATTGCAAAGTTTACTCAAATAATGAGAATCGTGAACTTCTAGCGCATCTTTGAAATCTAAAATTTGAGGAACAAAAAAATGATTTTCATCTAAAGTACCTTCCAATAGAAGTTGTTTTGGGAGTAAATCGTACTTCTCCATGGGAAAGCGATGATTTTCCGGTAACGGATGTGCATACGAGTGATCGAATGCTACTTTTATCATAAAACTAGAAAAATAGAGTGAAAAACAAAGAAAAGCTAAGCGTTTTCAGTTAACCTATTAATTATTAGCTCAAAAGTAAAAACTGATTTTTCATCAGAAACCTTTTGAAAATGAAAATTTAACTTTGATTTTGCTTTCATTCTCATGGTTATAAATCCAAGCCCTGCACCACCTTTGTTTGATAAAATTCCTTCGCTTAATACTTTCATATATCGCTCTTTCAATTCTACCTCATCTAGTTGATTTAATTCTGTCAAGCGTTCTTCCATACTAGGAACGAAATCATTTAGAATTAAGTTTCCAAAAGTGATTTTGTAACAATCTTCTCCTTTTGCAAGTACTAAAATTCCTGACTTAACATTTTCCTTGGTAGGTTCACCATGAATTTTAATATTCTGTAAGCCTTCAATTAAAACGGAGAATATTTTTCTGATCATCTGTCTTTTTTCATTAGAAGAAATTAAAATTTCTTCAGCTCCCTCTCCTAGACTGTTAACCAGATCTTGAGAAAAGACCCCACAATGAGACATCACTACAGCTAAAGAATCCTCTTTAACATAGCGGTCACGAATTGAGTCAAAAACCGATTTCGATGCAGTATCAATTATATCTTCAGTAGTGTACTTCAAAAGAATTTAATTATTAAAACAAAAATACTATTTTTTTTTATTCAAAACAATTATTAATCAATTAGATGAACAAATCCTTGTTTAACCTCCCCCTTTTTGGTCTTTATACGATAAGTATAAACCCCGTTACTTAAGTAATTTCCACTCATATCCTGTCCTTTCCAATCATTTAAATAATTATCAGATTTGAAAACAATTTCTCCCCATCGATTTAAAATTTCAACAGTTGTATTTATTTCTAATCCCTTAATTTCAAACTTATCATTGTTACCATCTCCATTTACAGTAAGTACATTTGGAATTATCAATTCATTGTAAACTGGAATAATTTTGGTTATTGAAGCTGTGCAACCAGCTCCGTCAGTTACTAACAATACAACTTGATATGTTCCTTCGGTTACAAAAATATAGTTAGGATTTTCAATAAAAAAATCTGTAGTATCAACTTGCCAATCCCAAGATACTACATCTGAAGATGATAAATCTGAAAACTGGACTAAATCGCCAGGGTTAACATCCAAAGGAGAATAGCTAAAGTCTGCAGTTGGAGAAGTTGAAGCATTAATTACAATTGGCCCGAATTGAGAAACACAACCATCAATACCAGTTGCAGTTAAAGAATATGTCCCAGAAGACAAATTAGAAAGATTTAAGGTTGTATCCGTCGTACCAGTCCAACTATAACTGGAATTACCAGAATTATCTACAAGTCCAGAAATTTCTGCATTATTTTGTCCACAACTTGTTTGATCTATACTTACTGCATTGCTATTAATAAGAGGACCTGAGTTTAATGCGATTACAATAGTCTCAGCGTCTGTGCATCCTTGATCATCATTTACTGAAATCGTATAAGAACCAGCACCTAAACCATTTTGATTCAAAATAGCTGCACCATTAGACCAAGTGAATACTGGATTAATCCCACCTGTTATGCTAATTCCTGAAATTGACCCAGTATTCGTTGTGCATGCTGAATTTGTGGTACTAACATTTGTCAAATCAATACTTAATGGTATACTACCAGATACATCATATGGGCCAGATGAAACGCTACAACCATTTACATCAGTCACAAGAAGTGTATATGAATTTGCAACTAAATTACTCTGATTCAGTGTGCTTAAAACTCCATTCCATTGATAAGTCAATCCAACGCCTGATGTTGTAATTCCCGCAATTGAACCATCATTACCAGTACAAGACTCGTTTACAATCAAAATGTTTAAATCATTTATTGTTGGCATAGGTGTATCTACGATAGAAAATGGATTTGAGATTGATGAACATCCATTTCCATCTAAAACTGTCAAAGTGTAAGTGCCATTACTGAGGTTTGAAATGTCCAAAGTTGTTTGTGCAGTATTAGTCCAAGAATAACTTAAAGGAGCCGCACCACCTGAAATTTGAATTCCAGAAATTGCTCCATTATCTTGACTACAAGTCTCTGGTGTTAATATAACTCCTGAAACATTTATTGTTTGAGCTGGGTTAGAACCAATAACATAAGGACCACTGGTTGCAGAACAACCTTGGTTGTCTAGTACAGTTAATGTATAAGATCCTGCTAAAAGATTTGAAATATCTAAAGTTGTTTGTGTTGAATTCGACCAGCTGTATGTTAAACTAACTCCATTCGCATTGATTCCAGAGATTGAACCATTTCCATTTCCACAATTCTCATTGCTTATAACAATGTTTGTAGCATCAATCGTTGGTCCAGTAGGTGCTGTTAAAACGAAAGGTCCAGCCGTTGCAGAACAGTTACTTGCATCAGTTACTGTAAGTGTGTAACTTCCAGCATTCAAATTATTTGCATTAAGATTTGTACCACCGTTATTGCTCCAAGATGTTGCAACACCTCCTGTTTGTGTTATTCCTGTTATTGAACCATTCGCTCCAGCACAAGTTGGATTTACTATATTTACTAAGCTTGCGTTAATAACCGGACCTCCTGCGCTTGCAATTGTATAAGGTCCACTCGTTGCAGAACAACCATTTGACTCAGTCACTGTTAAAGTATATGAACCGGCGTTAGCATTAGTCAAATTTGCAGAAGCTGATGGATTTCCGTTCCATGAATAGGTATAGTTTGGCGTCCCACCAGAAACAGTCAACCCACTTATTGCTCCATCGTTTCCTGCGCATGAAACATTTGTAATAGTAGCTGTTCCTGAAATTGTTGGATTTGATCCAACGGTTACTTGAACCGGTTTTCTAAAACTTCCTGGACAAATCCCAACCCAATAGGTTGTTGTTGTGGTCAAACTTGGAGTTATGAAAGTCAATCCAGTATGCACAGGCGATCCACTAAATTGATTGGTGTACCAACCAACTGATGTTCCAGCTGGTAAAGTTCCGATAACCGTTACCGACAAATTTGCAGTTCCATTCCCACAAATTGATGCATTTTGAACATTCAAATCATAAAAATTAACGCCAGTATTTGAAAGCCCGGAACCACCAGAAGTAGCGCCATTTGGAGGAAAAGCATTTACTTGAGTTGAATTGGTAATTCCATTGACACCGCCGGAAACAGTTGTGGTCGGTGAACCTGCAGTTATAGAAATTTGACCACCGCCACCGCCACCGCCAGGACCATCTGCTTCATTCACTGTTTGTAAAGGACCTACGGAGAGATTTTGGTTTCCTCCATTACCTCCTCTGGCTAAAAGGCCAATTCCTGCAGGAACATTTCCATTATTAGAGATTATAATTGCGCCGCCGCCGCCACCGCCACCGCCACCATCATTACCAAACTTTTGAGCAAATGTTGCTGTTAGATTTTGTGAATTTGCGGCAACACCATTTGCTCCATTTGCTTCTATTGTGCAAGTTGCAGCATTTTGACCTGATATAGTACCAAAGACTTGAAGCATTACAATTCCTCCCCCTGTTCCTCCGGCTCCTCCGTAATTATTATCTTGATCTCCTGCTCCTCCACCTCCGCCAAGGAATACACGTGTTGCATCAAAGGCAAGAGGTTTCCCTCCTAATCCACCATTATTTCTTCTATAATCACCAGACCAAGCTAATTGATTTGGTCCTAAAACTGCTTCATTTTGATTTGTGTTAGAATAACTATATCCACCTCTTCCTCCACCTGAGCTGTTGACACCTCCTATCGGATTAGCTTCTAAATTCCAAATGGAATTATAAAGAGGATCGGGTACACCTTTGCCTGTATAAGCTCCTGAACCAACATTTGATCCACCTCCGCCGCCAGAATTATGATGATATGCTCCTCCACCTCCATTTGCAGGAGCTGAAACACCAAAACGCGAATACAAAGCAATATACTCAGAAGTATAACCTCCGATACCTTCACCTTTTTCGGAGGCAATATCGCTGTTTGAAGTACCAGGATATGGAGTATCATTTACACTGCCTGCGCCAGCAGTTGTTGAAACATTATCAACTTGCTGACCACCTCTGAATCCTCTTCCACTGGCATCAATTTTACCAGTAGGATTAATAGTAAGATTTCCATCTACTTCGATGGCAATTACTCCACCAGTGGTTCCATTCCATGTTGATGGCACCAAACTCGCTGCTGAATTAATTGTTAATTGGCTAAATCTAGGTACACGAATAACTTGCACCTTACCACTAATAGCATAGCTATTTTTTAATCCGCAAGTCAAATTGATTGTTGTTCCCGATACAGAAGCAACCTGGACATATTCGTTTTTTCCAGCTTGATTGTAATTGGTTACTTGTCCCCACTGGTCAAGAAAATTATACCAATCACCTGCATGACCAAAAGCTGAAGTGTAACTTCCTCCCCAATCTACTGTTGCAGTGACATCAATATCTAAAGAAGCACCTTGCATTTGAATGATCAATAGCAAATCTCCAGGAGATAATGCTGTTGTTAATATTGCATTAGTCAGTACAGCATCAGAAACAGAAATTGATGTTTGATTTGCGCTGGCATTTGCAGTAAGAGCAGTATAGGAATTAACAACAATATTTGCAGTAGTGGCAGTATAAACTCCATCCTTTGCTCTTTGAGCGAATGAATCATTTAAAAATAAGCACAATACACCTAGGAGAAAGATGTTTTTCATAGTCTTTAATTTGTTTTATTCAGAAAACGCCATCAAAATTAAACTAATTAGTTAATTTCAATAGAAAATCCAATCAGAATTCATAGCACGCTGATAAAATTAAGACGTAAAAGAAATCAAAAAAGTTGGAAATAGGTTACTTTTTAGGCTTTAAATTTGTGAATATTTTAGATACCGCTGGACAAATGTGAGAATTTTTTAACGTTAGGTCTAAAATTTGGTACATATTTTTACGATTGGTGTGTGGATATTCTCTGCAAGCTAGCGGTCTATCTTCATAAATATCGCAAGTATTGTCGGCACTTAAAAAGGTACAAGGCGATTGCTTTAGGACATAATCATTGTCTTCATCAATTTTTAAGTATAAATCTATAAATTTCCCAATTGGAATTCTCAATTTATTAGCAATACGCTTAATGTCTATATCTCGAAAAATGGGACTTGTAGTTTTGCAGCAATTTGCACACGCAAGACAATCTATAGATTTAAAGACTTTTTCATGTTCTTTATGGAAAGATTGGTCCAATTCACGGTGATTAGATTTTTTAAACTTTTGAATCAGTTTCTTGTTCTCTTGAAACTCATCATTAGATTGCGACAAAATATCCTTGTAAATCATTCTACAAATTTAGAAAATTAAGCTAAAGATGTAAAATGATAAGGAAAGCTATTACTTTTAAGCAGAAATTAATAGTCTTGATGGAAAAATTTGATTTAGTTGTTATTGGTGGTGGACCAGCAGGTTATTCAGCAGCAATGAGAGGAATTGACTTCAATAAAAGTGTATGCTTAATTGAAAAATTCAGGGTTGGTGGCGCTGGCGTTTATAATGGTGCACTTTCATCTAAAACTATGTGGGAATTATCAAGAAAAGTGAGTGACATCAATGAAACCATTGGCAATTCAACAGAAAGAAGTAAATATGAAATTCCATGGAAAGACGTTCAAAACACTTTGGAAGAAGCTGTTTTTGAACGAAAATTTCAATATTCTTGTCATATTTCTTTGCTTCAGAATGAAACAACAAACACAAAATTTGATTATAAAAGAGGTTGTGCAAAATTGCTTTCAAATCATGAAATTGAAATTGAAAACGATGGAGAAAAAAAAATTATTTGGGCAGAAAATATCATTTTAGCAACAGGAAGTAGACCTAGATCAATTCCGAATATTGAAATTGATGAAAAGATAATATTGACAAGCGACGGCATCGAAAATATTGATAATTATCCTGAAAGTTTAGTCATTGTTGGTGCAGGTGTTATTGGCTGTGAATATGCCACCATATTCTCTAATTTCGGAAAAACAAAAGTTTATATCATTGATCGTCAAGACAGAATCCTACCATTTGAAGATAGAGATATTTCAGATTTAGTAAGCAAAAACATGGAGAAAAACGGTGTAATTGTGCATCATAATGCTTCTCTAGTTAGAATGGAAATCAAAAACGGACTGGTTGAATATGAACTTTCATATCCTGACAAAGAAAACGAAATCATCCAAGTTGAAAAAGCGCTATTATCTGTTGGAAGAATTCCAAATATTGAAAAGCTTGGGTTGGATAATGCTGGTGTGAAAATGTCTCAAAGAGGAATGCATATCGGAGATAATGACACTCAAACAAATATTCCAAACATTTATGCGGTTGGAGATGTTTCGGGCAGAATTGCGCTAGTGAATATGGGCGAAATCGAAGCAAGACATGCGGTGGAAAAGATTTTTGAAAATACCAAAGAAAGAATAAGTTACGACAATGTTTGCACCATTATGTTTTTGAATCCAGAGGTGGCGGCAGTTGGTCTTAATGAACAGCAATGCATCGAAAAAAACATTCCTGTCAAAGTTGTAAAAATTGATTATTCGGTCATTGCCAGAGCGATTGCCATGCGTAAAACCCAAGGTTTTTTCAAAATAATTGTCACTAACGATGCTGAAATGAAAATCCTAGGAATGCGTGCAGTGGGAGAACATGCCTCATCTACAATACAAGCTGTAGGTTTATTAATTAAAATGAATACTGGTATAGAAGTTTTATCAGAGTTAATTCATCCACATCCATCTATTGTTGAGGGAATTCAAGAGTGTGTGCGCATGTTGCTTAAAAAATCAATCTTCAAAACAGCGGTTTTCAAGGATAAATTGGCTTGCTACTCACTCGTTGATGGAGTAAAAACACCTTTGGAAAGATTGTAATTCAATTATTTATTGTTCATTCCTATCACTTGACTGACAGTCATGGCGATTATTACTGTATTGAAAATAAAAGCGATAATGGAATGCATTAAAACCAATCTTCTTACCCCTTTTGATGTAATGACAACATCTGATACTTGAAAAGTCATTCCTATCACGATTGAAAAGTAGGCAAAATCAAAATAATCTGGAACATCGTCCTCAGGAAAAACCAATCCTTTAGCATGCTTCGAAAACTGCTTATTGTTGTCACCGTAATATAAATGTGCGTAACGAACTGCAAATGCAAAATGTACCATTAACCAAGAAAAACCTACAGCGGAAATACACAAAATAGACCCAATGATGGAACCTAATTGCCAAGTGCTGGTGTTATTCATAAAACTTAGAACACTAAGTAAACCTATCAAACATGCGGTAATCACAAACGCAAACAAAACCCAACTGCTAACATCTTCTTTTGAACATTGTTTTTGAATTTGATTTACATCTGATTTTGAAAAAAGTATCAAATTGAAAATCATGTATGATATTCCGAATACATTCCAAGCTAAAACGAAACTTAAAGCCGATTCAAATTGTTGCCAATTGGAAATCGAAAATATAATCACAGCAAAAAATAAACTTGCTAAATATTTTCTTACCGCTGTTTTAGTCATTTATACTATAATTTTAGAGTAAAGGTAGCAAGGATTCTAAAAGAAATGCAATTACATTTTAACCTAAACTTCAATTTTGTTTAATTTCTTTCTTATTTTTGGAAAGTCATGAAATTTATTTTCTTATTTCTCTCCAGTTTTTTATTGAGCTTTGGTGCTTGGTCTCATAACTATTATTTTGGTTTTGCAGAAATGCAATACAATGAAATCAACCATACTTTGGAGACAACAATTGTACTTTCAGCGCATGATTTGGAAGATGTATTAATAAAATCTAAATCAATCGACAAAAGCTTAGAATACTTAACTGAAGATACCTTGGCTCAAATCGCAGTTGAAAAATTTATTTTGAACTCATTTCAAGTAGAATTTGACAATCAAAAAGCCGATTTCCATTTACTAGGTTTCGACATTTCACCAAACGGAATGATTCAAATTTACCTCTTAGCAGAAAATGTAATTTTAGATGAAAAAATAAACATCACATTTAGTTCAATGATGGACATTTTTGAAGCACAACAAAATAAATTAACTTTTATTCAAAATAACAATAAACAAACAGCGGTTTTTCTGCAAAATCAGAAATCATCTGTTATTCAATTGAAAAATTAACTCCATGAAAATATTTCTCTCTTCAAGTCTTTTAGTTCTTAGTTCCATCGGTTTTGGTCAAACTAAATTTGCGCAATTGGATATTGAATTGCCAACTCCAAACGAATTTAGAACGGCAGCAGGTGCGCCAGGAAATCATTATTATCAGCAAAAAGCGGATTATAAAATTGATTTAGTTTTAGACGATGAAAAACAAATCATTCGTGGTGAGGAAATTATCACATATACCAACAATTCACCTGATAAGTTAGAATATTTATGGTTACAATTGGACCAAAATATTTACGCGCAAAATTCTGACTCAAAATTGATTGAAGTTGAAAAAATGGAAGATTTCAAAAGCATCAATGATGTTAAAAGAAAACTTTTCTACTACGACGGTGGTTTCAAAATTGAATATGTTCAATCGACAAACGGTCAAAATCTGAAATATTTCATCAATAAAACGATGATGCGTATAGATCCTCCGCAAGCATTGGGACCAAATCAAAGTATTTCATTCAAAATTAAATGGTGGTACAATGTCAACGATAGAGATAAAGTAGGTGGAAGATCTGGATTAGAATATTTTCAAAAAGACAAAAATTACCTTTACACCATAGCACAATTCTTCCCAAGAATGTGTGTTTACAATGATGTTGAAGGTTGGCAAAACAAACAATTTTTAGGCAAAGGAGAATTTACGCTTCCTTTTGGTGACTACAATGTAAGTATCACCGTTCCTGCTGATCACATTGTCGGTGCAACTGGAGAATTACAAAATGCTTCCTCAGTATTGACTGCTGAACAAAAATCGAGAATGAAAACTGCTTCGACGTCAGATAAACCTGTTTTGATTGTGACGCAAGCGGAAGCTGAAGAAAACGAAAAAGAAGGCACTTCAAAAACCAAAACTTGGATCTTTAAAGCGATTAATGTGCGAGATTTTGCTTTTGCAAGTTCTAGAAAATTCATGTGGGATGCGCAGTCAGTGAAAATTGGCGGAAAATCTATTTTGGCGATGTCCTATTATCCAAAAGAAGGAAATCCTTTGTGGGAAAGATATTCCACCAAATTGGTTGCACATACATTGAAAACTTATTCAAAATACACAGTTGATTATCCATATCCTGTTGCCATATCTGTGCATTCCAAACAAATTGGAATGGAATATCCGATGATTTGCTTCAATGGCGGTCGTCCAGAAGAAGATGGGACTTATTCTGAAGAAACAAAATACGGAATGTGGGGCGTGATCATCCATGAAGTTGGACACAATTTCTTTCCCATGATCATCAATTCTGATGAAAGACAATGGTCGTGGATGGATGAAGGATTAAATACTTTTGTTCAATATTTGACAGAACAAGAATGGGAACGTGGATATCCATCTCGTCGCGGTCCAGCATATATGATTGCGGATTACATGCGTGGAAATCCGAAGTTCATTTCACCAATTATGACTAATTCTGAGTCTATCTATCAATTTGGAAATAACGCATACGGAAAACCTGCGACGGCATTGAACATTTTGCGCGAAACGATTATGGGTCGTGAACTTTTTGATTATGCTTTCAAAATATATTGTGAAAGGTGGAAATTCAAACATCCAACACCAGCTGATTTTTTCAGAACAATGGAAGATGCCTCTGCAGTGGATTTAGACTGGTTTTGGAGAGGTTGGTTCTACTCTACTGAGTTTGTTGATATTTCTCTAGATGATGTAAATCATTTTGAATTAAATACCCAAGACCCAACAGTTGAAAAGCAAATCAACAAAGAAAAAATTGCTCAAAAAGATCAATTTATTGGGGATACAAGAAATAAAGCCAGCATCGAAAAAACGGTCAACGAATTGGATCCAACCATTGATGATTTCTATGCAAAACGTAAAATTTACGAAGCTGATGCATTGGATAAAAAGCAATATGATGAATTGAAACAAAAATTATCTGCAGAGGATTTGAAATTATTGAACAGTGGAAAAGAATTTTACGAATTGAAATTCAGTAACAAAGGTGGTTTGGTTTCCCCTGTGATCATTCAAGTAACATTTGAAGATGGAAAAACAGATGTTATCAGAATTCCTGCTGAAATTTGGAGAATGGACGAAACACAAGTGTCAAAAGTTTTGATTTTAGACCAAAAAGTGAAATCAATAAGAATAGATCCATTTTTGGAAACAGCTGACTGTGATTTAGACAATAATTCGTGGCCAGCTACAGTGCAACCAACAAGATTTCAATTGTTTCAACAACAGAAAGACAAAGAAAACCCAATGCAACGTCAAAAACGTTTGGAAGAATTGGGAAAATAAAGTCTTTACTTCTGAATTGAAATTGTCTGAATAAAAATCATTGAGCTTTATTCCTAACTTTGTGGTGTGAATTACAATCAATATTTTGTCAATGCAGGACTTGAACGTCCGACTGACATGCAATCCGTTTATTTCCAAGACAAAAGTTCGTTTTCTATATTGCTAGCCAATACTGGAAGTGGGAAAACATTGGCCTATTTAATCAAATTAATCGAAATTTTAGAGAAAGCTCCTGAAAATGAGCAAATCTTAATACTTTGCCCTACTCGTGAATTAGCGCATCAAGTTGCTAAAAATTGGAGTTCATTGAAAACAGAAATCAAAACTGTTCTATGTTATGGTGGACATTCCTACAAAAATGAAGCGCAGCAAATGGAGCAAAATCCAAGAGTGATTGTTGCAACACCAGGACGAATGTTGGATCATTTTCGAAGAGAAACCAAAGGCTTGAAAGGCTTTTCGCATCTGATCATTGATGAATATGACAAAACCCTTGAAATGGGATTTTTAAGAGAAATCAATGAAATATACTCTTATGGAAATGATATAAAATCTATACAATTAATCAGCGCGACGAAAATCGATGAACTGCCTGAAATCATTAAAGGTTTTACGTTTACAACCCATGATTTCTTAGAAGCAGAAAAACCTGATATTTCTTATCATGGAATCAAAGCTGAAGGACACGACAAACTTTTTGCATTGGTTTCGTTTTTGGCTACTTTGAAGCCAAGTCCGACCTTGATTTTTTGTTCACATAGAGAAGCAACAGAACGAATTTCAAAACACTTAATCGAATATGGAAAAAGCAATGTACTATTTCATGGTGGAATGGAACAGCCGGAAAGAGAGCGCGCTTTAATCAAATTCAAAAACGGAAGTGAAAATTTATTGGTTTGTACAGATTTGGCCGCTAGAGGATTGGATATTCCAGATATAAGTTATGTTGTCCACTATCAATTTCCGCATACCATGCAAGATTTTACGCACAGAAATGGACGGACTGCAAGAATGCAAAAAGATGGAAAAGTATATTTAGTTCACTCTGAAGATGAACCATTACCGGAATACACAAATTCACTAGAAATCAAGAATGAAAAAGTTCCAGAAATTATCGGACATTTTCAAGAAACTGGTTGGACTACATTGTATTTGAGCGTAGGACGAAAAGACAAGATTCGTAAAATGGATATCGCAGGATTTTTCATGAAAGAAATGGATTGTGAAGCAACAGAAATTGGGATTATCGAAGTGTTTGATTCTTATAGTTATATCGCAATTAAAGCAAAAAAATACAATAAAATCAAAGCGCTTTTTCACAAGAAAAAAATCAAAAAATTAAGTGTCAAGATTTCATTGTGTCGTTAATCAATTGTTTAGCAAAAATTTACATTTAATCATTCAAAGACATATTTTGTTCATTGGTGATTCAAAATCAACCATTGGACATATTTTTTCGTTATTTTTGAATAAAAAAACAAACTATGAGTCATAATTTATATTTAGTACCACATGATTTTACTAGTGTTGGTGATGTTGCTTTGAAATATGCTATGCACATTGGAAAACACGTAAAAACGGAAATTCAAGTTGTACATATAGTTTCTGATAAAAGTAAAGTTGCAGCAGCTAAGCAAAAATTAGATGATATTTTAAATAATTTCCCAAAAGAAACCAATGTTGAATTGACTTCATTGATTGAAGTTGGTTCGATTTTCGAAGACATTGGTAAAATTGCCAAACGAGAATATGCCCAACTAATTATCATGGGAACTCACGGACAAGTGGGAATGCAAAAATTGTTCGGAAGTCACGCCATGAAAGTGATTACCAGTTCAAATGTGCCATTTTTAGTTGTTCAAGAAAAAACACCACTAATCGAAATCAAGAAAATTATTGTTCCAATTGATTTAACCAAAGAGAGTCTTCAAATCACGAATGTTGCGGGAGATTTGGCCATGATGTTTGATGCAGAATTACACATTGTGACTGAAAAAGTAACAGATCCATTGCAAAGTAAAAAAATGGCTACTCGTATTTTATTGGTTAAAAATCAATACGATGATAGAAAACTGACTTCGCATGTAACGCACATCGATGGAAGCGGTTCGTTTCAAAAGAAAATTATTGACTACACCAAAGCTAATCAAGGTGATTTAATTGCTTTGGCATATCATACAGAAAGTTTGTTGCCTCAATTTGACAAATTTGCGCAATCATTGATGACAAATGAATTGAACTTGCCTTGCGCGATTATTAATTCAAAATCAGCATCAAGTTCTTATTTTTAAAAACTTAGATTAATAAATTGCAAAGGTTATCGGTTCAATACTTGATAACCTTTTTTTTGTCACTAGAAAATCCAATTTAAGAAATCGATAAACCTTCCCCGTTTATTCCTACCTTTGTGCTTTACGAAAAATTATGATGCATCTCGGTCAATTCAATACACTTACTATATTACGTTTCACCAATCCTGGCGCCTATTTGGGCGATGATGAAGACAATGATGTTTTGTTACCAACTAAATATCTAACTCCTGATTTATCAATCGGTGATGAAATAGAAGTTTTTTTGTACCTTGATTCTGAAGATCGATTGGTTGCTACTACTGAAAAACCATTGATAGAATTGAATTCATTTGAATTTCTGAAAGTAAAAGAAGTGACTCATTTTGGCGCTTTTTTAGATTGGGGATTAGAAAAAGATTTGCTTGTTCCTTTCAAAGAACAAAGTTTGAAAATGGAAGAAGGTAAATATTACCTTGTTTATTTATATCTCGATGAAGCGACGCAAAGATTGGTAGCATCTGCTAAGGTCAAAAAGTTTTTTGAAACAGAATTAATCGTAGTAAAAGAAAAAGACGAAGTAGATGTATTAATCTGCGAAACAACGGATTTAGGAAAAAATGTTGTTGTAAATGATACTTACAGTGGCTTAATATATAACAGCGATATTTTCAGATTTTTGAAACGTGGTGAACGTTGTAAAGGGTATGTAACCAAAGTTCGTGAGGATGGAAAATTGGATATTTCTTTAGAAAAACCTGGATTTCAAAAAATTGAGCCAAACAGCGAAATCATCTTAAAATTCTTAGAAAAAAACGAAGGAAAACTGCGCTTAACAGACAAAAGTGATCCAGATGCAATTCGCGACACGTTGGGAATGAGTAAAAAAACGTTCAAACAAGCAGTTGGGAACTTGTACAAACAAAGGTTAATTGAAATTCATGAAGACCATATTTCTTTGGTTTAATTGATAATTTACAAACTCATCAATTCTTTAAAACGAATGGCTTGACGGCGAGAAATTTCAACTTTTTCTCCGTCTTTCAAACTCACTTGTAAACCTCCATTGAACCAATTTTCAATACCACTGATCCAATTTAAATTGATGATAAATTTTCGATTTGCTCTGAAAAATAATTTCGGGTCTAATCGATCTTCTAAACTATTTAATGAACGTAAAATCAAGGGTCTAAATCTATCAAAATAGACTTTAACATAGTTTCCATCAGATTCAAACATGCGAACTTCTGCAATATCAATGAACCAGCATTTTTCGCCGTCCTTGATGAAAATTTTGTCACCAGCTTGCAAGACTTTTTCCTTCTGAGCTGGCAAGGGATTTAATTTAGTAGCAAATTCTTCTTCAGGCAGTTGCACCTTTTGAATTGTTTCCTTTAATCTTTCAGGATCAACAGGTTTTAAAAGATAATCCAATGCTTTTACTTCGAAAGCTTTCAATGCAAATTCATCGTAAGCAGTTACAAAAACAACTTTTGGAATTTCATCGAGTTTTTTCAACATGTCGAATCCATTCATTCCTGGCATTTGAATATCTAAAAAGATCAAATCTGGCTGATGCTCTTTGATTTTTGCAATTCCTTCTTCAGGATTTTTGGCTTCATCTACAATTTCGATAAAACTAAATTGACTAAGCAAAGATTTTAACTCTTCCCTTGCTAATCTCTCGTCATCAATGATAATTACCTTCATAACTTAATTTTTATGCTACATACGACCTCATCTTTATTTTGAAATAATTCAAACAAAGCATTTCCATTATATTGCAAATCTAACCTGCGTTTAGAATTTTCTATCCCAATTCCAGTATCCACTTGATATCCCAATTCTCCGGAATTCAAAATTGTCAATTCAATCCAATATTCATTGACTTTTTTTGTTGAAATAACTATTTTTCCACCTTCCACAATTTTTGAAATTCCGTGTTTGATTGCATTTTCAGCTTGTGTTTGCAAGATAAAAGGTGGTACTAAAATTTCATTCAAAGATTCATCAATTTCCCAAAAAACTTCTAATCTCTCCTCAAATCTAATCTTTTCAAGTTCAAGATAACTTTTCACAATTTGCAATTCTTCTTGTAAAGTGATGAACTCATGTTTACCTAAAACTAACGAGTTTCGGAGTAGATTTGATAGAGTCGTAACAGATTGCTTCGCCTTAACCGGCTCCAAATCAATCAAAGCACGAATGCTATTTAATGAGTTGAACAAAAAATGTGGATTCAATTGAGAGCGCAAAGTTTTCAATTCAATTTCATTCTGACTCGATTGCAATTGCAAATTATGTAATTCTTGGTCGATTGACTTTTTAAAAAAATGATACGTAAAATAGATTGCATTCCACAATATCATCAACAAGGTAGTACTCAAAATGTCAATCAATAGTTCAAGATTGAAAATTGAATTGTCGAAAATATTTTCACTTTCTATGATCCAAGATGTCAAATGGATCAAAGCAACAAAAATCGCTGCTGTAACAATTGAAATAATCACTATTCGCGGAACAAGTGGTCCAAATTTTAATCTTAGCCAATTCCTATTCAATAAATAAAGACGCATCAAATGAGTAACGCCTAATCCAGAAGCAATCATTAACAGCAACGAAATCCAAAACTGAGAATTCATTTTGGCTGGATTATCTGCATAAGTTGCCAAAATCGTCAACATCGCGTAAACGAACCAGCCACCAACTTGAGCCCCCCAGTAAAAAAATTTGGATGTTTGCATATCAACAAAGATAAACGGTTCATCGAGTTTTTTTTCAACTTCCGTATAGATGGCTTTATTTTTGTTTTAGCGGATTGTTGTATGGATATTATCCTAAATTTGCTTAGAATGATTTTAAAATTGTTTTGCTTAAGACGCCTTGTATTTATTTCAGCACTTTTAAGTTGGAACTTTCCAAGTTTACTAGGACAATTTAAATCAAATCCATCCATTGGATTTCAATTGGGAGCAGTTGTTCAATTTGGAACACACATCAATGCGCTAGGAATATCAGGAAATTTCTATTATTCAGATTTTTTCTATCAGCTCAACGTTTCTTCACAATTGAAATATAACTTTACGAGTTTGGGAAATCGGACTCATTTTTGGGAAAATCGAAATGCAGCTGGATTAATGTTAATGGCTGGAAGGAAGAATTTATCACCTGATTTTCAATTTGATGGTTTAAATCATCAGACGAAATTTTCAAATGCCCTTGGCTACAATTATATTTGGTATTTTGACCAAGCGGGAACTTCACAAAGGTCTGGTGGATGGGGATTACATCTCCGATACTTTTCCCTGCTCTTTGAAAATGATGTATTTGGAGGTCAACAAAAAGATCGATTTAGAACAGGAACGATACAACTCAATTACCGATACAGAGATTGGAAATTTTTCACCAACTTAAATCTTTGGACGGGAGAAACTGCGAATTCATTTTGGGATAAAACTCCTTTATCCAAATGCCCTAGTGGTTTCAGATGCCTTGAAAATTTACCTTATGGAAAAACAAGTCATGGGATTTTATCAGTAGGATTTTATCGTAATTTTCTTGAAAAACAAAATGCAAATTTTAAAATCGGCATCGACAGTGAACATATTCGACATGCAACTCAAAATCGATTTGCGCATGATTTATTATTTTTACCAAAAAGTCTAGAACGAAATACGCCGCACTATCCGAGATTGAACGAAGAGGGAAAACCTGTTTTTGAAAAATCACAAGTACGAAAATCGAGAATCTATTTTCAATCGGGAATCAATGAAATTTGGAGTGAATGAAATATCGCTATATTTCGAACTTTTCTAAAATTACTACAATCCCGCTTTTTCCTTCGGATAAGCATTAAAAGTGCCATTCCCAGTAGCAATCAGCTGATTTTTCTGGTTAAAAACTTTTGCTTCAATCACTAAAATTCTATTTCCTTGAGAAAGGACATTTGCTTTTGCAATCAAAGAATCTCCTAACAAAGCTGGCAATAAAAAATGTGTGCTCATTTCTAAAGTTGAAACCACCTTTTCATTTTCACAAACTGCGCTTAAACCTGCAACACCTAGCGATGCATCCAATAAGGCAGCGATAGCTCCACCGTGAGCAGCTAAAGGAGTTGCCAAATGTTTAGTATCAATTGTAAGGTAATATTCAATATTTCCAGCAGAAACAACTTCGAAATTCATCCCAATCAATTTTCCAAATTGATTGAATTCAATGTACTTTTGAATCAGTGGATGATTTTGTAAATCGCTCATAGAAAATAATTAAGAAAGTGCTGGCATCGCAATTTTCGCATCACCAAATTCTTGGTATATTTTTTCGTTAATGAAAAATGTAACCGAAGCATGATCGTCTGTTTTAACCCAAACACGCACAATCATTTGTACGGTTCCAACTCCTAAATCCCCCACTCCAACGAAAGGTGCTGGCTCTTCAATGATTCTAGGTTCTTCGGCGATAATTTTGTGTAAAATATCTTTCACCAATTTCAGATCATTTCCATAGTCGATTCCAATACTGAAATCAGCCCGGCGGACTTGTTCACGCGTAAAATTGACAATATTTCCATTCGCAACTGGGCCATTTGGTAGAATAATTACTTTGTTATCAGCAGTATGCAAATAAGTGTTGAAAATCAAAATTTCTTTCACCGTCCCGGTTTCAGTTAACGCTTTGATTGTATCACCTACTTTAAACGGTTTAAAAGCCAAAATCATTACTCCGCCGGCAAAATTTGAAAGTGTTCCGGAAAACGCCATACCTACAGCCAAACCTGCAGCTCCTAAAATGGCAACAAATGAAGTCATTTCAATTCCAAGTTGATTGATTCCAGTTACAACAACTAGAACCTTCAAAACCATGGAAGTTAAACTGGTCAAAAAAGTGACTAAACCTTCGTCTGTATTGCTTTTTTGTAATACTTTGCGAACTGTTCTAGCAGCCATTTTTGCCAACCAAAAACCAACTACAAAAATGATGACAGTAATCAACAAATTTGTACCCCATTTAATTAACAACTGATTGATTTCAGCAGGTTTGTAATTGAAAATTTTCTCAATGTTTGAAATAGGAGAATTCTTAATAATTGTATCTGACAATGCCATGAATTATTGATAAAAATGTAAATTACTGTTAATCAAAAAATCAAGGGAATTTTGGGAATTTTTGAAAATTAGGATCTCTTTTTTCCAAAAATGCATGTTTTCCTTCTTGTGCTTCTTCAGTTAAATAATACATCAAAGTCGCATCGCCAGCCAATTCCATCAATCCGTGTTGACCATCTAATTCAGCATTCAATCCTCTTTTAATCATTCTGATTGCCAAAGGACTGCGTTTCATTATCGTTCTACACCATTGAACAGTCGTTTCTTCTAATTGATCAAACGGAACAACTTTGTTTACCATTCCCATGTCTTCAGCTTCTTTGGCAGTATATTGTTCGCACAAAAACCAAATTTCACGGGCCTTTTTCTGTCCGACACAACGTGCTAAATAAGATGAACCGAAACCACCATCAAAACTTCCAACTTTAGGACCTGTTTGTCCAAATCTTGCATTTTCTGAAGCAATTGATAAATCACAAACAACATGTAAAACGTGACCACCGCCGATTGCATATCCGTTTACCATTGCGATTACTGGCTTAGGCATTGAACGAATGGCTTTATGTAAATCCAATACATTCAAACGAGGTACGCCATTTTCAGAAATGTAGCCTCCTACTCCCTTCACATTTTGATCTCCTCCAGAACAAAATGCTTTGTCACCTTCTCCAGTCAAAACAATAACACCAACGTCATTTCTCTCGCGGCAAATGTTCATGGCATCCAACATTTCCATGTTAGTCTCTGGACGAAAAGCGTTGTAAACTTTTGGTCTATTAATGGTGATTTTTGCTATTCCTTCGAAGAAATCAAATTTGATATCTGTATAATTTTTGATTGTTGTCCAATTGAATTTACTCATGATTGAAAATTTTGCCCAAAAATACAAAGAGAAGATTAAAATTCAGCTAAAAAATTTGTAAATAAATCTACTTTGACGCACTGAAATATCAAAAATTAACTTCCTTTTGGCGTATACATTGTTACACCATTCGATTGATAAGATTCAATCATTACTTCTAACATTTTCTCAGCATCAAACAACCAAGTTTCTGCATGACCAATTTTGACTTTTCTTGCAACATTTTTCTCTACAAAAAGCGGTAAAAGTCCATCACATTGTCTCTTTTTAGACCAAATTGGATTGTGTACTTTAGTTTGCATTGATTTCACTGTTCCATCTATGCTTTTGACTTTCACATCGAAAATTTGTTCATGGTAAACTGGAAACTTGAAATCAGAAATCGCATCTTCCAATGTATGCAAATTAGTTCCAGCATTATCTAATGTTACACCGACATACAAGATTTTACCTTTCATTTGAGAAACCTTATAAAACGGGCTGTTTTCATTGTATGGTGTGATATTTCCGAAATGATTGTCAACAAAAAAATTGGCATCTGGACCGATACAAGAAACTGGTTCTGTTGGATGTTCACTTCGAATGGCGTTTGGTAATTTTCTAAAATATTCTGTGATTGCACCCAGTTTTGAAGCTTCATTTTGCACATCAAACACAGAAAGATGCTGAATATACTCTAACTGAAAAGAAGCATTGGGTGAATTTGGCATCAAAATATGTCCTTCTGAACCAACAACTTCTAACAATGCTTCAACAAGATCCTTGGGACCATTTTCAATAAATCCAATTTTTGACAAACTTGAATGAACTAACAAAACATCTCCCTCAATGATTCCAATTGACTTTAATTGGGCAACTAAATCTCCTTTCGTCCAAATTTCGCCTTTTGACTTTTGATTTTGTAGCAGTTGTCGTTGCTTGTCTTTCTGTTTTTGTCTATAAGCATTTAACAAAAAAGATGGTGCCAAAGATCGTATTAAATCGCGTATCTTCATTTTTAAGGTCTTTTAACTTGTGGCACCAAAATTTGTTGATTTTTTGTGAAATAATAATGTACTTCACTCAAATTTGACATAACCATCAAGTCTTTGTCTATCAACTTTATAAAGTCGTAATTTGGTGTAACAATCACTGCTCCTTTTGCCGAAAATAAACCCCATTGAAGATTTTGAGAAACCAAAAAGTAATTTTCTTCGAATTTCTTAATCTCATCATATTCAGCAGGAATTATAAATTCACCTTTTGCATTGATTAAACCTTGCTTACCATTAATTAAAACAAATGAAGTACCATCCAAAATGGAAGTTGCTTCATCGAATGTTGGTTTCATGACTATTTTGTTTGTCAAATCAATAAATCCCCATTTTTTACCCTTTTGAAATGATATTAAACTTGAGACATTTCCCAAATTTGTATATGTTGCAGGGATGATCCACTTTCCTGTTCCATCAATAATCCCAAACTTATCTTTGGATTTAGCTTTTGCGTAATTTCCAGAAAACTGTGCATTTTCCATGTAATTTGGAAAAACCTCAAATGAAGGTTGTAATACCAACATTCCATCTTGATTAATGTAACCAATCTTATTATTCTTGACAATGATGGCTTTTCCATGAGATAAATTTCCAATTTGCTCATAAACAGCAGGCAAAATTATCTCATTTTTCAAATTCATGATTCCATATTTTTCATTTTCATGGAATATCAAAAGTGAATCCGTGAAAAAACTAATTTCGTCATAAATTGGCGGTACAATGTAAGCCCCATAAGGATTTACAAATGCCTCTTTTCCATTGATTTTTACTTTCGCCATTCCATTTGAAAAAGAAAAAGCTTCTTGAAAATCTTGGTCCAATCTTTTCAAACCGTATTTATCGTAATAGGCATATAATGAATCTTTTGAACCATAAATCAACCCCTCTGAAAACTGACCTAAATCGTTAAAAACAATATCAAACAACAATTTGCCAGTTCTATCGATGATCCCGAGTTTTCCGTTCAATTCAACAATGGCTCTTCCCGATTCAAAATCAAAACCAGCATCAAATTTAAATGGAATTACTACATTATTTGACTTGTCAACATATCCATATTTCCCATTTTTCGCTGCCAATGAAAGCCCTTCGCTGAACAGTCCAAGAGATTCATATTCAGCAGAAAAAACGATTTCGCCTTTATCATTCATCCATCCGAAAAGCGTTCCGGATTTATAAGGAAACAATTGCTGTAACGACAGTGCCCTGTCCATTTCGACTTCCGATTTAAAAGGATAATCTGGATAATCTTGCAAAAATTGAATGGTTCGCTTTTCTGAGTAATCGTACATATACAATTGATACAGCTTTCTCCAAGCGTCTTCTATATTTCGATTGTTTGGAAATCTTCTGATAAAAGCTTCGTAATTTTCAATCTTTTGTTTTTCAATTGACAGAGCGTAAATGCGGTCTTCAGCATCACCTTTGTAAGGATTGTTCGGGAAATTGATTAAAAAAAGTTCCAATTCACCTAAAGTTCCGTTGACAGTTTTTTCTTGGTACAATCTCAAATCAAAAGCACTTTTTGCATCATTGGCATATTCCGAGTTTGGATATTTGATGTAAAAATTTTGAAAATCTTCACTTGTGTTTTTTTCAGTGGCAAGATCAAAAGCAAGTGAATCTCTCCGATGAACAGCAATTGCATTTTCGATTGCCCAAGGATGTTGATTTAAAAATGATTGGAATCCATTTTCTGAGGGATGAAGATTGGCGATTTTAAAATATTGAGTGGAAATATTTTGACGAAGCGATAAAATGTGCTCGTAATCCACTTCTATGAGTTTCAATTTTGATTTTTCCTTCTCGCCCAACAATGGAAACAATTTTTCAGAACGTTGAATGAAAGAAAATGCTGAATCCAAATTGTGAAAAGGATTGTCATTTCTGGCATAAATAATTGCCAATCCGTATTGCGCTGCTGCTGGTTGCTTCTTGATTGATTTTTCAAATAATTGCTTGGCTTCGAAATAATTGTAAATTTTCAAACAAGCAAATCCCTTTTCAATTTTACCAGCAGAAACTGAAAAAACTGATAAGAAATAAAAAAGAAGAACGTAAAATGTATTTTTAACCATCATTGTATTTCTACTTCAATAAACGTGCAAAATCAAATAGATTGCATCAATATTAAGATTTATAAATCAACAAAACATAAAAAAAGCCCTCAAAAAGAGAGCTTTTAAATAATTTGAACGATTGACTATTTCTTGTGACGACCGTAGCGAGAGTTGAATTTATCAATTCTACCTGCAGTATCCACAAACTTAACAATCCCAGTAAAGAATGGGTGAGATTTGTGAGAAATATCCAATTTTACTAAAGGATACTCATTTCCATCTTCCCAAGCTACAGTATCAGTCGATGCAGCAGAAGAACGACAAAGAAATGCGTAATCGTTTGTCATGTCTTTAAAAACTACCAATCTGTAATCTTCTGGATGTATGTCTTTTTTCATTTTTGTATATATTAAATTCTATTATTCTCAAAATTCGGAGTGCAAATTTAATGAAAGTTTTTTTATCTGCAATGATTTTCAATAAAAGTATGCATATTATTTTAAGTATTTTAATTTATTTTCTAAAAAACAGTCAGTTTTCAGTAAGTTTCTTGAAATATTCTGAAATAAAACCGTTCTTTGTAGCGTTCCTTGTTGAACCAAAATTAATAAAGTGAAAAGTTTCATTCAATATATTTCTATTATATTTTCAATTACGTTATTGAGCAGCTTTTATGGTTGTAAAAAACAAACAGGCTTTTCGAAAGGAAATCTTGAGTTTTCAGTCGATACACTTGTTTTTGACACCGTTTTTACAACCGTTGGTTCTACTACACAACAATTCAAAATTTACAATAGAGAAAATAAAAATGTTATTATTGAAGAAATTGAATTAGTAGGTGGCGAAAATTCTCCTTTTAGAATCAACATCGATGGGATTTCTGGAGACAAGCATACAAACATTGAAATTTTAGCAGAAGACAGTTTGTTCGCTTTTGTTGAAGTTACGTTGAGTGTAAATGGACAAAATTCTCCGCTCGTTATTGAAGATTCAATCAGATTTAGAACCAATGGTAAAGACCAATATTTGCGCTTAGCAGTCTGGGGACAAGATGCTTATTTCTATTACGATACATTTGTGGAAGGAACTTGGGGAAATGACAAACCACATGTAATTTATAATCGTGCAATCATTGATTCAGCGAAAACCTTGAATATTCAACCAGACACGAAAGTTTACTTACATAAAAATAGCATCTTATTTGTTTATAAAGGAACATTGAATGTGAAGGGAACGAAAGACCACGAAGTTGTTTTTCAAGGAGATAGATTGGAACAATTTTACAAAGATATTGCAGGTCAATGGTATGGAATTTACTTTTTTAAATCCTTGCCATCAACAGTCGATTATGCCATTATTAAAAATGGTACAGCAGGTTTGCATTTGACCGCAAACAATGACGCCAATTTACCCAATGAATTCAATGTAATAGTAACTAACACCAAAATTTCCAATAATTCGAGCTATGGGGTTTTTCTGTATGACAGTCCAAAAATAAAAATGGAAAATTGTATTGTTTCGAAAAACGGAATTCATGCACTTTTCCTTTTACGCGGTGGTTCGTACGACATCAATCACTCTGATTTATTGGGTTACGGAAGCTCTGGTCAAACACCAGCAATTGGAATTAGAAATTACTATAATGGAATCGCCAGTGGAATTGGTTTTGGAGAAATTAAAAATTCTATCATCTACGGTTCTCAAACAAGTGAAATTGCTTTCGATACTGTGAATCCAGAAAACGATCCTACTTTGCTAAACATCGCTTTCAAACGTTGCTTAATCAAATTAGAAACTCCTTCAAGTAATGAGATGTATCAAGACCAAATTACTTGGAATACAGATCCAATTTTCACAAATGTATCTGAAGGAAATTTCAAACCTGTTGTTTCATCCCCGATAAACGGCTTGGGAAATCCACTATACAGCTTACCTTTTGACATTGAAGGAAATCCTAGAGATATGGCTAATCCAGATTTGGGTGCTTACGAATTTTAAATTCCAATTCAACGATGATACAATCTCCACTTGCTGAAAGAATGCGTCCGAAAACATTGGACAAATACATTGGTCAGCAACATATTTTAAAAGAAGGAGCATCGTTGCGAAGCGCATTGAACGCTGGCATGATTCCCTCGATGATTTTGTGGGGACCTCCAGGAGTTGGAAAAACAACATTGGCTTTTTTAATTGCCCATGAACTGAAAAGGGAAATTCATGTGCTTTCTGCTATTTCGTCTGGTGTGAAAGACGTGCGCGAAGTCATTCAACGCGTTGAAAATGCAGGAATGTTTCAGCAAAAAGGTGTGATTTTATTTATAGATGAAATTCATCGATTTTCGAAAGCACAACAAGATTCTTTGTTAGGCGCAGTTGAAAAAGGAATTGTTACATTAATTGGTGCAACAACAGAAAATCCTTCTTTTGAAGTGATTTCAGCATTGTTATCAAGATGTCAAGTTTATACACTACAATCTCATTCCAAAGAAGATTTACTAGCGCTTCTCAAACAAGCAATTGCTGAAGATTTTGAATTGAAGAAATACAAAATCAATTTAAAAGAGACCAATGCTTTGTTGGCAATTTCAGGTGGAGATGCAAGAAAATTATTGAATGTTTTTGAAATTATCGTCGGGATCCACCACAACAAATCTGAAATCGTCATTACCGATGAAATGGTTTTAAATTCTGCGCAACAGAGTTTGGCGATGTACGACAAAGATGGCGAACAACATTACGATATCATTTCTGCGTTCATCAAATCAATTCGTGGAAGTGATCCAAACGGCGCAGTTTATTGGTTAGCGAGAATGATTGAAGGTGGAGAAGATCCTAAATTTATCGCGCGTAGATTATTGATTTCAGCCAGTGAAGACATTGGGTTGGCAAATCCAACGGCATTGGTGATGGCGAATAATACTTTTCAAGCGGTAAATACGATTGGCTGGCCTGAATCTAGAATCATATTGTCGCAATGCGCCATTTATTTAGCTACTTCGCCTAAAGGAAATGGGGCATATATGGCTATTAATCAAGCACAACAAGTCGTGAAAGAAACGGGAAATTTACCTGTACCTCTGCCACTTCGAAATGCTCCAACCAAACTGATGAATGAATTGGGTTACGGAGACGGATATTTGTATTCACATGATTTTCCTGGAAATTTTGTTCAACAAGAATTTCTACCAGAAGCGATCAAAACGACCAATTTCTTCAACGCTGGAAGTAGCAAAAAAGAGCAAGAAATTGCAGAAATCATTCAAAAACTATGGACCAATAAGTATAAATAATGTTCGCCAAAATCGCATATTATATTTTGGTTTATCCAATTTCTTTGCTTCCACTGCGAATCATCTATTTATTTACTGATTTTTTCTTTGTACTAATAATCACGATTGTTCCATATCGAAAAAAGGTCATTGAAGGAAATTTAAAACGTTCTTTTCCAGAAAAATCTGATCGAGAAATCAAAAAAATTAGAAATCAATTTTACAGACATTTCACTGATTTACTGGCTGAAGGTGTCAAGAATCTCAGTATTTCAGAAAATGAATTGCGCAAAAGATTGACAGTTCAAAACCCTGAATTGATGACCGAACTTTTTGAAAAAAATAAAAGTGTTTTACTCGTTTCTGGCCATTACAACAATTGGGAATGGTTGATTACAGGGCAAAATTTATTATTCAAACACCAAGCTGTAGGAATCGGAATGCCCATGACAAGCGCTTTTTGGGACAAAAAAATCAACGAGCAAAGAAGTCGCTTCGGAATGAAAATTTTGAATTCAAAAAATGTGCGAACTGCTTTTGAGGAAATGAAAAATGACGTTTTTGCGACTTTAATTTTATCAGATCAATCACCAGGAGATGCAAGAAAAGCTTATTGGATGGATTTTTTGAATCAACAAACAGCGGTTTTGTTTGGTTGTGAGCAAATGGCGCATCAATACCAACAAGCAGTTGTGTTTTTCGTTTTGCACAAAGTAAAACGCGGACATTATTCCATGGAATTAAAGTTGATTACAGACAATCCATCCTCCAAAAGTTGGGGAGAAATCACAGAAATACACACTAAATTATTGGAAAAAGAAATCATTCGAAATCCACAATTTTGGCTTTGGTCTCACAAACGTTGGAAACGCGATGTACCAGCTGATTTAAAAAGTCTTAAAGTGGAACAAAAGTCAAAATTTGAAGCAAAATTTATCACGTCACAACATGAAAAATAGATTTACATTTTTCGCTTTTTGTTTTGGAATCTTGATTCTTCAATCATGTTGTCGTTACAGACCTACTCATTGGGAAAATCCGAACTTTAAATATGCTTCTGATTCCACCTATTCACGCGCAATTACAAGTGATTCCAAAAACTTATACATCGGTAATTCTGATGGTTTCATTTATAAAGTGAACCTTAAAAATTTCAAATCAAAACAAATTTCGAAAAAACCGATTGCTGAAATTAGAGACATTGCCCTAACGGGAAAGAAAACCTTGGTTGCCATGCAATCGAATGATTCTAGTGTTGTGTTGAATTTAAAAAATCGAAAAGAACAAACGCAATCGATTTCTAATAAAGCAATATTTTTGGATGGAATGGATATTTTGCCTTCTGGCATCGGATTTTTAATGGGAGATCCAGTTGACGGATTATTTACGCTTTATAAAACCGCTGATTTTGGTTTACAATGGACGGAAATTTCGCCTAAATTGCCTGCAGAAATTGGAGAAGCTGGATTTGCCGCAAGCGGATCAACGGTTCATTGCTTGAACGATTCTTCTTTTACTTTTGTAAGCGGAGGCATGCAAAGTAGGTTTTTCAAATCAACAAACGCAGGAAAAACTTGGCAATCTACTGATTTAAACTATCCAAAATCCAGTGGAAGCGGTCCGTTTTCCCTATGTGTAATCAATGCAAAAGAAATGGTAATCGTTGGTGGCGATTATACGCAACCTAAGAATTCAGAGAATAGGAGTTTTTATTCTTCCGATGGAGGATTGACTTGGTTGCCATCAGAAAAACCAACACTAGGATATCGATCATGTGTCATTTTCTACGAAGGAAACTTATATGCCTGTGGTACAACAGGAATTGATATTTCGTTAGACCACGGAAAAAATTGGGAGACTATGACACTTACGGAAGGAAAAAATTACTTTGCAATGCATGAGAGAAATGGTGTTATTTACGCCACAATGCCAAATGGTAAGATTGAAATAATTCAAATCAAAGCATCGAAGAAAAATTTCAAATAAATTGACTTATTTCTTGTCAGGAATCAAACTCATGGCACGTTCGGTAATTGCAGTAATCGACAAACTTGGATTTACACCAATATTCGCTGAAATCATACTTCCATCGCAAACAAGCATATTTTGATAATTGAAAACATGATTATTAGAATCAATCACTCCTTCATTTTCATCTTTACCCATGCAAGCACCGCCTAATATGTGAGCGGTCGTAGGAATTCCAAATAGCGTTTCACTGCTCATTACCATTGCTTTTCCATCAATGATTTTTTCTACTTTTTTCGCAATCGATTGGGCAATTGGATTGAACGCTGTTGGTGCTGCTCCTGCTTCAATGTTGGTCTTCTTGTAACCCAACTTTGTTCGTTTCATTTGCAAAGTAGAATCGATGCTTTCCATGTAAAGTAAAATATGGGTTCTTTTGCTCCAATCATCCACAAAAAATGCTTTGAAATTATCCACTGGATGAGAAATCAAATCTTTCAACATTCTAAAAAAGCGAATTCCAACTGATTTTCCCTGTACCATGGGAGCCATAAAAATGCGCCAAAATCCTGAGCCATCTGAATATTTCACCGGTTCAACGTGACGATTTTCGTCAATATTAATAATCGATCCAATGGCGATTCCTTCTGAAAATGAAGTATTTTTATCAAAAGTAGTTACGCCTATCAAACTTTCAGAATTGGTTCTGATTCCTTTTCCTAATGTGTCTGAAAGATTCGGCAAAGAAGTTTCTTTCAATTTCAACAGTAAATCCATCGTACCTAAAACACCTCCAGCAAATATGACACCTTTGGTTTTGACTGAACCTCTTTTTGGGAAACTTTTGAGTGATTCTTTGAATTTGATTTGATAACCTTCGCTCCCAACTTGATTCAACGGAATTACATCATATACAATGGTTTCGGCTTTGATTTCACAGCCTAATTGTTGTGCAAGATGTAGATAGTTTTTATCCAAGGTATTTTTGGCATTGAAACGACAACCTAACATGCAACCGCCGCATAAATTACAACCAGTTCTGTCAGGACCTTTTCCCTCAAAATAGGGATCGGCAACAGTTTCTCCAGGTTTGCCAAAATAGACTGCAACATCTGTTTTCTCAAAACCAGCTTTGTTGCCCATTTCTTCAGCCAAAGTTTGCATTACTTTGTCGCTTTTACTCATGTAAGGATGCATTTCAGCCCCCAACATTTTCTTTGAAATTGCATAAAATGGTTGCAAATCTTTTTCCCAATCTACCAAACCTTTCCAGGTACCAGAATTGAAAAAACCAGATTTTGGTACGGGCAAGGTATTCGCGTAAACTAATGAACCTCCGCCTACTCCAGTACCGCTCAATACAGCAACGTGGCGGAAAAAAGTCAAATTAAAAATCCCTTGAAAACCCAATTTAGGTGCCCACATCCATTTCTTTAAATTCCAATTGGTTTTAGGAAAATCTTCAGGTTGATTAAACCATTTCCCCTGCTCTATGACCAATACTTTATAGCCTTTTTCAGAAAGTCGAAGAGCAGAAACAGAGCCTCCAAAACCGCTTCCGATAATTACATAATCATAATCAAATTGATTATTCATCATTTCAAATAATTAAGTTTAAGCCAGTGAATTTCCTTCAATGGATTTTCTGTATTTTTCAATTCGAGGATTCATCACGCGAAACCAAAGTGGTGGAACCATTGCCAATAATAACATTCCGGGATAACCAGTTGGCATCTGAGGACTTTCATCAAAATGTCTGAGAATTTGGTATTTTCGACTTGCGATGTAATGATGATCAGAGTGACGCGAAAGTTCTAATAAAACCATTCGTCCCACAGGATGATTTGAATTCCAAGAATGAATTGGAAGTGTGCGTTCGTATCCTTTTTCTTTCTTTTTTCTTCTAAGTCCGTAATGTTCAATGTAATTAACCGTTTCCAAAAGCAAAATCCCAATTGTTGCTGAAATCAGAAAAAACAAAGTCGCTTCCAATCCAAACAAATAGAAAATCGATGAAATCAAGGAAACTTGCAATAATTGATAAACAATCATTTCATTTTTCAAACTCCAAAAAGGTAATTTCAATCTTTTCAATTGTTCAGCTTCCAATTTCCATGCTGACACAAAACTTCCATATATTGACCTGAAATAGAATAAGTAAACCATTTCTCCCAAACGACTGGAAGCGGGATCTTCGTCAGTGGAAACATTTTTGTGGTGTCCGCGATTGTGCTCAATGAAAAAATGCATATACAAGGTTGTCAACAATAGCATTTTGCTCATCAATTGTTCATACCAAGTTACGCGGTGTCCAAGTTCGTGTGCGGCATTTATTCCCAAAATCCCGCAAGACATTCCGAAAGAAATGGCAATTCCAAATTTCTCGTAAAACAAAAGATTTCCTTCGGAGACCCTAAATAAGAATATCACCAAAGTAGCATATTGAATAGGAACCAAACTGTAAAGGAGAAAATCATACATTTTGTCTTTCAAAGCCATTTCTTCTTCCGCTTTCGACAAATTCTTCTCAGAACCTTTAGCAAAAAGTTCCAGCAAAGGAATCAAAATAAACATCACAATTACAGAATAATAAGTAAACCAACCTTCAGCCAAAATTGATCTGAGGACAGCCAACGGCGTAAGGTAAACCAATAAATACTTTAATATTCTGAAATTCATAGTTTTTTAAAACATCATTAAATCAAAACAATTCTGAAAATGCAAATGAATCTTTAAGTCTCACTCCTTTTTCAGTATTCTGCAAGGTGCAGCATTCGTTCACACTATCATGTTCCAAGAATAAAACGAATTCTTTGTTTGCAGCTTCATTTAAAAAAATCTCTTTCTCAGCCATTGTAATCAAAGGGCGTGTATCATAACCCATCACATAAGGCAGCGGAATATGTCCAGTACTTGGCAGTAAATCAGCCATAAAAACAACGGTTTTATCTTTGTAATGAATGTGAGGAATCATCATGCTTTCTGTATGACCATCAACAAAAAGCACATCAAAATTTGAAAACACATTTTGCGTATAATTTCCAGTTCGTTCAATAAATTTTAATTGTCCGCTTTCTTGGATTGGCAAAATATTTTCAGAAAGAAATGAGGCTTTCTCTCGTGGATTTGGTTCAGTTGCCCATTTCCAGTGATTTTCAGTACTCCAATATGTTGCATTTTTAAATACTGGCTCAAAAGCAGTGTGATCTTTGTTCCACTGAATTGCTCCGCCGCAATGGTCAAAATGTAAGTGAGTCAAGAAAACATCTGTAATATCATCTTTAGAAAATCCAAGTTTCGCTAAATTCCCTGAAAGTGAATCGCTGCCATTCATGTAATAATGACTAAAAAACTTTTCAGATTGTTTGTCACCAATTCCAGCATCAATTAATATCAATTTATTTCCATCTTGAATTAACATGCTTCTCATCGACCAGTTACACATGTTGTTTTCATCAGCTGGATTTGTTTTAGACCACAAAGATTTTGGTACCACGCCAAACATCGCCCCGCCATCTAATTTAAAATTCCCCGTATTTAAAGGATAAATTGTCATATACTTAATTTTAAACGAAGATAGTTTTTTAAATTAATTTTTTCAAAAATCTGTAAATGAAATAAAATTAATTATCTGTTAATTAATTAACAATTAAACTTGAATCGGTATAACAATTCTAAATAAGGCTTTTTCAACATCATTTTAATGAAAAATAGCAACCTTACCAAGAGTTATGCGTCAAAAGAATAATTATATTTGTTTAATATTATATTAAAAATTATGCGAATCAAAAAATTACTATTGCTACTCGTTGTAAGTTTATGCGCTTTTACCCTGAAAGCTCAAACGAATTTCACATTTCCTCTTAGTGGAACTTTTTCCGTAATACAACTTGAAGGTCAGCCTATCAATAAATACAATAAGTTAATTATTGAAGGTAATAATTTTCAAATTTTGAAAGATGATTTGGTTTTGAAACATTTTAAAATCACAGAGCTTACCGAAAGTGGTTACAAAGTAGAACAATATTTCCCTGAAAATGATGACCCAAAGAGGGACAGAGAGAGATTTTTCGTCAAAATTATTTCTAACAATCAAACAGAAAGTTTCATAAGCGTTATAAAACCTTTAAGAACGGAACTGATTAAAATTGTTCAAGTGCCCTAAGATTTTTATTAAATTAAGATATACATGAAAAATTTACTACTCATTCTTGCTTTCGTTTCAATAAATCTTTCTCTTTATGCCAGTACAGGTGGAGGAGGTATTGGAACACCAACTTCACCAGCACCTAATTGTGTTGGTAATGCTGCTCCAGGTAATACTTGTTCACAAGCAACACCAATTTGCGATTTAAATGGTTTTTGTGGAACTACCTCATCAAGTTATACTGCTGATTATTGGACTGAATTAAATAGTACATTTTGTGGTTCAATTGAAAACAATTCATTTCTTTCATTCACTGCTGCTTCAAGTAGTATTTCATTTGATGTTTGGCTCACTAGTTCAGCTGATGGAATTGGAATTCAGATTATGATTTTCTCCTCTTCTCAACCGTGCGCTGGTTCAGTAACTAGCTACACTTGTTGGAACGATGGTACCGCAACTGCTGGACCCATTAACGTTTCTGCATCTGGCTTAACTCCCGGTCAAACCTATTATATGATGATTGATGGAAATGCAGGAGATGTTTGTGATTATATCATCGGAGCAAATTCAGGCGTTTCTACCCCTGTTTCAATTAGTTCATCGACTGCTAGTATTTGTCCTGGTGAAAGTGTAACACTTACCGCGTCTGGTGGTGACGGAACATATACTTGGGCAGCTTCTCCTTATTTATCAGGTTCAGGCTCAACAGTTACTGTTACACCACCATCGCCAGGAACTTATACTTTTTCCGCAACATCGACTTTGCCCTCTACTTCATCACTTTGCCCAGGATCACCATCAACTGTTTCTTCAACAATTACTGTAAATTCTTGTGGTTGTTCAATTACTGCAGGGAACAATGGTCCAACTTGTGTTGGTGGTACAGTTAATTTAACGGCAACAACAGTAACAGGAGCCACAGCATATTCATGGACAGGTCCAAATGGCTTTACATCAAATTTGCAAAATCCAACTGGATTTGTTATTAATACTCCTGGAAGTTATGATTACACTGTTTCAACTACTTTAAACGGCGTTACTTGTACTTCAACAACCACTGTTGTCGTAAATTCAGCAACTGTCAATGCAGGACCTGATCAAACCATTTGTATAGGGCAATCAGTAGTTTTCAACCCAACTAATGCAGTAACTTATGCATGGAGTGATGCAACGATTACCAATGGAGTTCCTTTCAATCCAGCAGCAACAACCACATACACTGTGACAGGAACTACTGGTTCATGTACTTCTACAGATCAGATTACTGTTACTGTGAACCCTGGAGCAATTATCAATGCTGGCCAAGATCAAACGATTTGTTCAGGTGCTACAGCTGTTTGTGTAGCTAGCGGAGGACAAACTTATGTTTGGGACAATGGAGTTTCAAATGGGGTAGCTTTTGCACCGACTGCTACGGGAACCTATACCGTGATTGGGACAGATGCATCAGGTTGCACTGGAACGGATCAAATGACAATAACTGTAGTTCCAACGCCAATTGTGACCTTTTCAGCAAATGTAACAAGCGGATGCCTTCCTTTGCCAGTGATATTTAACAATACCAATCCAACAACCAATACATACCAATGGATTTTAGGAAATGGTACAACTTCAAGTAATCCAATTTCGGCAGCAACAACTTATACTGCAGCTGGCTGTTATGATGTCACTTTAATTTCAACCACACCTGAGGGCTGTGTTGGTCAATCAACAGTTCCAGCGATGATTTGTGCTTTTGCAAATCCAGTGGCAGACTTTACAGCAAATCCTCCAGTGCTTTCCATTTTGGAAACTACAACAAATATGGTAAACGCTTCAACTGGAGCAAATACTTACTTGTGGAATTTCGGTGATGGCTCTGGAACGTCAGTGCTTGCAAATCCTGAGCATACTTTTCCTGCGGAGTTTGCAGCTAATTATCAGATTACATTAATTGTATATTCTGCTGATGGATGTAGTGATACAGCAAAAGTAAATATTGAAGTGCAAGATGAGTTGATATATTATATTCCAAACATATTTACACCTGACCAAGATGAGCACAATCCAGTTTTTAAACCTATTTTCACCTCTGGTTTTGATCCAAATGATTACAAAATGGTAATTTATAACCGTTGGGGAGAAATTATTTTTGAATCAAATGATGTCAATTATGGTTGGGATGGAACCTATAATGGTACACATGGAATTGTCAAAGATGATACTTACACTTGGAAAATTGAATTTAAAACAATCGCTTCCGACGAACGAAAATTATTGATGGGAAGTGTGAATCTATTAAGATAAAACGATTTATTGCAAAAGTAAAGGCTGTTCAAACGAACAGCCTTTTTTGTTTATTTAGAAATTTCTTCTAAAATAAAATCTTCACTTTTTGGTACTTGCTGGAAAAGTCCAGCATATTCTTCAGGGAGGGAAGTTAATTTTCTGTCGACCATATTTAACCAAGCGCCATCCACGTTGATAATGGCTGATTTGATTCCATCTTCTCTAAAAACTTCATGTCGAATTGACCACCTTGAACCATCTGTTCTAGTTTTAGTCATCACCGTTTTTATCTCGATGTTTTGGGAACCTGTTATTTCTCTCAAATAGACTAATTCCTCTCTAAACAAAATTGGACCTAATTTTAGTTTGGCAAAGGTTTCCATATTTAAATTAATTGCTTCCAATAATTCAATTCGTGCCTGGGCAGCTAAATCTGCATATGCAGAATGTCTTAAATGTCTGTTGGCATCCATTTGGGCCCAAATCACTTTGCTTTTGAAAATATTATCCATTGTGCTTGTATGTATAAAAATCCAAAAATACTGAATTAAGTCTGCAGGTAGCTAGAATTAACAAAACATCACAAAATACTGCGCTATCTTATAGTCAACTCGAGATTAGATTCTGAGTCATTTGATTTTACTTTTAAAAAGTATAACCCAGCTGGAAATTGACTAGTTGAAACGATAATTTCTTGTTTAAAATCCTGTTTAGCAACCAATTTCCCACTTAAATCAAACAAACAAAACTGAGCTTCATTTTGAGTATCTTCCAATTTGATTTGAAAGTAGTCAGTGCTTGGATTCGGAAATACTTTACAGTTGCTTTTTTTCTGAGTTTGATTTTCATTCACTGATAAATCTAAATTTTTCTTTGGCATAAAACTGTATGCAAACCATTGAATTCCTTCTAAATTAATGTAATTTTTCCAAGAAGCAGTTTCTGCTTGTAAACTAGTACTCAAGGTTGAGAAAGGTTCAAAAAATGGATTTGAAACAACCCAAGATTGCATAAAAGTAGATTCTGCGCTGTAAATAGGTAAAACTTTTATTTCAATTTGAGAACTTGCCAAATTTTGAAGTCTTGGTTTAACGTAGTTGTATTGATAACTTGCTGAATAATTTGATGTTGGCAAGTAAATACTCAACAAAACTCGATCAATGCCAGTTTGTACAATTTGATTTCCTTGACCTGTATTGAAAAATCCGAAATAAGCTTCAGAAAGCTGACCGTTTGCATTAGCGAGAGAATCGATTTGATGCAAATTTTTCTTGTAAAATTGAAATGCGCCAGCAGTATCACATGAGAACGAATTTGGTTGAAGGTAAGTCGAACAATAATATGCACCTGCCTCAACAGACGTTGGAATCCAAAATTCAAATTCGAAATTATACACATCCACTTTTTCTGACAAAGCTGTATGTTGTTGATTGTAAACTGCAATTACGTTACTAAAAAACCAATAATTTTCCGCAGCAACGCCAATTTGATTGATCCCAAACTGTGTTTTTGCCTTGGAAATAAAATTGGCAAAAGTTTGAGATGAACTCACATTTGTCAATGGATTTGCATTGTGTACCAAATGTACTTCATACAAGGTCAAATAATTAAATCCATTATTTTCTGCAAATCGCAATAAGCTATCTTCTCTTGATTGATTTCCCACAATAGAATTAAAGCCATTCACGTACAAACCTTTGACATTTTGAGCATGAGAAGCAATTACAGTTAATTCTAACAAAATGATTAATAATAATTTTCTCATTGATTTTCAATAGTTAATGATAAATATGCAAAAATCCTTGCTTCACTTTTTTAGGATTGTTAATTGGATCTTGGTAGAAAACATACCAATAAACTCCTTCACTAAATTGTGACCCTTCAAAAGTGTTTTGATAACCTTCTTTTTCAAAAATAATAATTCCACAACATTAAAAGAAGTAAAGTTGATTATTTGAGAGCAAACTGCTTAATAAATCTGAAAATAATCATAGATTCAATCTCTATGTGAATTAACAACTGAGGGCGAAGTATCATCACTATTAACCACAACTCAAAACAAAGTATCCAAAAAATATAACCAGAAGAGGAAAATGCGTTCAAAACCAATTTTGTTTCACTTTTTCACCAAAGGATAAATCAACTTTTCCAATCCGTTAATTTTAATCTCTAACATTTGTTCCATTTGCCTTCCTAATTTTCCATCAGGAAATCCTTTGCCTTTGTACCAAACATAATATTCTTCTGGAATCTGAATCAGCAATTTCCCTTTGTATTTGCCATAATACATTTTGGTATTTGCCAATTCAATCAATTCTTTTCTAGCTTCTTCTGGATTAAACATGCGCGCAAGTTTAGATTCTTTCTACAAAAAAATCGCGAATTAGCAATTGGAACTAACCCGCGATTCAAATTTTAATTATTTTTTAATTAATTGATTCCAAAGCTTCTAACAAATAACCCCAGAATTTTTGTACAGAAGAAATTTGTACTTTTTCATCCGGTGAATGTGCCGCACGAATATTTGGTCCGAAAGAAATCATGTCCATATTTGGAAAATGTTTTCCTAAGATTCCACATTCCAACCCTGCATGACAAGCTTTGATTTGTGGTTCCTCATTGTATCTTTTGCGGTATAAATCTGCCATTAAATTCAACACTGGCGAATTTGGATTTGGTTTCCATCCTGGATAATCTCCATTTTGCACCACGGCACAACCCATATTTTCAAAAGCTGCTCTCACTGCGTTGGCAACATCTGATTTTGTACTTTCAACACTTGAACGTTGCAATGATTGTGTAATGAATTTTCCATCTTTCAAAATGATTCGCGCCAAACTTGAAGAAGTTTCAACCAATCCTTCCATATCTGGACTCATTCTAAAAACACCGTTTGGAACTGCATAAATGGTATTCAAAACCTTAATTGTATCTTCAGGTTTCATGACTTTAGCTGGCGTTGTAACTGATTTCCATTCAATCGTCAACGCAGTTTCGACCGTGCTTAATTCAACTTTCAATTCCTCTGAAAATGAAGCTAAAAATGCTTCAAAAGCTTTGGCATCATCTTTTAAAACCGTCACAACAGCTGTCGATTCTCTTGGAATCGCATTGCGCAAACTACCTCCGTCAATCGATGCAACCTGCAAATGCATCAAAGAAACTCCTTGATACAAAATGCGATTCATCAATTTATTTGCATTTCCTCTTCCGCGGTGAATGTCCATTCCTGAATGTCCACCTAACAATCCACGAATATTGATTTCGTATCCTGCGTGATCAGCATCTGTATTTTCTTCTTCGTAAGAATAAGTTGTGTTAGTATCAATTCCTCCCGCACAACCGATAGACAATTCATCGTCATCTTCTGTGTCTAAATTCAACAAAACGGTTCCTTTGAAATTAGAAGGATCAATTTTAATTGCGCCAGTCATTCCAGTTTCTTCATCAATTGTAAACATTGCTTCCAATGCCGGATGAGCAATGTCAGTTGAAGCAAAAATCGCCATGATCGCTGCAACACCAATTCCATTGTCAGCGCCTAAAGTGGTTCCATTTGCCTTTACCCAATCTCCATCAACCAACATTTCAATTCCTTGCGTATCGAAATCAAAAACTGTATCGCTGTTTTTTTGATGCACCATGTCTAAATGCGACTGTAAAACCACCGTTGGTCTATTTTCCATTCCTGCAGTTGCTGGTTTTTTGATGATAACATTTCCGATGGCATCTTGAATGGTTTCAAGTCCTAAAGATTTACCAAAATTTACCATAAATTCAATCACTCGCTCTTCTTTTTTAGATGGACGAGGAACTGCATTTAAATCTGCAAAATGATTCCACAATGCTTTCGGCTCTAAGTTTCTAATTGACATTTTCTTATTTTTAATAACCCGAATAAATCGAGTCGACATGAATACAAATTAACTAGAAACAAAAATAGTGATTCTACTTTGATTTTGACTTTTGAATCAGAAATTAATCTGCCATTTTACATAGCGAATGAACCTTTCTATGTCACCAATGTATTAAACCACCAAACAACAAATTTTATGAAAAAATCAATTTTATTTTTAAGTCTAATCACCTCTTCAACAGTACTTTTTGGACAAGTTTCTGGCAATATCAATTATTTGCAACAAACGCATTTGAATGAAAGCAATATTGATGTGCGCATCAGCACAAACGATATCATCATCAATATTAAAGGAATGACCAATGTGAAAGCTGAAAGTTATGTGGCTATTTTCAGTATTACCCAAACAGGTGAAAGTTTAGAAGAAATTCAACGACTAATAGATGAACGCATCAATCAAATCAAAAAACCGTTTGAATTGAAGAAAGAAATTGAGTTTTATACAGATATGATTTCATTTGTTCCTTGCTACGAATTTGAAGAAACGAAAAAAGCATTCAACAAGAAAACGTACAATGAAGTTCCCAAAGGATTCGAAATGAAAATCAACGTTCATATTAAATATAAAAATCCAAATTCATTGACGGAAATCGTTGCTGCTTGTTCAGCATCAGAAATATATGATTTGATTCGTGTAGATTATTTTGCTAGTAACATGGAACAAGTGCGTAAAGATTTGGCAACCAAAGCACAATTAATTTTAAAAGAAAAAATCAAAATGCGCCAAGATTTATTGGGAATGGATTTTACTTCAATGAAAAAACAATTGGCTGAAGGATATCGAGTAAACTACCCGATTGAAAGTTATAAATCTTACCAGGCCTACTCTAATTCTTCATTGAACTTGAAAAAATCTGCTGCAGTAACGCAAACTGAAAAATCCACAACGCAATTTTATCAACCAATTTTTGACAAAGAATTTGATTTTGTGACCAATCCTGAAATTGTGGAACCAGTGATTCAGGTGATGTATGAAATAACTTTTCGTATTTACGCAGACGAAACGCCAAAACCTGCGCCAGTTGTTGAAACCAAAACAACGAAAGAATATTTCATCGTAACGCATGAAGGTGACGTAAAAGCGTTGAATGTTGGCAAATAGGAATGAAAAGCTTAATTTTGCGCCGTTAACAAAATGAAATTCCTTTGAAAAATTTTTTTCGCAGTAAGTGGATTAAGATTCCATTGTACTTTTTTACAATTTGCTTTGCACTCATTGGTGCGTTTTTAACGATTGCTTATTTCGCCATTTATTTCAAATGGACCAATGAATCTGGTGCTGTAGATGGAAACAGTCGTGTATTGCAAGTGATGAGCGACAAATACCAAGTAAAAACAGATAAAGACAGTTTGGCTTTGGTTGCTGAAAAATACGAAGCTTTGAATCGAATTCTGATTTTGAAAAAGTATTATCCAAAAAATGCGCAACACATTTTGGCTTCTTTAGAATCGAATCATGATTATACTGAAGCGCTGAGAATGGTTGAGTCTGTGGATATGTTGGCAGATAAAACTTCGCCCTATTATTTGGAAGTTATTAAATATCGGGAAAACAAATACCAGCCTGTTGAAGGAAAAACGAGCAAAAGCATTTATCATTGGATGAACACTTCAGAATGGGACGATTTCAAAATTGCGGTCGAAAAAGACAAAAAAGTGATTGATTCGGTGGCGAAAATGACTGGCGTGGAATCTCGATTGATTGTTTGCTGTTTGATTGGCGAACAAATGCGTCTATTCAATTCGGACCGTGAAGCTTACAAAAAATGGATTGGTCCGTTGAAAATATTGTCTGTTGAATCTAAATTTTCTTTGGGTGTAACTGGAATCAAAGAATTGACGGCGCAAACGATTGAAAAATATTTAAAAGACTCAACATGTGCCTATTATTTAGGTAAGAAATATGAAAAGCTGTTGGATTTCAAAACGGACAATCCTGCACAAGAGAGAATTGATCGTTTGATTTCATTCCGAAATCACTATTATTCCTACATGTACGCCGCTGTTTTCTTAAAACAAGTGAAACACCAATGGGAACGCAGAGGATTTCCAATCGACAATCGTCCAGAAATTTTATCTACGCTTTTCAATGTAGGATTTCCACAATCAGTTCCGAAAAAAGATCCAAAAGTGGGTGGTTCAACAATTAAAATTAAAGAAAAACCCATTTCATTTGGGATGATTGGCTATCAGTTTTACTATTCAGGAGAATTGTGTGATTTGTTTCCTATCCACACAAAAAAGTTTGATTGGAATGAGATCTAAACTGCGATACATTTTCATGTTTTCAATTTTATTACCACTTTCAGCTTGTTCACAACCAGTTGATTCAGTGAAAATCGAACCGGATACACTTCTTGGAAAATGGCAAAATTTAGCCAAAGGAGCGGATTACATGGAAATGGAAGCACCGAAAAAATCTGCAATCAACGATTCACGCATTTGTATTTTAAAACTCAACCCAAAAGATTTTGAATTGGAAATGTACGCTGCAACTGCCGAAGAAGATAAAAAATCGAAATCGGCAAGCGAATGGGCTGAAAAATACAATTTGAATGTGGTGGTCAATGCAGGAATGTATGATTTGGCAAAAAAGATGTTGAGCAAAGGCTATCTGAAAGCTGGCGAACATCTTAACAACCCAAATTTGTATCCGAATTACAATGCAATGATTGCGTTCAATCCAAAGGACAGTTTGAAATGGAAATTTACTGTCTTGGATTTAAAATGCGAAAATTGGGAAAATGTCAAAGATGATTACCATTGTTATGCACAAGGTTTGAGAATGATTGATTGCAATAGTCAACCTTTGAGTTGGAACAAGAAAAATCAATCTTGCAGCATGTTGGTTACCGCAGTTGATGCACTTGGGAATATTTATTTCATCTTTTCACGTTCGCCATACACGCACAATGAAATGATTGAATTTATGCTAGGTTTTCCATTCAAGTTAAACAATGCCATTTACATGGAGGGCGGACCACAAACAAGTTTATACATTCATTTTGGAGATCGAAAAATTGAAAAAATTGGAAGTTATGTTTCAGAAACTTATCCAAACGACTTAAACGATCATTTTTGGGCTTTGCCGAATGTGATTGGGTTTAGGGTGAAAGAGTGAAAAACTAAAAGTTAAAAGTGAAAAACAAGGACTTAAAATCAGAAAGTACTGCCTAATTTTTAACTCTTAACTTCCACAATTATTTAACGATTCTCTCCAAATACAAATCTTCCACTTTTTTTCTTGCCCAAGGCGTTTTTCTCAAGAAAGTCAAACTTGATTTCACGCTTGGATCTTTCAAAAAACAATTGATCGGAACTAGATAACCCATGTGATCCCAACCGATTTCTTTTTCGAGTGCGACAATCATTTCTTCTAATTTGATTCCGTGAAGCGGATTATTGGGTTGCGACATGAAAATTGTACTATTAATTTTGGGTCAAAAGTAGATAATATTTACTCAAAATAAATCATAACCAATAATTCAGATGTGCTGAAAATATTTTTCACTTGGGTAAAGCATTATTTTTTAAGATATTTGTGCCTAAAAAGTTGCTTGTGAAAAAATACATTCCATTTTCAATTTTGTTGTTGTGTATTTTGATGCTGTTAAAAAGTAATTTATTTACATTCAAACAATTTCCCCTGCAAAAACATGCTTGGAGTCAAATTGATCATTACTCATTGAGTTTAGGATTTGTTGAAAATGATTTAAATTTTTTCAAACCAAAAACGCGCACTTACAACTACAAATATCCAGAAGACTGGAAAAGAAAAAAACTTTCAACAACAACTAGCGTAGATTTTCCAATTCATCAATTTATTCCTGCGGTTGTCATGAAAATAACTGGGGGTGAATCACAAATCATCAATCGGATTTACATTTATCTGTATTCATTGTTTGGGATTTTCTTTTTATTCAAACTTTCTAATATACTGATTGAAAACAAAATACTCGCACTATTTCCTGTATTAATTCTGATTTATTCTCCCCTTTTTGTTTATTATCAAAATGGATTCATGCCGTCTATTCCCTCGTTTTCAAACTTTGTGATTGGCACCTATTTTTACATCAAATTCGTTCAAAGTGACAGGCAAAAATATTGGGTTTTAGCGCTCATTTTCTTGAGTTTGGCTGTTTTGGCGAGAACGAGCTATCTTTTTCTTTACTTCTCAATTTTAGGTGTTGAATTGATTCGCTATTTAAATGTGAACAACTTCAAGTCAATCTTCAAAAGCAAATTTTTGATCGGAAGTTTGATTTCTTTTACATTGATTCTTAGCTATTTTGCGTATAATTTCTATTTACGAAAAACCTATGGATCGTTGTTCTTGTCGCATTTGATGCTTCCAAAAGATTTCGAAGAATTTAAACAAATAGTTCGATTGATGCTACAAAATTGGAAATACATTTACTTTTCCAAAAGCCAATATTTAGCGATGGGAATTTTGGCGCTTTTGGCCATTATTTTTTATCGAAGAAGAACCAAAATATTCATCAATAAATTACCCATTATTCTTTGTATATTCCTTTGGCTTGCCTCTCTTGCATTTTTTGTTTCGATGGCAAAACAATATGTAAATCACGATTATTATTTCATCGATTCATTTTTGTTTCCTGTCATTTTTACAACAATCATATTAGCTGGTAGAATCAAGACCTTTAAATTTGAAAACAACTTTTACCTGATATTGATCTTTATTTCAATTTTCTTCTTTCGCAAGGAAGCCAAAAGTGAACAAGAAAAAGTCTACGCACCAGGACCATGGAATCAAACTTTTACGACTTATTCCAATTATGAGAATGCGAATAAATTATTGAATGACAACAATATAAACCCAACCGAAACAATTCTATGTTACCACGCATTTCCGCCGAATCTTCCATTTTATTTGATGAAACGAGATGGAATTCCCATTATCGACGATAAACCAGAACTGCTAAAAGCGACAATTCATTGGGATTTTGAATTCATGCTGTTTGAAAACGAATATTTTGTTCCTAATGTTTACGAAAATTATCCTGAAATCATCAATCATTTTGAGGTAATTGATACTGACGGGAAAATAACTTTATGCAAAAAACGTCAGCAAGCAAAAAAAAGCAATTTGAATGAATTTCTGCAACTTGAAAAATATGCTATTTTTCTAGAATCCTCAGATTCAAGTGATCATTATTGGGAAATTGGACGTAATAACTCAAAATATGGATTCATTCCAGAAAACAAAGAATTTGGCGCTGTTTACAAGAATAAAGGATTTTCAAAAAAGCAAAATGAAAATTTGGTCATTAAGTTTGATGGAAATATCACGCTGAAAAATGCCAATGAATCAAATTTAGTGATTTCAATTCTTCAAAACGGAGAAAGTGTTTTATACAAATCTCTTGCATTGAATCACAATCTCAAAAAAAACCAAAAAACCAACTTTGTTGAATTGATAATTCCACTTCCATCTGTAAAAATTGAAAATGCAGAATTGGGAATTTACATTTGGAATCCAAATCACAATGAAATAAATTACAAGGATTTAGGATTTAAAGTCTATAAACTAAAATAGGTTAAAACAAAAAAAGGAGAGAAAATTCCCTCCTTCTAAATATAATAAACTCAAATCTATTTCGTCAATTTTCTATACTTGATTCTTTTTGGTGCCTGATCGCCCAAACGTTTCTTGCGATTTTCTTCGTAATCCGAATAAGAACCTTCGAACCAATGTACTTGCGAATCGCCTTCAAATGCTAAAATGTGCGTGCAAATACGATCTAAGAACCATCTGTCGTGAGAAATTACTACCGCACAACCTGCAAAATTCAAAATTCCTTCTTCCAATGCACGCAAAGTATTGACGTCAATGTCATTCGTTGGCTCATCAAGTAATAAAATATTTGCTTCAGTTTTCAATGTCATCGCCAAATGCAAACGATTTCTTTCACCTCCGGAAAGGACACCGACTTTTTTATTTTGATCTGAACCTGCAAAATTAAATTTCGAAATATACGCGCGTGAAATGATTTTTTGATTTCCAATTTCGATGTATTCATTTCCATCTGAAATCACTTCAAAAACCGTTTTATCTGGATGAATGTCTTTGTGAGATTGGTCTACATAACCAATTTTCGCTGTTTCACCGACTTTGAATTCACCAGAATCTGGTTGTAACTCATTCATAATCATTTTGAAAATAGTCGTCTTACCTGCACCATTCGGTCCGATAACCCCTACAATTCCCGCTGGTGGTAATTTGAAATTCAAATCATCATACAACAATTTATCTCCAAAAGATTTAGCCACATGTTCTGCATCAATCACATTGTTCCCCAAACGAGGTCCGTTCGGAATTGGGATTTCCAATACGTCTTCTCTGTCTTTCATGTCTTCTGAAAGCAGTTTATCGTAATTCGTCAAACGTGCTTTGCTTTTCGCTTGTCGTGCTTTTGGGTTCATTCTCACCCACTCCAACTCGCGTTCCAACATTTTCTGACGTTTCGATGCCGTTTTTTCCTCTTGTTTTAAACGATTTCCTTTTTGTTCTAACCAAGAAGAATAATTTCCTTTCCAAGGAATTCCTTCACCGCGGTCTAATTCTAAAATCCATCCAGCAACATTGTCTAGGAAATATCTATCGTGCGTCACTGCAATTACAGTTCCTGCGTATTGTTGTAAATGTTGTTCCAACCAATCAATCGATTCAGCATCCAAGTGGTTTGTTGGCTCATCCAATAATAATACATCTGGATTTTGAAGCAACAAACGACACAAAGCCACACGACGACGTTCTCCACCAGAAAGCGAATCAACTAATTGATCATCCGGCGGACAACGCAAAGCATCCATCGCTCTTTCCAATTTGGTGTCTAATTCCCATGCATCCAAAGCATCAATTCGATCTGAAACTTGACCTTGACGGGCAATTAACTTGTCCATTTTGTCAGGATCGTTCAAAACCTCTTCATCCATGAATGCAGCGTTGATTTCCTCGTATTCACGCAAAACATCAACCGTTTCTTGTGCGCCTTCCATCACGATTTCTTTCACTGTTTTGGTAGGATCCAATTCTGGCTCTTGTGGCAAATATCCAACAGAATAACCATCAGAAAAAACTACATCCCCTTGAAATGATTTATCCAATCCAGCGATGATTTTCATCACGGTTGATTTTCCAGAACCGTTTAAACCAATGATACCAATTTTCGCCCCGTAAAAAAACGAGAGGTAAATATTTTTAATGATTTGCTTTCCTTGAGGTGTCGTTTTGGAAACGTTCACCATGGAAAATATAACTTTTTTATCGTCTGCCATGTTGTTTTTTTGAGAAATTCAAAGATAGTTTTTTTTTATTAGACATTAGATAATAGACCATAGACAAAAGACTTGATTTCCTCAAGTAATTTAAAATTTTCGCAAAAACAGCAAAAATCTTAAAGTTGCCTAGCAACAACAACAATCTAGTCTAATTTCTAATATCTATTGTCTAACAGCGCAGCGAGTCTCTTTTTTAAGACATTAGACCAAAGACGTTAGACAAAAGATTAGTTTTTTTTAAGAAATTTAAAATTTGCTTAAAAACATCACAATCTTAAAGTTGCCTAGCAACAACAACAATCTAGTCTAATTTCTAATATCTATTGTCTAACAGCGCAGCGGGTCTCTTTTTTAAGACATTAGACCAAAGACGCTAGACAAAAGATTAGTTTTTTTAAGAACTTTAAAATTTGCTTAAAAACAGCAAAAATCTTAAAGTTGCCTAGCAACAACAACAATCTAGTCTAATTTCTAATATCTATTGTCTAACAGCGCAGCGGGTCTCTTTTTTAAGACATTAGATAATAGACCATAGACAAAAGACTTGATTTCCTCAAGTAATTTAAAATTTTCGCAAAAACAGCAAAAATCTTAAAGTTGCCTAGCAACAACAACAATCTTATCTAATTTCTAATATCTATTGTCTAACAGCGCAGCGAGTCTTTTTTTAAGACATTAGATAATAGACCATAGACAAAAGACTTGATTTCCTCAAGTAATTTAAAATTTTCGCAAAAACAGCAAAAATCTTAAAGTTGCCTAGCAACAACAACAATCTAGTCTAATTTCTAATATCTAT
>CANHQP010000017.1 GCA_947462925.1 Flavobacteriia bacterium | reverse complement strand
TTTGAATTCGCTTCATGTTTTTTACCTTTACCCGTAGAAATGTTTAGTTTTGGTGCTACTTGTGTTGGGCCAAGTACAATAGTTAGCTGGTCCACAGCATCAGAGCATAATTCAAGCTACTTCAATGTGGAACGCTCTAGAGATGGCTATCTATGGGATTTGGTGGCAACAGCAGAAGCTGCCGGAAATTCCAATACACTCATTGAATACAGCGTTCAAGATCTATATCCAAATGCAGGTATCAATTACTACCGCATAGTACAGTTCGATTTTGATGGTGCAAAAGAAACCTTTGACCCGGTTTCAGTATCATGTGATGAAGATATTGATGGGGTTTTCCTTAGTACTTATCCTAATCCTGGTTCAGGAGATTTCATTGTCGAACTATCTAATTCTAAATTTGGAGGAGATGGAATATTGCAAATTTGTGATGTTAAAGGGTCAATAATCCTTGAAAACATAGTACAACTTCATAAAGGAAAAAACAATTTCTATATTTCTAATCCACATTTAAAATCAGGCCTTTACTATGTTGTTGTGAAGGATAAATACAATAAAAGTTTTACATGTAAATATATCGTTAATTAAGTTGATTGACATTTCAGTATTAAAATAAAATTGATAAATACCAAAAAAGTCGACCGGCAGTCCTGCCATAAATCCATGTTTAGTTCTAAACATAATCTTCATTAAACGTCGGTTGACATGATTTTAAAATTTTTATTTAATTTACTTACCAAAGTTCAAAAAATGATATGAAGCTTTGGTTAACATTCGTTCTCACAAAATTCTATCTCGTTTTTTTATCGTAATTTAGCCAAAGATTAAATATACAACATGGCTAAAAAAAAAGCTAAACACAACAAACCAAACAAATTCAAGGGAAGCTTAACCCATATTATTAGAAAGTTATACAACAAAAACCCTTCTAAAGAATACAGTGTCAAAGAAATTTGCGTGCATTTAAGCATCAAAGAAAGTGAACTCAGAAAACAAACCTATACTGTTTTAAAAGACCTTGTTAGTACCGATTTTCTGCGTGAAACAAGTCATGGAACTTTTAAATTAAATCAAAACACGAAAACAGTAGAAGGTGAATTCCAAATGACGCAACGTGGCGCTGGTTTTCTCTTAACTAATAAATCTGAAGCTGATATTTACATATCACCGCAACATGTCAACCATGCGTTAAATGGTGATCGTGTGCGCGTGGCAATTACCAAAAAAACCGCTACAAAAACTGAAGGTCAAATCATTGAGGTATTGCATAGAGAACGTACACAGTTTGTTGGGACTTTAGATTTACACGATAAATTTGCATTCTTTATTCCTGACAATCAGAGAAATGGTGTTGATATCTACATTCCTAAAGAAAAAATCAACGGTGCAAAAACACACGACAAAGTATTGGTAAGAATTACTGCTTGGCCAAAATCTTCACAAAGTCCTTACGGAGAAGTGGTGGAAGTTTTGGGTGCTCACGGTTCAAACGATACCGAAATGTTGGGCATTTTGATCAACCAAGGATTAGAAATTAAATTTCCTCAAGCTGTAATTGCTGCTGCTGAAAAAGTGACAATGGATTTAGATCCAGAAGAAGTTAAAACCAGACGTGATTTTAGAAATATCACAACCATCACAATTGATCCTGTCGATGCGAAAGATTTTGACGATGCCATTTCTATTCAGTGGTTAGAAAATGGAAATGTTGAAATTGGTGTTCACATTGCCGATGTGAGTCACTATGTGCAACCAGGAACACCGATGGATGAAGAAGCATTGAAACGTTCAAATTCGGTTTATTTAGTAGATAGAGTAATTCCAATGTTGCCTGAACAACTGTCAAATATGGCGTGTTCTTTGCGTCCAAATGAAGATAAATTCAGTTTTTCTGCTGTTTTCGAAATGGATGAAAAAGGAAAAGTTTTGAATCAATGGTTTGGAAAAACGGTTATTCACTCTAATCGTCGTTTCACCTACGAACAAGCGCAAGAAATTATTGAGGGTGCTGAAGGAGACTTTAAAAAAGAAATTTTATTCTTGGATAAAATTGCCAAAATCATGCGTAAAAAACGTTTGAAAGAAGGCGCTTTGAATATAGAATCTGAAGAAATGCGTTTTGAATTAGACGCTGCTGGAAATCCAACAAATGTGATTCTAAAAACATCCAAAGACGCGCACAAATTGGTGGAAGAATTTATGTTGTTGGCCAATAAAAAAGTGGCAACATTTATTGCAAAACCTAATAATAAACAAGAAAAAATTCCTTTCGTTTACCGTTGTCACGACAAACCAGACATTGAAAAAATCGCGCTTTTCCGCGTGTTTATTGACAAGTTTGGTTACGAATTGAATTACACAAGTCCGGATGAAATTTCAAAGGCAATTAATACTTTGCTAAACGACATCAAATCAACGGGTGAATATTCATTGATTCAAACGATGGCAATTCGTTCCATGGCGAAAGCAACTTATGAAACGGAAAATATCGGACATTACGGGTTGGCGTTTCCATATTATACACACTTTACCTCTCCTATTCGTCGATATGCTGATTTATTGGTACACAGAATTTTATTAGAAGAGTTGACAACCAAACAGCACCGTTATGGCGCTGATTTGAGCGATATGTGTAAACGTATTTCAAGAAACGAACGTAAAGCAACTGAAGCTGAAAGAGAATCAAATAAATACTTCCAAACCTTGTTCATGAAAGAACGAGTTGATGAAGAATTTGAAGGAACCGTTTCTGGAATTGCTGATTTTGGTATGTTTGTTAAAATGGATGAAAACCAATGTGAAGGAATGATTCCAATTTCTGAAATTCCTGGTGATCGTTTTTACTTTGATGCGGAAAAATACAAGATTGTTGGTCCACGAACAGACATGGAATACAATTTTGGTGATAAAGTGAAAGTGAAGGTCAAAGATGTAGATACGAGAAAACGACAAATCAATTTAGAATTAATAGAATTTTAATTGTTAGAAAAAAAGACATGGTTCTGTATCAAAAATTCAATGTACAAAATGACGCGCTCGAGTTGGGTCGTGTTTTGAATGAAAATAACATTGAATACAAACTAGAAGTGGGCAAACCTGGCTTTGATCCCGCTTTTGTTTTTGATGCTGAGTATAGAATTTTATTGAATGAATCTGATTTTGAAAAAGCAAATGGTTTATTTGTTTCCAATATTCCAGAAGATTATTATTTGCTTACTTTTTCTGATGATGAATTATTAGAAATCATTACTAAACGAGATGAATGGAATGATTTTGATTTCAATTTAGCCCAAAAATTACTCAAAGAAAGAGATAAAGAAGTGAATCCAGAATTGGTAAAATTACTGGAAAAACAACGTTTAGATTCTTTAAAGAAACCCGAAGTAAGTCAAAAAACTTGGATTTATGCTGGATATATCTTGGGAGTAGTCAGTGGTTTACTCGGTTTGTTTATTGGTTTGAGTTTAATGTCAAGTAAGAAATTACTTCCAAATGGTGAAAAAGTCTACAGTTATATTGAATCCGACAGAAAACACGGTTTGTACATTGTAATTATTTCTTCTATTATGTTATTAATTTCTGTAGGCGTGCAGCTTATTAGCAGTATCATTCTTCATTCCAGTCTTTTTTAAATAAAAAATCCCACTTCAAACGAAGCAGGATTTCAATTTTTTTAAAAATTTTTTATTAGATTAATTTGATTCTATTGTTCAAATCATCTCTATATGAACCCCCCATTGGAATTGGTTTTTTATCGTTTTCTAAATGTAAATTAGGGAATTCAATCGTTACTATTTTATCTAAGCGAACAATGAATGAACGGTGAACTCTTATAAAATCTTTGGTTCCCATCTTTTGCTCTATTTCCTTCATTGTTGAATGAATCGTATAGCGTGTTTCAGGAGTATTGATCACCACATAATCTTTTAAAGCTTCAATAAAAAGAATATTATTGGTGTTTAACTTTATTAATTTACTGTTTAATTTTACGAAGATAAAATCATCTTGATGCACCTTTTTATTTTCCTGCAACGCATTTAAATAATCTAATTCTTTTTCAATCTCGCGTTCCTTTTGGTGTTTGTATATCGCCATCTCTATTGTCGTGTGTAAATCGATTTCTTTGAACGGTTTGATAATATAACCATAAGGTTCAGCGATTTTTGCTTTATTTAAAGTGGCATCATCGGCATAGGCTGTCAAGAAAATAATTGGAATTTTTAATTCTCTTCTTATAATTTCCGCGGTTTCTACGCCATTCATTTCGCCTTTAAGCATGATATCCATTAAAATTACATCTGGATGCTCAGAATTGGCTAATTCTATTGCTTTTTCACCTGTAGCTGCAGCTCCAACCACTTGGTATCCCAATTTAGTTAAGCTATGTTGAATATCTTTGGAGACGATGGATTCATCTTCAACTACAAGTACATTTATTTTTAACATAAAGTCTTCATTTTCTACCCCAAAGATAAATATTATTTTGTTCGCTTTTGGTTATAAATCAGTTATTTAGTGAAAATTTGTTTTTTTTATTCATTTTTTAATAATTTACTCTTCATATCGAATCGATTTATCACCATCAATCGAAACTAATTTTCCTTTGTTGTAGCAGTATGAATGAATAAATAAACCTTCTTTATTAAATGTTCTCCAATCACCTGTTTTTAAACCTTTTTTATATTTTCCTGACTTCATTATCTGACCATTATTAAAATAATAATAATGTTTACCTACAGGGATATTGTTTTTAAATGTTCCTTTAAAACAAAGTGTTTTTTCTTTGTAAAAATGTTTCCATTCTCCTTCCTTTGATCCCATTTTAAATAAACCATATTCAGTTAAGTTATTTTTTTCATAAAACCAATTTCCATCTTGTATGTCATTGATATAATTTCCTTCTGCAATCTTATTTCCCAGGGAATCAAATTCTACACTTAAACCTTCTCTTTTGCCACCGAGATAACTTTCCTTTCTTCTAATTTGTCCATTGTTGTGATACCAAATCCATTCGCCATCAATAATTCCCTTTCTATATTTTCCTTTTTGAATGGTTTTTCCTAACTCATTAAAATAAACCCACTCACCTATTTTTATTCCATTTTTGTACTTGCCATAAGCTGATTTCTGCGTATTTGGATGAAAAAAAGTCCATGTGCTATCATAAATACCACTCGCTAAAATAAATCCACTTGCTACTAGCGTGTCAAACTTGTAAATTTCAGAACCAAGTAAATTTCCCAAGGAATCATAAAAAGATCCTACTCCATTTTTATAAGAACCTTGATAAGATTGAAAATGTGAAAGCTTTCCATTCGAAAAAAATGTCTGTTTGATGTCAATTTCATTTTCGAAATCCACTTGCGAATTATTTTGAATTAATATTCCTTTTTCATTCCATTCTTTACAATTTCCTACTGTTTTGCCATTTTCATAAAAACATTCATTTTTTAACTTCCCATCAGGATAAAAAGTTCTCCATAATCCTTTTTTTTGCTTTTTCGAATCTAACTGGTTAACTACTAAATTTGAAATTTTTTCATTGTTATTATAATTGATGGTTTCTATCAATCTTCCATCCTTTTCATCATAAATTTTTTCTACACCTGATTTTAATCCTTCTTCATAATTTGACTCGATTATTATCCTACCGTTTTTAAAAACTTTGGAGAGACCAACCAAAGTATCATTTCTATATTGATTTTCTAAGATTAATTGACCCGTAGAATCAAATTGTTGATAACATCCATTTTTTAAATTTTGGGCATATTCTATCTCCTTTTCAATTTCTCCTTTTGGTGAATAAAAAATCCATTTTCCCTCTGACTTTCCTTCTATTTTTTCTCCTTCACTTTTTATTGTTCCAGATTCATAATAATTTTTCCAAACACCAACAGGCAAGCGGTTTTTAATGTTTCCTTCACTCGATAATTTACCTGAATTGTAAAAGTATTTTTGGTAATAAATTGAGTCCGTTTTCTGAAGATAGGCAAAGAAATTCAAAAAACAAAATACAACAGTCAATCCCCTTTTTAAATAATTAAAAGAAAAGATTTTTTTAAAAAGATATTTATTTCTTTTATTATAGTTGTTCATACTGTGCACAAAATAAATGTGTTTTTATTTGATTTTTGAGTTATTACCAAAATTAGTCATTTTATGAACATAGCGATTATTTGTAAATAACTGTTTTTCTGTTGTTATATATGTTTATGAACATCTTTGTTAATAACGCTATATTGAATAACTTTTTTATATTTTGATGGTTTAAAATTGTAGATAACTAGGTTTGTATTTCACTCAAAAATGACTCAAACTTTCCTAGGATTATTCAAATATGATTTGGTTTATAATTATAAGTGAATAATCCAAGCTTTTGTTTTAATTTTCTTTCAACCAATATTAACAATTTATAAACTTTTTGTGTTGAAAAATTAATAAAATGAACCTCATGTTTCCAAACAGTTAACAAAAATCAAAAACCTGTTTTGTTTGCAATTTGTATCAATTGTTAATATCCATTACCTTTGGTCAAAAATCAAAATTATGCAACAAAATGTAATTTCCATCGGTTGTGATCACGCCGGATTTGAAATGAAACAAACCATTATTAAACACCTGCAAGATAAGGGTTTTTCTGTAAATGATCAAGGATGTTTTTCTAATGATAGTATTGATTATGCAGATTATGCGCATCCAGTAGCAACGTTGGTTGAAAATAATCCTGGTACTAAAGGAATTTTGTTGTGTGGAAGTGGAAATGGAATTAGCATGACAGCAAATAAACACCAAGGTGTGCGAAGCGCTTTGTGTTGGACGAAAGAAATTGCTGAATTAGCAAGACAACACAATGATGCAAATATTTTGACTTTGCCTGCTCGTTTTATTACTGAAGAAGAAGCATTAGAAATGGTTGATGTTTTTTTCTCTACTGAATTTGAAGGAGGAAGACACCAAAATAGAATAGAAAAAATTCCATGTAAATAAGCATTTATCATGTTCAAAAAGTTGCTCTTCCATTGTTTTCTTTGTTTGAATTTTTATTCTTTTTCGCAAGATTTAAGTGAATTTTACGTAAAAAATATAGATACTGTTGATTTATACAAGAATTTAGATTACTTAGCTTCTAATAAATTACAAGGGAGAAAGACAGGACAAAAAGGACAAAAGAAAGCTGCTGCTTATATTGAATCACAATTTAAAAAATCTGGTGTAGCTCCTTTTCCTGGAAAAGATTATTATCAAAAATTTAATTTGCTTCAAAAAAAGAAATCAGGAACCATGATTTTTGAAAACAAAAAATATTGTTTTCCTGAAGATTTTGGTTTTAAGAGTTTATATCAAACCTTAGATTTTGATGTAAAATCAGCTTTTTATATTTTAGGTAAAGATCTTATTGCTACCAAAACAAATTTTAATAATGAGTTTGTTTTGATTGAAATTGATAATTTCCAAACCTTTGATTTTGATTTGGTAGAAAACATTAAAAGTAGAGGAATTATTTTTTTAGTAAATAATTATCAAGCTGATGATTATGTATCTCGTCAAACAAAAGATTTGGCTATGATTCAAGAGGAAGTTAAAATTCCTATGATTTATTTAAATAAAAAGGAACTTCCTGTGAAGTTCATTCAGTCCTTGGTTTTAAATAAATCAAATTATTTTGCTTTGAACTTTCAGTTGAATCCAAAACCAAAATATAAAACAACTGAAAATGTAATTGGATTTATTGAAGGCAGTGATTCTATTTTGAAAAATGAAGTCATTGTAATAAGTGCGCATTATGATCATTTAGGTGTAGAAAAAAGAAAAGTTTTTAATGGTGCTGACGACAATGGTTCTGGTACAACCGCATTATTAGAAATTGCGCAGGCTTTTCAACAAGCAAAAAATGATGGAAAAAATCCAAAAAGATCTATTTTGTTTATTGCTTTGACAGGTGAAGAAATGGGATTGTTTGGCTCTTCTTATTATGTTTCAAATCCATGGATTCCTTTAAAAAACACGGTTGCTGATATCAATATTGATATGATTGGTAGAGCGTCAAAACTAGAAGAAAAAGATACATTTTCTGTGTATGTAATAGGTTCAAATATGTTGAGTGATGATTTACATAATACCCAAGAATTGGCAAATAAGCGGTATACAAAATTGAATTTAGATTACATGTATAACGATCTTAATGAACCATTGCGACTTTATTATCGCTCAGATCACTTTAATTTTGCGAAAAATGGGATTCCGAGTGTTTTTTACTTTGGTGGATTTCATGATGATTATCACAAAATAACAGATGATATTGAAAGTATTAATTTTAGAAAAATTGAACAGATTTCTAAAATGGTTTTTCACACTACATGGATGTTAGGAAATGCAAAAAACCGTCCTGTTTTGAATTAATTTATTTCAAAAGATCTTGGATAAATAGATCCATTTCTTTTACATAGTCTTCATACAATTTTCCTGTTCCTGGTCCATTGAATCCTGTATGTACTCTTTTTACTTCTCCATCTCTGCCAATGACGATAGCGGTTGGAAAAGACATTATCTGATTTAACATAGAAAATTGTTCAGATGCCAAACCTTTGCTCGCAGAACCACCTACTAAAAATTGAAAATCTAAATGATGTCTTTCTTTTAATAGTTTTATTTTATTGGCTTGACCTTCAAAATCATTTGGTGTTTCATAACCAACAGCGATTATTTCTAATCCTTTTTCATGGTATTTTGCGAACAATTCTTTGAAAAATTTGGTTTCATCCATACAGTTTGGACACCAAGTTCCCATAATCTGAACAATGGTTACTTTTTTATCGAAGACAGGATTTGGATAAATAAAATCTTTTCCCTCCAGTGTTTTCATTTTAAAAGAGAAAGGTTCTTTTTTTACAACATAAGTCAAAGAATCTGGGTTTCTAAGCTGAAAAGTAGAATCATTTACAGCAATCCAATTGGTTGAATAATGTTTTCCTGAATAAAACTTTCCTTGAATAGTTGCTGTTGAATCAAGTAACCCAGAAAAATGAAATGCATGAGATCCATCGAAACAGGATAGTGAAAAATGCTTTCCGGTTACTGTTCCTTCTAAAAAGCGATAATCACCTGTTTCTGTCAAGAAAGTTCCTGTTATTTTGGCGTCTTTTGATTTAAAAACACCTATTGCCATAGATTCATCTTCCGTACTTGGATCGAAAGTTGTTTTCCATCGCCCAGAAAAATCAAAATTATTTATTGATGTAGATCTTTCGGTTTCCCCATAAACAGCTTTAAAAGGGATTTTGTATTGGTTTCCTTTGTTGAAATTTTTCCAATATCCTACGAGTAATTTTTTGTTTTCTACTTTGAATTTTAGCGTAGAATGAAAATTTGGAAAATCGATTTTTATGGAATCATTTTCAAAAACGAGTTGATTTAAAACAATCTTTTCTTCCGCATTGTGAATAGAAAAAACCATTTGTTTCTTCTGTTTTTCTATTTCCATTCTAAAAGGTAAAACGGTTTCGTTGTTCAATTGCAGTGTGCCATTCCATTTTCCAGATTGAATTTTAGATTGCGCAAAAAGCCCATTTATTGTACTTGTATAAAAGCTCAAAAATAAACTCAAAAAGAAAATAGTGGTTGATTTTAAAAACATCTCTAACTTTGATTCAGATGACGAAAATACTTTTTTTCTTTAAAATATTTGTAGAATGCAACTTTTTAGAAAGAAATAATGTCTAATACTCAAGCAAGCGTTATGGATGACAACACTTTGGTTATAGAATGTGTTAAATGTAATCCCAAGGCTCAGCGATTGTTGTTTGATAAATTTGCTCCTAAAATGTTGACTGTTTGTTTGCGCTACGCAAAAGATACGACAGAAGCTGAAGATGTTTTGCAAGAAGGTTTTGTAAAAGTGTTTGGTAAGTTGTCGGACTTCAAAATGGAAGGTTCGTTGGAGGGTTGGATTCGTAGAATTATGGTCAACACGTCACTCGATGCGCTTCGCAAAAACAAAAAATATTTAACTGATGCTAAATTGGAAGATGTAGAATATAAAGTAATGTCTTTAGAGTCTGCCTCAGATCAATTGCAAGCAGAAGACTTGTTAAAACTAGTTCAATTATTGCCTGAAGGTTATAAAGTTGTTTTTAATCTTTTTGCAATTGAAGGTTATAGTCACAAAGAAATAGCAGATTTATTGGGTGTGAGTGAAAACACATCTAAATCACAATATTCGAGGGCAAGGGCTCATTTAAGAATGCAATTAGAAAAATTAGAAATTGAAAGATAAAGACTACATAAAAGATTTGTTTTCTGAGAAACTGGCCAACCATGAGGTTCCTGTAAGGAGTGACTTGTGGTCTGGAATTCAGTCTCAAATTGGAAACACAGCCACTTCAACTGTGGTTGCAAAGGGTATTTCGTCTTCTTTGAAATGGATGATTGGAATAGCTTCTTCTGTTGCGGTAATTGGAACTACCGTTTGGATTGCTTCTTCTCCAGAAAAGAGCAAGGAACAACAACAAGTGCAAATCGCACAAAACAATGGAAATGAAAACGCCAAAGAAGTAACAAAAACCGGGGTAAAATCGGGTGTAACAAATAGTACTAATGTTGATGCAATTGCTACACAAACGTCACCAATTGTTCCTCAAATTGAATTGCCGTCTAACAGCTATCTTGACGAATGGATTTCGAGAGAAAGACAATTGTATGGTAGTGATATTTTAAGTAAGCAAGTTACACCTCCCGCTGATGAAGATCAAGGTTCTATCGATAAAGCAGGTGTTAACGACGCGAGTAATTCAGCAAGTAATACTAATAATGCTACACCAGATCCAGTTGAAACGAAGACATTCGAAGACGGTAAAATTGAAGAGTTTTTCAATGTGTTTACGCCAAATGGAGACGGAATGAATGACTATTTCTTTCTTAGATCAGAAAATTTAAAAGATTTTACCATCCGAATTTTCAATGAAAGAAATGAATTTGTGTTTCAATCTACAGACAAAGATTTTAAATGGTTTGGCTTGGATCCAGCCGGTAATATGGTTGAAGCTGGCAATTATGGATATGTGATTTTCGCCACCGATTTGAACGGAAAAAGCATTAAAATGTTCAAAAGCTTAACAATCAAGTAAGTTTCTTAGAAATAATTACTCCTGTATTTCTAAATTAAAGAGGTTTCTGATGAGGCCTCTTTTTTTGTAATTTATATACATAAAAAAACCCGTAACTTATTCATTTACGGGTTTTTGAGGTCTCGAGCGGATTCGAACCGCTGTAGACGGTTTTGCAGACCGCTGCCTAACCGCTCGGCCACGAGACCAGAACGGATTGCAAAATTAGCAAAATTTCTTTTGAATCAAACCTTTTTGATGCTTTCCTCTATAATTATTGCTACATTTTCAACATCACCGTTTATTGGTGGACAAATCTTCGTGATTTTCACTTTGATCTGATGTAAGTTATTCAAAGTAGTTTTTAATTTTTCGATGATTCGGTATCCAACATGCTCAATTAGTTTTGAACGGATTGCCATTTCTTCAGCCACAATTTTATTTACGATGACATAGTCTATTGTATTTTCTAAGGTGTCTGTTTCTGCGGCCAACTGAAAATCTGTTTCCATCCACACGTCTACTAAATAGTTTCCGCCAATCTTACCTTCTTCTGGCAGACAGCCATGAAAAGCATAGAGTTTTATTCCGTTGACCTCGATGATATGTTTCATCTTAAGAATGTGATTTCAGTTTTTCTAATCCTTCATACATTCTTTCAACACATTCTTCTTGTCCAATGAATGAGGCAATTTCAAACATACTTGGTCCCATTCCTGCTCCTGTAATAAGCAATCTGAACAAAGGCAACACAGCACCAATTCCAAGTTGTTTTGCTTCTAAAAATGATTTAAATGCTACTTCAATCGTACTTGGATAAAAATCTGTCAATGATTTCAATCTATCGTTCCAATCAGACATCAAAGTGGCAGAATCTGATTTCCATTTTTTAGAAACTGTTTGCTCGTCAAAATTTTCAGGTCTGTGCAATAAATAATCGCCTTCTGTTAAAATGTCTTCAACAAATGTTGCGCGTTCTTTCATCAGTCTTGCAACATCAACCAAGGCATCTTTATCGTATTTATTGTTTAATTTTTGCGATAATATGTCTGCTAGGTCCTCGTTAGAAGTATTTCTTAAATATTGTTGTTGAAACCATTTTGTTTTATCTGCGTCAAATTTTGCTCCTGCTTTTCCTACTCTTTCTAGGGTAAAAATTTCAGCTAATTCTTCAATTGAAAACAATTCTTGTGTCGTTCCTGGATTCCATCCTAAGAATGCCAACATATTTACAAATGCTTCTGGAAAGTATCCAGATTCTCTATATCCCGTGTATTTTTCTCCTTCTGCTGAAAGCCAATCTGTTGGGAAAACAGGAAACCCTAATCTGTCTCCATCTCTTTTGGAAAGTTTTCCGTTTCCATCAGGTCTTAACAACAAAGGTAAGTGTGCAAATTTTGGACAATCCCAACCAAATGCATCATAAAGCAGAACGTGAAGTGGCGCAGAAGGCAACCATTCTTCTCCCCTAATTACATGACTGATTTCCATCAAATGATCATCTACAATATTTGCTAAATGATATGTTGGCATTCCGTCGCTTTTGAACAAAACTTTGTCGTCCAAGTTATTGGTATTCACAACAACCCAACCTCTGATAATGTCTTCAAAACGAACATCAATGTTTCTTGGCATTTTCATACGAATCACATATTGATCGCCATTTTCAAGTCTTCTTTTAACTTCGTCTGCAGATAATGTCAAAGAGTTTTTCAGCGACATTCTTGTAACGGTGTTGTATTGCCAGTTAGGCATACCCATTGCTTTCGCTTGTGCTCGAACATTGTCTAATTCTTCGGCTGTATCAAAAGCGTAATAAGCTTTATCATTGGCAACCAGTTCTTCCGCAAAAGGTTTGTAAAGTTCTTTTCTTTCAGATTGGATATATGGACCGTAGTTTCCTCCTATTCCTGGACCTTCAGTTGCGTGAATTCCACACCACTTAAGTGCATCCAAAATATATTCTTGTGCGCCTTCAACAAATCTTGTTTGATCTGTATCTTCTATTCTAATGATGAAAGTACCGTTGTTTTTTTTGGCAAAAAGATAATTGTACAATGCTGTACGAACGCCTCCCATGTGCAACGGACCCGTTGGTGAAGGAGCAAAACGAACGCGAACTGGTTTGTCTGACATACTTGATAATTTTATCGCAAAGATAATCTTTTGAACATCAAATTTCTTGTTCCAGTTTAGTTTTTGTTTGTTCTTTGATGAATAAGTTTTACTTTAGTAAGTTATTCTATATACAATATGTGCGGATGGAACCTTTTGAACATTTATTAAATCAGATAGATGCTTTTATTAGAAAGTATTACAAAAATGAAATGCTAAAAGGAGGAATTTTATTCTTAGGCGTTTTGTTGTTGAGTTATCTTATTGTTGCTTCTTTGGAGTTTTTTGGAAGATTTTCTTCTTCCGTTAGGGCTTTTTTGTTTTTCAGCTTTTTGGCTACCAATTTATTTTTATTGGTCAAGTATTTAATCATTCCTTTACTTAAATTAATTTCCTTTGGAAAACGTATTGATAGATATCAAGCTTCAGCGATTATTGGTTCTTTTTTTCCAAATGTCTCCGACAGGTTGTTGAACACGCTTCAATTGAACGACTCTTTATCTAATCAAGATGTTAATTTCGAATTGATCAGGGCCAGCGTGGTACAAAAATCTCAAAGTTTGTCTATCGTTCCGTTTGTAAACGGGATTGATTTGAAGAAAAATTTAAAGTATGCCAAATATGTTGTGCCTATTATGGTTGTTTTTGTATTCATTTCTTTGGCTTTTCCAAAGTTAATTACTCAGGGTACAAACCGCATTGTACATTACAATCAAGAATTTGCCATTGAAGCGCCGTTTGATTTTATTTTGACCACTCCACTTGACGGTTTTGAGGAAGGTCAAGACATTCCTGTGGCCGTTAAATTGAAGGGTGATGAATTGCCAGAAAAGATTTATTTGGTAAGTTCTCAAGGGAAGTTTCTAATGAATAGAACTTCTAAGATAGCTAGCTTTTATATTTTTAAGAACCTAAAGGAAGACGCTGTTTTTCATTTTGAAGCCAATGGTTTCTCAAGTAAGGAATATTTACTTCCTGTGGTTCCAAAGTCTGCCATTGGGCGTTTTCAGGCATCGATTCATTACCCATCTTATTTAGGTAAGAAAGATGAAATTGTTTCAAATGCGGGTGATTTGGAAATTCCAGAGGGAACAATTGTAGAATGGAGTGTGTTGACTAAAAACACATCAAAAGTTTCGTTCAAGTGGAATGATTCGACGCAGTTTTTTAGTGAACAAGACTTTAAGGTTAGAAGAAAGTTTAGAAACTCTACCGATTTGAAAGTATCTTTAACCAATGCTTCGACCTCCAAAAAAGATTCTTTGAACTATTCAATTGCCGTTTTGAAAGATGCTTTCCCGAGTATTCAAGCCAAGGAGACTAGTGATACTGTTTCTGATGCAATACGCTTTTTTGAGGGTCAAATTTCGGATGATTACGGATTAAGCTCTTTGACTTTCTATTATCAAATAGTATCAGAAAAGGGGATAAAAAAGCAGCAGAAACTTTCTGTTGCTAAAACTTATGGAACTGACATGCCATTCACGTTTGCAATAGATTTTCGACGTGAGGAACTTGCTGTAAATGATAAGATTGAGTATTATTTCATTGTAAGTGATAATGATGGTGTGAACGGAAGTAAAAGTGTTCGTTCTCAAATGTTTGTATATGAATTGCCTTCATTGTCAGAATTGAATGAATTGAGAGATGAGGCGCAAAATCAGACTAAGAAGGAACTAAACGATTTACTTAATCGAACTAAAGAGTTTCAGAAAGATATTCAACGTTTGAAGAAAGAGACTTTAAATTCTAAGTCCAATGAATGGAATAAATTGAATCAAGTCAATCAATTGAAAGAGGAACAAGAATCCTTACAGAAGTCACTTGAGCAGATGCAAATGCAAATGCAGGAAAGCATTGATGAGAAGAATCAATTATCTGAAATGGATCCTGAGTTACTTGAGAAACAAGAGATGCTTGAGAAGTTACTTGAAGAAGTAATGGATGATGAGTTATTGGATTTATTGAAACAGTTAGAAGACTTAATGAAGTCTCCAGATAAGAACCAAATGAATCAGAAGATGGACCAGCTTGAAATGAAGTCTGAGGACATGAAAAAGCAGTTGGATAGAAGTTTGGAAATGCTTAAAAAATTGCAAGTCAACGAAAAGTTGGATGACATTCAGAAAGAATTGAATGAGTTATCTAAAGAGCAGAAAGAATTGAAAGAGTCTATTGAGAAAAGTCAATTAAATGGTCAAAAGGCTGAAGAAAAACAAAAGGAGATCAATGATAAGTTTGAACAAGTTAAAGAAGACCTAAAGGAATTAAAAGATTTAAACGAGTCGTTAGATAAACCGATGAATTTGGGTGATCAAGAGAAAGAGAAGGAAGAGATTACCAATGAATTGAATGAAGCCAAAGAAAATTTACAAAAACAGAAAGAGAAAAAGGCAGGTGATAATCAACAAAAGTCATCGGAGGAAATGAAGAAAATGGCTGATGAGCTTGAGATGATGCAATCCGCTGCTAACAAGAAACAAGAGGATGAGGATATAAATCTTTTGAGATCTATCTTAGAGAGTTTGATGACTTTAAGTTTTACACAAGAAGAAACAATGTTGAGGTTCTCAAAAGTGCGTGACAACGATCCTTTTTATAGAAAATTGGGACGTGTGCAACGTAATATTATTGACGACACTAAGATTGTTGCAGATAGTCTAGAAGCGCTTGCAAAAAGACAACCTAAGATTGCTACTTTCATTGACAAGGAACTCAATGATATTAAACAAAATTTCGAATTAGGTTTAGAGGATATCGATGAACATAGAAGACGTGAACTTGGTCAGCACTTGCAATTTGTCATGACTGCTTACAATAATTTGGCGTTGATGCTCAATGAGAGTTTACAAAGTATGCAAAACCAAATGCAAAGTGAAATGCCCGGCTCTGGCAGTTGCGATAAACCTGGTGGTAAAGGTTCTAAACCCAAGTCTGGTGATGATGCTGGTGACATGAAGGAAATGCTTAAGAAGCAGTTAGAGCAGATGAAAAAAGGCAATAATCCTGGTGGTAAAAGTCCTGGTGAAAAAGAAGGGGAAGGTTCTCAAGGCATGCCTGGTTTAGGTAATAAGGAAATTGCAAAAATGGCGGCTCAGCAAACTGCCATTCGTCAGCGATTAGAACAAATGCGAAATGAAATGAATAAAGAAGGAAAGGTTCTTGGAAACAAACTTAATCCTCTTATCAATGAACTTGAGCAGCAAGAAAAGGATTTGATTAATAAGCGTTTTTCTAAGGAGATGATAAAGCGTCAACAGGATATTTTAACGCGACTTTTGGAGAGTGAAAAAGCCTTGAATGAAAGGGGTTTTGAGGAGAAGCGAGAATCTAAATCTGGAAAAAATTTCAATTATAGTAACCAAAAGCGAATTGATGAGTATAATCAGCAAAAACTAAAACAAGTTGAATTGCTTCGTGCCGTTGATCCTATGTATCGTAAGTACTATAGAGATAAAGCGAGTGAGTATTTTAATGGTGTTTTGTAATTGTTTTGATTAATACTTATAAAATGAGTTTAACAGTTATTGAAAAATTAAGCGTTCCATCAGAATTATCTAGTCTTTCTATTGTGGAGTCTTTGATTGATCGTGTTTGTGGTTCCCTTGGTGTTCATGAGGATGCTTATGGAAATATTTTGATAGCTGTTACTGAGGCTGTCAATAATGCTGTGATCCATGGCAATCAATTTAATTCAAATGTTGATATTGATGTGGAAGTTTTAGATGTAGATGACCGACTTTGCTTTAGTATCAAAGATAGAGGAAATGGTTTTGATTTTGATAATTTACCTGATCCTACTGCTCCTGAAAATATAGAAAAGGAAAACGGTCGCGGAATTTTTCTTATCAAGAATCTTGCTGATGATTTGGTGTTTGATGAGGGTGGTCGCGTTGTAAATATTTTTTTTAACAGAGCGTGATGGTTGATATTAATTATGAGGAAACAGATGATTTAGAACTTTCCGTTTCTACGATTGAGTCTTGGTTAGTTCAATTGTGTAACGTTGAAGGTAAATCTTTAGATGCTGTTTCTCTTATTTTTTGTTCAGATAATTATTTGTTGGAAATTAACCAACAGCATTTGAATCACGATTATTTTACTGATATTGTCACTTTTGATTATTGTGTTGATGATTTGATTTCTGGTGATTTATTTATTAGCGTTGATCGTGTGTTCGAAAATTCCGCAGTCTATGATGTTCCTTTCTTCCAGGAATTGCATCGAGTTATTGCTCATGGTGTTTTACACTTGTGTGGTTTTAAGGATAAATCGAAAGAGGAGGAAATCCTTATGCGTCACAAGGAAGACGCAGCGTTGGAGCTTATTAGTTTCACGTGAAACATTTAGTTTCATTCTTCCTTTCCAACTAATTTTGTTTCACGTGAAACATTAAAAAATGCTTAAAAAATACGATGTCATTGTTGTGGGTGGTGGTCATGCTGGTTGTGAAGCCGCTAATGCTGCTGCTAAGTTGGGAAGTTGTGTGTTGTTGATTACAATGAATATGAATTCCATTGCTCAAATGAGTTGTAATCCTGCTATGGGTGGTGTTGCAAAAGGTCAGATTGTTCGTGAAATTGATGCTTTGGGTGGTGGAAGTGGAATTGTTTCAGATTTGAGTGCAATTCAGTTTAGGATGTTGAATTTGTCAAAAGGACCAGCTATGTGGAGTCCACGGACGCAAAATGACAGGATGAAATTCGCTGAAGAATGGAGGTTGTTGTTGGAGAGAAATCACAATGTTGATTTTTGGCAGGATACTGTTACTGGTTTAATTGTTTCTGGTGATTCAATTGCCGGAGTTAAAACTTCCATTGGTATGGAGGTTTATGCGGATGCTGTTGTCTTGACAAATGGTACTTTTTTGAATGGTTTGATTCATCTTGGAGAAAAACAGTTTGGTGGTGGTAGAATTGGAGAGAAAGCTTCGTTTGGAATCACTGAAGATTTGGAGCGATTAGGTTTTGAATCTGGTCGTATGAAGACCGGTACTCCTCCTAGAATTGATGGCAGATCTTTGGATTATTCTAAAATGGAGGTTCAAGATGGTGATGTTAATCCTTCCAAGTTTAGCTTTTCTGATACTTTAGCTTTAAGTAAACAGCGTGCATGTCACATAACATATACGAATGAAGAGACTCATGATATTCTGAGAACAGGTTTTGATCGTTCGCCGATGTTTAATGGTTCTATTCAAAGTAGAGGACCACGTTATTGTCCAAGTATTGAGGACAAGATTAATCGTTTTGCGGAGAGAGATCGACATCAATTATTTGTAGAGCCTGAAGGTTGGAACACTTGTGAGATTTATGTTAATGGTTTTAGTACTTCTTTACCAGAGGAAATTCAATTGCAAGCTTTGCACTCTGTTCCTGGGTTCGAGAATGCAAAGATGTTTAGGCCAGGTTATGCGATTGAGTATGACTACTTCCCTCCTACTCAATTAAAACATACTTTGGAAACTAAATTGGTAAGTGGTTTGTTTTTTGCTGGACAGATTAATGGTACTACCGGTTATGAAGAAGCGGCTTGTCAAGGTTTAATGGCGGGAATAAATGCAAGTAGAAAAGTGCAAAGCAAAGACGATTTTATTCTTACACGGTCTGATGCATACATTGGTGTACTGATCGATGATTTGATTACCAAAGGCACTAAAGAGCCTTATCGTATGTTTACAAGTCGTGCTGAGTATAGAATTTTATTGCGGCAAGATAATGCAGATTTGCGTCTTTCTCCTTTAGGGCATGCAATAGGTTTGTTAGATGATGACGCTATGGAGAAAGTGTCTGCAAAGAAGCAAGGGGTGTCTGATTTTAAGATAAAACTTAAATCTATTGGTGTAACTCCTAGTCAAGCCAATCCTGTTTTAGAAATGTTGGGTTCAGCTGAGATTAATCAACAAGTAAAGTTTTCTTCCTTAATTACGCGACCTCTGATAGGTTTGAGTGAACTAAAGGAAATGAGTACTGAAATAGATTCGTTGGTCAATGAATTTGATTCAGTCCATCCCGATATTTCTATACAAACTGAAATTCAATTGAAATATGAAGGTTATATTCAAAGAGAAGAAGAAATGGCGTCTAAGATGAATCGTTTAGACGATTTAAAGATTCCTTTGGACATAGATTATAAAGAGTTAAAGAGTATTAGCCTCGAGGCGCGCGAGAAATTTATTGCTATTAAGCCTGCTACCATAGGTCAGGCTTCAAGAATTAGTGGGATATCACCTAGTGATATTTCTGTTTTGTTAATTTATTTAGGGAGATAGTTTCACGTGGAACAAATTAAAACATATACAAATTGTCCTGTTTGTGAAGGTATATTGTTGTCTGAATTTATGACTCTGCCTGATCACATGATTACTAAGGAAATTTTTAAAATAGTAAATTGCAATTCTTGTGGGTTTCATTTTACTAACCCTATTCCTTCGGAAGAATTTATAGGTAATTATTATAAGAGTGAAAATTATATTTCTCATTCAAGTTCTAAGTCTGGTTTGATTAATAAAGCTTACAATGTTGTAAGAAATATCACTTTAAAAAGAAAAGTAAATTTAGTTAGTCGATTAGCAAAGGGAAAAAACTTACTTGATATTGGTTCAGGTACAGGACACTTTTTAAACGCTTCAAGAATTTCAGGATTCCAAGTTCAGGGATTAGAACCTGATCAAGATGCAAAGGATTTTGCAAAAAAAGAGTTTGGTTTGTCTTTACAGAATTTGTCGGAGATTCAAACCATGGCATCTGATTCTAAAGATGTGATTACCATGTGGCACGTTCTAGAACATGTTTATCATTTGAAAAGAGACTTGAAGGAATTTGTGAGAGTGTTGAAAAAGGACGGTGTATTTATTGTTGCCGTTCCTAACATGTCATCTTGGGATGCTAAACACTATGGTTCCTTTTGGGCGGCATTTGATGTGCCTCGACATTTATATCATTTCCAAGAAAAGACCATCAGAAATTTATTTTCTCAATTTGAGATGGAATGTGTTGAAGTGCTGCCAATGAAATTTGACGCATTTTATGTAAGTATGCTTTCTGAAAAGTATAAGTCAGGAAATATTGTGTCTGGTGTAATTAATGGACTAAAATCAAATTTTAACGCAAAAAGTGGTGGGTTTAGTTCCCAAATCTATGTTTTTAAGAAAATTTAAGCGATTTGAGCGCGTTTTATCTTGTTTGGGATAGAATCACATTGGGTCATTAGAGATATTAAATTAGAAAGGGTGAAATTTTTAACAGTTTCACCCTTTTTTTATTTTTTTGCGTTGGAATTTAGTTTTTGATTGGTTCTATCCAGTCGCCGTTTTCTTTAATCAGTTCAATTAATGTATCTACTGCTTCTTGTTCAGGAACATTTTTTCTTACAATTTCTTTTTCTTTGTATAAATGGATTTTACCTGGACCTGTTCCGACATATCCATAATCTGCATCAGCCATTTCACCTGGACCATTTACAATGCATCCCATAATACCGATTTTTATACCTTTAAGATGAGATGTTCTGTTTCTAATTTTGGCAGTTGTTTCTTGTAAATCGAAAAGTGTTCTTCCACAAGATGGACAAGAAATGTATTCCGTTTTTGAAATTCTTGTTCTTGTTGCTTGTAAAATTCCAAAAGACAAAGAATTAATTATGGTCATTGGTTGCTTTGCTTCAATCCAAATTCCGTCTCCAAAACCGTCGATGAATTGATTTCCGGAATCACTCGATACATTCAATTGAAATGTTTCTAGGTCTTCAATTTCGCTTGTGTATTTTAGAATTACTGGGTTATTAATTTGGTTGTTTTCTAAAAGTGTTCTTGCATATCGGTAAACTTGGGTTTTATTGTCGTATTTGGTCGTGAATACGAATACACAGTTAGGTCTGTTTTTGCATGTTTCTATATCTATAGAGTCAGCAGTCAGTTCCATAAAGTGTAAATTTTCCAAACGTATATCCTTTGCTTCGCCACTTGTTAGAATTGGGTAACAATGTTTTTGGTTTTGGTATTTTTCTTTCCATTTTTTGTATTCAAAAACAGCCCCCAAGGTTCCTGGAATTTCGAAGTTTAATTCATTTTCTCCCAGAAAAACAAAGTCTGCAGCTAGATCTTGTAAATTCCATTTATCTAGACTTACAGAATAATTGTATCCAAATCCGTAAAAATTTGCTGGTAATATTTCATCTTTTTTTGATAGGTCTGCAAATACAATTGGGACATTTTTCCCTCCAATATTTTGAATTGTTTGGCTATGTCTTTTTGAATAATTATAAGGATTATAATTAACTAATAAATTAGTTTTAATGTTAAAATTATTGTTTTTTGAACTGTATTTGTTAATTAATTTTTTAGCCACAGGTATTTCAAATTCAGGATCTTCAGTTAAAGAAACTCTAATGGTATCACCTAATCCGTCTTCAAGAAGTGCTCCAATTCCAACTGCAGATTTAATTCTTCCATCTTCGCCGTCTCCAGCTTCTGTTACACCTAAATGTAATGGATAATTCATACCTTCAGCTTCCATAGTTGCAACTAATAGTCGGTATGCTTGAACCATGACTAAAGTATTACTTGCTTTCATTGAGATGGCAAGGTTGTGGTAGTCCATTTTTTGGCAAATTCTTAAAAATTCCATTGCCGATTCTACCATTCCTTCCGGTGTATCTCCGAATCGACTCAAGATTCTATCAGAAAGTGATCCGTGATTCGTGCCAATTCGCATTGCGGTTCCATGATCTTTACATATCTGAACAAGCGGCATGAATTTTTCTTCAATTCTCTTTAATTCAGCAAGATATGAATCATCTGTAAAATCAATTTCTTCAAATTTTTTCTTGTCAGCGTAATTTCCAGGATTTACACGAACTTTTTCAATCAATTTGGCAGCAATTTCCGCTGCATTTGGCGTAAAATGTATGTCTGCAACAAGCGGAGTATTATATCCAAGCGATTTTAGTTTATCGCTGATTTTACCTAAGTTTTCAGCTTCTTTTTTGCTTGGTGCAGTTAGTCTAACGAGTTCACATCCAGCTTCAATCATTCGAATTGATTGTTCAACGGATTTATCTGTATCCATCGTGTCCGTCGTTGTCATCGATTGTGGTCTGATTGGTTGATTTCCTCCAATTTTTAGATTTCCAATCGAGATTTCACGTGTAACGTACCTATTTCTATTAAAATAATCTACACAGTATTTTTTCGAACTTTGCTTATTTTCCATCGCTTTTTTTGATATTGCCGTTAACACAACAAAATTAGTGTTATTTATGTTCAAGTTCAGTTTTTGAACAATTTACCATGGACTATTTAATCGAATTAAAGATTACATAGTTTTAAATTTCTTATCTTTGTGTTAAATTTATGTGAAAACTATGAGTATTCCTTCTATTTCTTTCTCCAAAAGTCACAATGTGGAGTTTTATAAAACGTTGCAACAGCGCGTTAGAGAATATTTTAAAGAGACAAAAAAATCGAGATTTGCTAATACAAATATGGTAATCAAGACCATTTTCATGATTGCCTTGTATGTTGTTCCCTTTGTTTTACTTTTAACAGTCATTGAAAGTCCTTTGATTTCGTTTTTGATGTGGCTTGTGATGGGTTTCGGAATGGCTGGAATTGGCTTATCAATTATGCACGATGCAAATCATGGGGCTTATTCAAAGAACAAATACATCAATAAAGCACTTGGTTTTGTCATTTTCGCTTTAGGTGGTTCTGATGTAAACTGGAGAATTCAGCACAATATTCTACACCATACTTACACGAATGTTACAGGTATGGATGAGGATATCAATCCTGGTAAAGTGATGCGCTTTTCACCGCACGCAAAAAGATATAAATTGCATAAATACCAACACATTTACGCTTGGTTTTTGTATTGTTTGATGACTTTAATGTGGTGTACTGTAAAGGACTATCGTCAGGCAGTAAGGTATAATAAAATGGATTTGATGAAAACGCAAGACATTACTTATGGTCAATTGTTAACTTCAATAATTATTTCGAAAGTCTTGTATTTCGCTGTGATTTTTGGACTTCCGTTTGTGTTTTCTTCTTTGCCTTGGTGGGCGACAATTTTAGGTTTCTTGGCGATGCAATTTATCGCAGGATTAATTTTGGCAATGATTTTTCAGCCTGCTCACGTTGTGCCGACTTCTTATTATCCTGTGCCTGATGAATCAGGAAATATTGATGCCGACTGGGCTGTTAGTCAATTATATAACACAGCTAATTTTGCACCTAAAGCGAAATTGTTTTCTTGGTATGTTGGCGGTTTAAATTTTCAAATTGAACACCATTTGTTTCCAAACATTTGTCATGTACACTATGATAAATTGGCGAAAATTGTCAAAGAAACAGCAAAAGAATTCAATTTACCTTATATTTCTCAAAAAACGTGGTATGGTGCTTTACGTGAGCACACGATCATGTTGAAAAACCTGGGAAATAATGATTTTGCACCTGGAATTCACTAGTCCAAATGAATATTGAAGAATTAAGGTCTTATTGTTTGAGTTTGAAAGGAACTTCCGAAGGTTTTCCTTTTGATCAAAAGACTTTGGTTTTTAAAGTAATGGGTAAAATGTTTGCGTTGTTAGACGTTGATTCATTTAATTCAATCAATCTTAAATGCGATCCTGAAAATGCAGTTTTGCTGAGAGAACAGCACGAAGGAATTACTCCTGGTTTTCATATGAATAAGTCGCTGTGGAATACCGTCAAAATCAATAGCGATGTTTCTGATAAGTTGATTTATGAATTGATTGCCCATTCATATCAGCAGGTGTTTTTAAAACTGACAAAAAAGCTTCAAAATGAGTTGCAGGGTTGATAAATTTGTGTGGGCCGTGCGAATAGCAAAAACACGCTCACAGGCCTCGGAATTGATATCAAAAGGAAAAATTAAACTAAACCAATCCCAGGTAAAACCAGCACGTGATGTAAAGGTGGGTGATTATATTTATGTTTATAAAAACACTGCTGTTTTTTCCTATAAAATCATCCAATTGTTAGAGAAGCGAGTTGGTCCAAAATTAGTTGCTGAATACATTGTTGATGTTACACCAGCTGAGGAAATCGAAAAATATAAAACCTATCAAATAGCGCAAAGTGCTTACAGAGAGTATGGTACTGGCAGACCATCCAAACATGATCGGAAAGACATCGAAGACTATTTAAATTGGGATTAATCAATTTTTCTTGCCAAAAAGCGTACTGTTTGTCTTGTTTTTTGCTCAATCAATACTGTCTTATTGTGAATCATTTTGGTAATCGTTTCGTCGTCGTAATGTCTGATGGTGATTAACTCCAAATTTGCATTGAATTTTACTTCGTACTTATCTTTGAAAAGATCTAAAACTTTGTCAATATTGATTTTATTTTGATCGACGGCAAAAGAAAAACTCAAGGCAGAATTTTGCATCAAATTGATTTTAATTCCTGATTTAGAAAGTGTTTCAAAAATGTCGCTCAAGTTCTCTTCAACAATAAAAGAGAAATCTTTTGGTGTAATTGAAAATAAAACCTGCTCTAATTTAAAAATAAATGATGGAATCAGGTGGTCATAATCCATAGAAGATTGAATGACTGTTCCTGCGGCGCTTGGATCAATGAATGATTTTACATACAAAGATATTTGCTTGTTTTGTAACGGTTTGATTGTTTTCGGATGAATAACTGATGCACCATAATATGCCAATTCTATCGCTTCCTTGAAGGAAATTTGTTCCAATTTGATTGTGTTTTCAAACCATTTTGGATCTGCATTCAACATTCCTGGGACGTCTTTCCAAATGGTCACGCTTTTCGCATCTGTGCAATATGCCAGTATACCAGCTGTATAGTCAGATCCTTCTCTACCTAAAGTTGTTGTAAAACCTTCAGACGTATGTCCAATAAAACCTTGCGTTACAACTAGTTTTGCTGATTTATACAATGGAAGCAATCTTTCATTAATCAATTCTTGGGTTTTTGTCCAATCAACATTTGAATCTCTGTACTGGCGGTCCGTCCGAATCAATTTTCTTGTGTCTGCCCATACAGATAAATGACCTTCTTCTCTCAAATAAGCATCAACAATAAGTGTACTTAAAATTTCACCGAGCGAAACAATTTGGTCGTATTCGAAATCAAAATTATCAGAAATTGGTTGGTCAATTTTGTTTCTTAGAAAATCGAAAACAGATTCAACCTCTTGATGAACAGCATAATGATGTTCTTTGAAAAGTTGATTTAAGATTTTTAAGTGGAAATTATAAGTTTCTTCCACCAAGTATTTATAAGTTGAAACATTTTTATCCCAAAGTGCTTGTACGATTTCTTCAAGTGCATTGGTCGTTTTTCCCATAGCAGAGATTACTACCAATCTTTTTTCTGTTGCGTACAACGATAGGATTTTTGAAACATTTTGAATTGCTTCAGCATTTTTAACGGACGCACCACCAAATTTAAAAACCAACATCTTATTTATTTTGAATGCGAAGATAAAGATTTTGAATATCAAAAAATAGATTTCATCTTGTGATTGTTTAAAAGCAACAAGATTTATTTAAGGCGTAAAAATTAACTCTCCACGAAGCTTTTTCTTTGGTTTTACAATAAAAAACAGTAAACTTGTAATTCTTATATACTTACTATCAAAGTGTTTTTGATGAGAATTCTTTTTACTTTTTGTTTGGTCTTGTTTTTTCAAGTTATTGCAAATGCCACTTTGTCGATAGAAGGAACTTATCAGGGCAAGAACCTTTATGTTCAAAATCCGGAAAATGAAGATGGATTTGGTTTTTGTGTTTCGAAGGTTACTGTGAATGGCGATGTTATGCCCGGAGGAACCGGAACGAGCGCTTTTGAAATAGATTTTTCTTTGTTCAATATCGCCATTGGAGAGCCGCTTTTTATTGTAATTGAACACAGCGAAAGCTGTAAACCAAAAATTTTGAATCCTGAAGTTTTGTTGCCAAGAAGTACCTTTGTTGTAACAGCGATTAATGTAAATTCTGACGGAAAAATCAGTTGGACAACAACTGGTGAAAAAGGAAAATTACCATTTTTTGTAGAACAATATCGTTGGGACAAATGGGTTCAAGTTGGAGAAATACAAGGAAAAGGAACAATTGGACCTAACAATTATGAATTACAAATTGCACCGCATTCTGGTGAAAACACATTGCGTGTAGTTCAAATTGATCACACTGATGAAAAACGAATTTCTAAAGAAGTTAAGTTTAAATCGCAGATTCCAGGAGTTCAAAAATCCCCTGTCATTGTAAAAACGTCCATTCAATTTACAACCAATGGAAAGCCAGTTGAAACGAAATACGAAATCTTTGATGCGTACGGAAACATTGTGAAAAAAGGAAGTGGTACATCAGTTGATTGCGAAAACCTGCTTAAAGGCGCCTATTACATCAATTTCGACAACAAAACAGAAAAGTTTTTCAGAGGATAATATCTAAGAAATGAATAAAATTGAACATTTAGGAATTGCTGTATCGAATATCGAAGAATCTGCCAAAATCTACGAAAAATTATTAGGTAGCGCTTGCTATAAAATGGAAGAGGTTGAATCGGAAGGAGTCAAGACAGCTTTTTATAAAATTGGAGAATCCAAAATTGAATTGCTACAAGCAACTACAGATGACAGTCCTATTGCTAAATTTATTGCCAAAAAAGGACAAGGAATTCATCACATTGCATTTGATGTAACAGATATTTACTCAGAGATTGAAAGATTGAAAGGTGAGGGTTTTGAATTGATTAATTTAACTCCAAAGTCTGGTGCAGACAATAAAATAATTGCGTTTTTACATCCAAAATCGACAGATGGAATTTTGGTTGAATTGTGTCAAGAAAAAAGCTGAGAAATAGTTTTTCCCCGAGTTAAAAAATGCGTGTTAAGTCCAACGCTTTTGGCGCCTAGTATGTGTCGTTCAGTATCGTCAATAAACAAGGTTTTACTTACGTCCAAATCATTGTCCAAACAAACTTTACTGAAAATTTCAGCATCTGGTTTTCTCATTCCCATTTCAAAAGAATAATAGGTTTTTTCGAAAAAAGGATCTAGGTTTTTTTCCTTAGAAACCTTATTTAGTGCTCTATTGACAGCTTGTAAATGGATATCATTGGTGTTACTTAAAAGAAAGATTCTATAGTTACTTTTGAGTTTTTGTAGCAATTCTAAATTTTGTATTGGAAAATCTAAAATCATGGCATTCCATGCGGCCACCACTTTATTCGCGCTCGTATTTGGAGGTAAAAAATCTAGCAGTGCATTGATAAAATAGGGGGTAGAACAATCTCCTTTTTCGTAATTGTCAAATAAACCTGATTGTGCAGCTTGGGTGTACATCGAATCAAAATCCTTTAATCCCAATGATTTAAAAGCATTTTCAGTCAGTTGATAATCGATATTTAAGATAACACCGCCTAAATCGAAAATGATATTTTCAATAGATTCATCCACTTATTTTACACGAATTTCTTGACCAACATTAATTCTATCTGGCTTGATACCTGGATTTAATTTTTGCAATTGCGCCGGCGTTAATCCGTGTTTATCAGCTATTCTGCCAAACAAATCGCCAGATTTTACTTTGTAATATTTTTTTACTTCAGCTTTTGGAACCACAGGAGTTGGTTCTACTTTAATGACTTCTTTTTTTACTAATCCAGGCTTGGAAAGCTTGATAACTGTGTTTACTTTAAGTTTTTGACCAATATTTAACCAATTGTCTTTCAACCCATTTAGTTCTTTAATTTTCTCAACAGTGGTGTTGTATTTTCCAGCAATGACTGTTAAACTTTCGTTTCGTTGCACAATGTGAAACACTGTTACAGAAGAGTCATAATAGATCGTTCCCATAGTCATTGAGAGGCTGTCTTTTTTGATAGGAGCAGTAATTACAGGAGGGACAATTGTTGTTGTCGTTTTTTGTGGAATTTTTAAGGTCTGACCTTTGGTAACACGTGAACTTCTCAATCTATTATATTTCGTAATTTGACTATTTGTTACATTGTATTTTCTAGCAATGGAACTTAAAGTTTCCCCAGATTTTACTTTGTGATAAACATACTCTTTGTTGTTGGGATTCACTGGTGCTTCTACCGCAACTACTTCGTTCGTATCTGCTATACTTTCAACAGGAAGTGGAGTTAATTTACCAGCTGAACCGTACAAACTATTTTCTAGTTTATACAATGAATCCTCCAAACTCACTAATTTTCCAATTTTAGTCAATGGTCCGGAAATGCATTGATTTGGTTGAGTCAATGGAATATATTGTGCTTTATAAACAGGATTTAATGTTTTAATATCATCTACAGTCCAATCAATTAAGCTCGCAATTGTTGACATGTGGACACCTTTTGTTAGACACATGGTGTCAAGTTGGTAATAATGAATTTTGGCAGGAGCTGGTTCAATGTTGTGCTCTGCGTGGTAAGTTAATAAATAAGCAGCTGCGATAAAATTAGGTACATATCCTTGAGTTTCACGTGGAAGAAAAGGCCTTACTTCCCAATAAGTTCGTTTGCCACCAGAACGGCGAATTGCTTTATTAATGTTTCCTGGACCTGCATTATAAGCAGCTAAAGCTAAATTCCAATCACCATAAATTCCGAAAAGTTTCTTGAGATAACGACATGCCGCATCTGTTTCTTTGACAGGATCCATGCGCTCATCGATATATGAATTTTCATTTAAACCATACATTTTACCTGTTCCATACATGAATTGCCACAAACCCAAAGCTCCAGCTGGAGATTTTATTTGTGGTCGTAATCCACTTTCGATAACCGATAAATATTTTAATTCAATAGGTAAATCATACTTTGCTAAAGCTTCTTCATACATGTCAAAATAAAGAGCAGATCGACCTAAAACGACCTTAGCAAAACTTCTTCGATTGCTTGCAAAAAAGCGGATTGTTGAGAGAGATATTGAATTACAATCTAAATGAAATGGTGTCATTTCACTCATTTTCTCTAATCTCTGACAGTAAACTTCATCAGAAACCACCGGAATTGTATTTGGCTCATATTCCAATGCATTGATAATTGAGTCAAAATTGGATTGATTGGCAAAATCGGCGTAATATGCATTTAAGGTTTCATCAATTACGCGCATAAAAGCTTCACTACTGATGCTGTCTTTTACTGCTGGTTTTGGTGTTCTAGTTTGAGAATTTAAACTAGAAAAACTAACAAAAATTAATAATACGGACAAGCAATTTTTCATAACAATAGCTTCTATCGAAAGCCTAAAATAATGCTTTCAGTTAATTAATGCTTCGCTTTACAGCGTAATTTTTTCTAAATAGGAAGAAAAATCATAAAGTACTTTTTCTTCAAACGGTTTGGCCATTACTTGAATTCCAAAGGGCATGTTTTCAGCTGTTTTTCCAAAAGGAAGTGAAATAGCTGGATTTCCAGTTAAATTGGCGTGAACCGTAAAAATATCTTGTAAATACATTTGAATTGGATCCGAAACAGCGTTTAATTCAAATGCAGAAGATGGAGTAGTGGGAGTTAAAATAAAATCAAAATCATTGAAAATTTCTTTGGTTTTATTTTGTAAAACACGTCTTACTTTTTGACCTTTAGTGTAATACGCATCATAATATCCATGAGATAAAACAAATGTTCCAGCCATGATTCTTCTCAAAACTTCAGGTCCAAAACCTTCTGTTCTTGATTCTTTGTAAGTTGCTTCAACACCTTTTGCATTTGCTGCTCTGTGTCCATAATGAACACCATCAAATCTAGATAAATTGGAGGAAGCTTCAGCGGTTGTCAAAACGTAATAAGTTGGAACCATATAATCTAAATAAGGGAAAGAAACAGGCTCTACGACATGTCCTTCCGATTTTAGTTTTTCAATGATTTCCAACATTCTATTTTTCACTTCTGGATTGATTCCATCAGTTTCAAAACTTTCTTGGATGAAAGCGATTCGTTTTTTGCCAATTTGATTTTCAGGGTGGTAATTTCCAACTGGTTTTGAAGAAGCCGTACTGTCAAATTCATCTGAACCAGCCATGATTTCTGTAACCAATGCGTTGTCTTCTAAAGAATTAGAAAAAACGCCAATCTGATCAAATGAAGATGCATAAGCAATCAAACCATAACGACTAATCCTACCATAAGTTGGTTTTATTCCAAATGTTCCGGTGAAAGAAGCAGGCTGACGAATTGACCCTCCTGTATCACTTCCCAAAGCTACCGTGCACAAATGTGCAGCGACTGCAGCGGCAGAACCACCTGATGAACCACCAGGGACAGTTTTTCTATTCACGGGGTTTAACACAGGTCCAAAAGCTGAATTTTCATTGGAGCTTCCCATTGCAAATTCATCACAATTTAAGCGACCAATCACAACAGCGTCTTCGTCAATTAATCTTTGGAGCGCTGTGGCAGTGTAAAGTGATTCAAAACCTTCAAGGATTTTTGAGGAGGCGGAAACTTTATGACCTTTAAAACAAATATTGTCTTTGATTCCAACTACTAGACCAGCAAGTTTGCCTGCATTTCCTGCTTTGATTTTTAAATCGACAGCTGCGGCTTGTTGGCGCACAGAATCTTCAAAAACTTCCAAGAAAGCATTTAGGTCTTTGTTTTGACTGATATTTAGAAGGTATTCTTCAACGATATCCAAAACAGATTTACCCGAAGAAAGGGCGATCTTTACCTCAGCAAAATTGTGATACATGAAATAGGAATTTAGAACTTATTTTTTTTCTTCAACTTCTGTGCTTGAAGATTCTCCTTTAGAAGCATCTTTAAATTCTTTGATTCCTTTTCCAAGGCCTTTCATTAATTCTGGAATTTTTTTACCTCCGAATAGCAAAACAACAATTGCCAAAATCAGAATAATTTCCATCATACCAAACTTACCCATCTCTTTTTGTAATTTAATTTGTTGCAAATTTAGGGAATTATAATCCAAAGATTACAATTGAGCGATGAAAACAGTAAAATTAACAAGAGATTAAGAGAAAAAGAATCGATTCTCGTGCAGTATTATGTATTCTATCTTAAAATTAGTTCAAAATCTTAACTTTTTTATTTCTCAAAATTGAATTAAAGAGTTAAATAATTCATGTAATTTTGTAGTCTATTAATTAAAAATACAAGGGCAAATGTCTAACGTGCAATCAGGTCTTGAAATTCAAGAAATATTGGATCAATTAGGAATTGAATCCATCAATCCAGGAGCTTCAACAGGAAGTTATTGGTTTAACACCAGTGGTGAACAAATTGACTCTTATTCTCCAGTTGATGGAAAATTAATTGCTTCTGTTTCTGCCGCATCTCAAGCGGATTACGAAGCTGCAATCTTAAAATCTCAAGAAGCTTTCAAAGTTTGGAGACAAATTCCTGCACCAAAACGTGGTGAAATTGTAAGACAATTGGGAGATAAATTGAGAGATTACAAAGAACCACTTGGAAAATTGGTTTCCTACGAAATGGGAAAATCTTTGCAAGAAGGTTTGGGTGAGGTTCAAGAAATGATTGACATCTGTGATTTTGCAGTTGGACTTTCACGTCAATTATATGGATTAACAATGCATTCTGAGCGACCAAGTCATAGAATGTATGAACAATATCATCCACTAGGATTGGTTGGAATTATTTCAGCATTTAATTTTCCTGTGGCTGTTTGGAGTTGGAACGCAGCTTTAGCGTGGGTTTGTGGTGATGTTTGTATTTGGAAACCATCTGAAAAAACACCTTTGACTGCCATTGCTTGTCAAAAAATAGCAGAAGAAGTATTTACCGATAACGATGTTCCAGAAGGTGTTTCTTGTTTGGTGATTGGCGGACCTGAATTAGGAAAAGCAATGACTGCAGACAAAAGAGTTCCTTTAATTTCTGCAACAGGTTCGACTAGAATGGGAAAATCTGTTGGACAAGTAGTAGGAGAGCGTTTAGGTCGTTCTTTACTTGAATTAGGAGGAAATAATGCGATTATTATCACACCAACTGCTGATTTGAAAGTTGTGGTTCCTGGTGCTGTATTTGGCGCAATCGGAACTGCTGGACAAAGATGTACTTCTACTCGCAGATTGATTATTCATGAAGACGTTTACGAAACTGTAAAAAATGCCATTGTGAAAGCTTATGGACAATTGAAAATTGGAAATCCATTGGATCAAAATATGCACGTTGGACCATTGATTGACAAAGATGCAGTTGCAGCATATCAAAATGCTTTGCAAAAAGTAGTTGAAGAAGGTGGAAAAATCATCGTTGAAGGTGGAGTATTGACAGGCGAAGGATATGAATCTGGATGCTATGTAAAACCAGCCATTGCTGAGGCAAGCAATGAATATGCTATCGTACAACATGAAACTTTTGCACCGATTTTATACTTGATGAAATATAGTGGAACTGTTGAAGATGCGATTGCATTGCAAAATGGTGTTCCACAAGGATTGTCATCAGCAATTATGACCAATAACTTGAAAGAAGCAGAAGCATTTTTGTCAGCTGCAGGTTCAGATTGTGGAATTGCAAACGTAAACATCGGAACTTCAGGTGCTGAAATTGGAGGCGCTTTTGGAGGTGAAAAAGAAACGGGAGGTGGACGTGAGTCTGGTTCTGATGCTTGGAAAGTTTACATGAGAAGACAAACGAATACAATTAATTATTCTGACAGTTTGCCTTTGGCACAAGGAATTAAGTTTGATTTGTAAATCGAAATATTAAACAAAGAAAAAGGCGATTAATTTATTTTAATCGCCTTTTTTATGTCGTTTTTTATTGATTAATAAAGCTCTTCTTTCAAAGCCGTTCTATAATCTTTAATTTCTTCACGGTTGATTTTGTGTTCAGCATTTTTAAGCAAGTTCAACAAATACAGCAAGTTTTCATTGTCTTCAATCTCAATTGGATATTCATTTTCCTCTTCGTCTTCCTCATATTGCGCTTGAACATCAAATGCTTCACGTTCGGTAAGAAACTCATAAGTCAATCTCAATACTTTGGTAACCAAGGGATCTTGTTCTTTTAAAGCAAATTCGCGTAATTCTTTTAAATCATCAATAAGACCTTTTGCAAGAATTCCTTCTTTTTCAACTTTTTCAATGATTGAATCTAGTTTTTTATTTGCAGCTGCAATTTTCATAAATACACAATTTTTAAATGGTTGCTGAAATATTCAATTTGGTGATTATTCCATGCTTTTTGGCTTCAAATTGGAGAAAAACTCGTTTATCGACCAGTTATTTCTTGCAAATGTAATCACTTCCTTCAATTTTTTACACTGTTGAAAGCATAAATACAAAAGTTATTATTGATTTTGGATGGTTGAATCACAATTTTCGGTTCTTTAAAACGCTATTCCTGCTTAAAAACTTTCAAATAACATATCGGTTTTTATTCAAAACTCAATCGTTTCATTATTTTTGTATCAACTATAAAAATTCTCCATTGCTCGAATTAGTCTTAAGTGCGGTTGGTACAGGTTTCATTTTAAGCATCATGCTAGGACCTGCTTTTTTTGTTTTGCTTGAAATAAGCATTCGAAAAGGTGTGAGACCGGCACTTGCTTTTGATGCGGGTATTTTTATTAGTGATTTGATATATATCCTCATTGCTTATATTTTTTATGCTGAAGTTTCGGCACTTACCAAAGGAGAAAATGAAGGAATTTTGAAAATTTTTGGTGGATGTTTATTTTTAATTTACGGAAGCGTTTCTTTTTTTAAAAAACCGAAACCACACAAACAAGATGATTTAGGAAATGCCATTCACAATTCAAGAGATTATTTGATGCTTTTTGTTAAAGGATTGGTACTCAATTTGGCAAATCCGTTGGTGATTGTTTATTGGTTTAGTGTGATGGCTTTGGGAACTAAACAAAAAGCTAATTCTGCTATTTGGGCGCCAACATTTATTTACATTTCAATTTTACTTTTTGTCTTTTTTTCTATTGATTTTCTAAAAATTCTAGGCGCTAAAAAGCTGAGACCATTTATTACTGATCGCGTACTAACTTCATTGAACAGAATTACGGGTACCATTTTATTTTTGTTCGGAATCGTATTGTTTGCGCAAGGCATCCTCTCAAAGTTGTAACAAAAAGCGTATTTTTCATTATTCAATAAATCAAAATTTCACATGTTAAGATTCATTTTTTGTTTGCTGATTTTTGCATCTTTTAATGCCAACAGCCAAAAAGTATTGAAAGAAAACCTGACTAAAAAGAAAACTTTCTATTGGGATTTTCAAAATACAAAGCCCCAATCTATAGGCTCTTATTATAAGGATCCTCTAGGAGAAACAGCGCTTGAACATGGTAAATGGGAATATTTCGACAGAGAAGGAAAATTAACTGAAATTCGAAATTATTACAAAGGAAAACTTCATGGACCAGTGATTTTGAAATACCCTAATGGTTTAATGCGTCAAGAAGGATATTTTATCAACGATTTACAAGATAGCGTTTATAGACTATGGAACGAAAGTGGTGTTTTAGAGACAGAAGGTTATTTCAAGGACAATAAAGAATTTGGCATTTGGAAAACATTTCACATTGATGGAAGCCCGAAAATGGTGGAGGAAATTATTGATTCTACAAGGTTTGTTCAGTCTTTTTGGATAGATGATTCGTTGCACACACAAACGCTGATCAATGGAACAGGAAAAGTGGTTGAAATGCATAACAATGGATTGTTAAAGCATTATTATTTCTATACATCTGGTGTTTTGAATGGCATTTTTTTAGAAAAAAGCATTTTGGGCGATTCATCGCTGTCTGGTTCCTATAAAAATGGCAAAAAATCAGGCCTTTGGAAGTTCTACTATTACACGGGAAAAATTGAGAAAATTTGCAATTATGATGAAGATAGAATGGAAGGTAAGTACCAATATTTTTATGATAATGGACAAGTGAATACAGAAGGTTTTTATAAATCTGGACAGAAAAATGGGTTGTGGACTTGGTATACCAAATTTGGCGTTCGAGATATGTCTGGTAATTTCAAAGAAGACCAACAACATGGAGACTGGACTTACTGGTATCCTACAGGTGAAATTGCTTATACTGCCCAATACAAGATGGGTTTGAAAGATGGAAACTGGAATTACTTTTACAAAGACGGTTCAAAATTCAAAGTGGGAAGCTTTTCCAATGATGAAAAAGAAGGTTTGTGGGAAACATGGTATGAAGACGGTACATTGTTAATGTCTGGAAAATACGTTGCAGGAAAAGAAGAGGGAAGATGGATTAACAACTGGGAAAATGGGAAGTTGAAAAATGAAACCACTTTTAAAGCCGGTGTTTTGCATGGTGAGTGGAAATCTTATTCTTTTAAAGGTGTTTTAAAATTGACAGGATATTACAAAAATGGACTAAAAAATAAAGAATGGGTCGAATATTTTGAAAATGGAAGACAAAAAGATTTGTTTACTTATAAAATCTTAAAAATCAAATCAAAAGTAAAATACGGCCCGTCAAAAGGACGAATAACTTATGAAAGTGTTAAAGATGGATATGCGGTTTCTTTCTCATCAAAAGATTTTAAAAAGACTGAAGAAGGGAATTACAAAGACGGTGAAAAAGACGGAGAATGGAAAGATTATTTTCCTGGAGGAAAAATTCCAGCTGTAACTTCTACTTATAAAAATGGCAAGTTAGACGGACCAATGCGCGAATATACAAGGAGGGGTGAAGTTACCTCTGAAGTAAATTATAAAGATGGAATGAAACACGGATTTTTACGAACTTACGATAGCAGAGGAAAAGTACTTACTGAAAGAGAATATGAGTATGGTCAACTCAAAGTGAAAGGAAGCTTTGAACCAAAATAGATTAATTTTGGTATTTGGTATCTCTTTGACTTTAAGAAACTTTTTTCTTTCTTGAATAAATAATCTATATTTGTTCACTTTTGTTCAATTTTGAACGTTTAGTGAATGAAAAATAAATTTTTATCATACTACTTATGAAGAAAAACTACCAAACAATTATTGGAAAATTGGCTATTCTGCTTTTTTTCTTGCAGTTTTCTAACCTTACTACTGCGCAAATTGTGCATTCTGAAAGTTTTGATTCCACATTATTTCTACCTCCAGGATGGAGCACCATTGGTGGAACTGCAAATTGGTCTAGGGTAAGTTCATTGCTAGCTCCTTTAGACGGAAATTCTCATTCAGGAACGGGAATGGCTAGAATGAGATACCCAATTAATCAAACTGTAACTTTTCATACAGAATCGATTGTAACACCTTCATTCACGTTGGAGGGTAGGGGAAATAATACACCAATAGTAAGTTTTTGGATATATAGAGATTCTTTAGAAACTAGTAATCCGGATAGTTTGGCGGTATATATCAATACTTCCGTTTCACTAACAGGCGCAACAAGATTGGGGATTGTTTCAAGGTTGAAATCTGTTAATTTACCTAATGTTCAAGCATTAAATGGTTGGTATCAATATTCGTATGCAATTCCTACAGGATATAATACCGAAACAAATTATTTGATTTTTAAAGGAACTGTCTATGGTCCTCAATCGCTTTCAAGAAGAATTTACCTAGATGATATTAATTGGGATGAATACCCAGTTTTATGTTCAGGCGCGCCGACTGCAGGGAATGTTGCTGCGTCCGATTCTTTGTTTTGTGGTAATTCAGGTCCCGTTGACTTCACTTTGCTGAATGGTACGTCGGATTTAGGAATTACCCATGCATGGTTTTCTGCTCCAACGCCATCAGGTCCATGGGCAACTTTTGGTTCTAATTCTACAACTGCAAGTTTACCAAATGTCACAAGTACTACTTACATTAGATGCAGCTCATTTTGTAGTTACTCTAATCAATCTTCATTTACCATTCCTTTGCAAATTTTGGTAAGTCAAAATCCTACTCCAGTGGTTGAAATTTTGAGTGTTACTGATACAATTTGTAGTGGTGATAATTTAACATTGTATGCTAGTGGCGCTAATTCTTATCAGTGGAGTACAGCTTCAAACCCTACTTATTCAAGTTCTTCAAGTATAACAATTTCACCAGCAAATACAAGAGTATATACGCTTGTAGGTACTGATGCAGATGGTTGCGTTTCGTTGCCAGTTACAAAAACAATCGTTGTTGGTGCTCGACCAACGATAAACAATTTATCAAATTCTTTACCTGTACTTTGTCAGGGCGGAAGTTCTGTATTAAGTGTTAATGCTTCAGCGGGAACAGGAGTTACTTTGAGCTATTTATGGTCTCCAACTTTAGAATCAACAGCCACAATTTCTGCTTCACCAACGGTCACGACGGAATATATTGTTACAGTGTACGGTCAATATGGATGTTTCAGAAAAGATACCACTGTTGTTACAATTGATGACAATCTCGTAGGTCCTGTTGTTGCCATGAATTTTTCAAATTTGAATGTTTGTGCTGGAGCAACTGGAAACAGTATAATTGCTGCAAGTACTTCCACGCCAGGTGCAACTTTTCAATGGACAACAACCGCGGGTGGAACAATTACTTCTGTAAATGATACTATTTCAGTAGCGATTCCTTTTCAAACAGAAAGTTATACTGTTTTGGTAACCAATCCTGTTAATGGTTGTAATTCCACAGGAACTTCCACTATTACAGTTCGTCCAATTCCATCTACAAATCTAGTTGCAACCAATCAAACTGTTTGTTTGAATGGCAGTACGGTAATTAATTTATTTATTGGAAATACTGGTGGTGATGCCACAAATACCTATACCGCTATTTGGACACCAGCTGGTTTGATAGGGCCAAGTGTCATTGTTAATCCAACTTCTACAGGATACCAAAATGTTAACGTAACAAGTCAATACGGATGTTCCAAAATGGATTCAATTTTGATTACTGTTGACCCTAATCAAGTTGGTCCAACAATTGGTTTAACGGCTTCTACTTCAGGATTATGTGAAGGTGAATCAGTACCTGTAAGTTTATTTGCTACATCCAGTGATCCTCAAGTTACTTATTTGTGGTCGCCTTCCACCATTATTTCAACTAATGACACTGTTGTTGTTACTCCTACAACAACTTCGACTTATACTGTTTCAGCAACAAATCTTATTGGTTGCACCTCTAGCGCATCGGTTACTGTTTCTTTTGGAGCGCCTCCAACTCCAAATTTTACGCACATAACAGGAGGAATAAATGATGCCTATTTTACCAATACTTCTACAAATGCAGAAACATCACATTGGTATTTTGGTGACGGTACGGATGTTTTTGCTGATAACCCATCGCACATTTATCCAACTGCTGGACTTTATGTTGTTAAATTAGTTGTTACTTCAGCTGCTGGTTGTCAAGATTCAATTATCAGACAGATATTAGTTGGAACAGCAACAATTGATGAGGTAAGCGAATCAAACAAGTTAGATTTCAATGTTTATCCAAATCCAAGTAAAGGATTATATAATATTCATTTGAATTCAAATGCTTTAACTTCTAAAATTACAGTGATGAATATATTAGGTGAAGTTATTTTGACACAAGATTTATTTCATACTGCTAGTGGAAATCTTGATACACAAATTGATTTATCAAATTATCCTAATGGAATATATTTGATTGATTTGAGTACAGAAAACCGTAAAAGTATTAGAAAGATTTCCAAACAATAGATTTCATTCTAAGTAGAATATAGGCTGGTCACGGAGTTGATCAGCCTTTTTTATGTTATAAATATGTTTTTATCGTTCAAAAACATAATAGTTTTCTTCGCCAACCGCTTTCAGTTCAAGGGCATTTTTTTTCAATTTTAAAATGTCATAGACCTCTGACCATCCATTGATAGATCCATAGTTGTAGAAAAAAGTGGCTGTTTTTCCTTTATTACTGATTTCGATTTGTAAATCATATTTTATGTTGACTGGCAAACCGCTTGAAGTTACATTGTCTTCATAATAATATCCAAACCAACTGTCTCCAACATCATAGGTAGATTTCAGTTTAATTTTAAGAATATTCATATCTTCGGAAACACCATTTCTTTCTATACTTTTTAAATACCAGTTTCCAGATAATTTGTTTATTCCCCTGTAATTTTTATCGTAGGAAGTTGAAGCTAGCGCTAGCAACAAGAAAAATAAAATTGTTTTTTTCATAGCTTTAATTTTCTTCAAATTAAGGCATAATGAAAAAACGTGCTCTAAGTAAAATTTCGTAATTTGTTTGAATTACAATTAAAAACAGATTGAAATTTTATTCTTTAATAAATTTTAAAATTGAATTCATTTCTTCTATTTCAAAATAGTAGAGTCCAATTGGTAGTTTTTCAATGGAAATTATTTGTTTTGTATCACTAAAATTTCCCAAATCAATTACTTTACCAGTGATATCAATAATTTTAAAAGCTGTACCAACTAAGTTTTCACCAATTTGAATTTGAACATTTTCCGTTGCTGGATTTGGATAAAATAAAAAGGGATTTATATTTTGTTTATTTAAAGATGCAGTATTTATTTCTGTAGTAAATTTCCAAGTATTGCTCCATTGCCCATATGTTGAACCATTATTACTAGCTCGAACATGCCAAAAATAGCTGGTTCCCGGTTCTAAATCTGAAAAGGTGTAGAATGTGGAATTTCCTGCATTAATCAGTTGTGGATTGTCCGTGAAATTGATATTTGAATCGATTTCTATTTGGTAAGAAGTTGCTCCCATAGCATTTGACCAATCGCAAAGAACGGAAGCAAATGGTTGATTTATCGCATTGTTTGTAGGAAGCAACAAATTAAAATTTTCTAATGAGTTTGTTGTAAAACTCCAAATGTTGCTGTAGGTTCCAAAATTGGTTCCGTCACCAGCTTTGACACGCCAAAAATAAGTTGTATTTGGTTGTAAACCAGAAACTGACTTATTAGAAAGTGTAGATGTTAAGGTTTGTGGAGCAGTCATATTTACATTAATGTCATATTCAATTTCATAGTTTGTAGCACCAAAAGCATCGCTCCAATCTAATAGAATAGTAGAATAGTCTTGACCCGTCGCTGCATTGGCAGGAAGCAAAAGATTGAAAGTGTTTAGTTGTGGTTGTGCGTTTCCTAAATATCTGGCAATTGCAATATCACCACCAGAATATCCTACAGCAACAATCTTATTGTCTGATTGAATTTGCATGTCAAAACATTCATTTAGTGTGTTTGCACCAAATGTTGTAGTAGTCATTCCGTCTGTGTCAAAAGTTAAGTCTGCTGTTCCATCTGCGTTTTTGCGCGAAATTCCAAACGATTTATTAGTTGCATCACCCGTAGAACCAGCAAGAACGAATTTACCATTTATGTCTTCAACCAAAGCATAACTTATATCATCTAGTAAGTTTCCATAATTGGTTGATCCTGCTATAGAACCAGTTGTTCCGTTAGAATTGATTTCAAACATTGTATAATCATATTTAAGATTATCAAGATATCCACCACCTGCAATTAAAATGTTATTATTTGATTTTAATATCATTGAATAAGCCCTGTCGTGACCATTAAAAGTGCCGTTATACACATTGACACCATCAGTTGAAAAAGTGTTGTCCATGGCGCCATCACTATTAATTCTTCCAACCCAATAATCAGAGTCCCACTGAAGCCCTGGAAAATCTCTCCAACCTGTTGCGGTTATTTTACCATTTGGTTGGACAACAAGGTCTTCAACTGAAAAAAGATACTGATAGTCTAGATTTGTGATCCAAAGTAATTTAATTCCTGTTGCGTTGAAGCTTACATCTAAACTTCCATCCGATAAGAATCTAGCTACGACTGGTTTTGAAATAGAAGAGCTGATTATAGATGATCCTCCAACAACGATGTTTCCTGTTAATGCGTGAATTTTGATTACTTTGATTTCATCTGATGCACCGTCAAAATCAGTCAATACTTTTCCATTTGTTCCAAACGTAAGGTCTAAAGATCCATCATTTTCATAGCGGACCAATGCTGCATTTTTGTCAGAACCATTGTCACTGTATCCTCCGAGAATTATTTTTCCATCAGCTTGAACTGCAATGCTGTATGCCACATCATCACTTCCAAGTTGAATATCAGTAGTTACATATCCTCCGTTGCCGAATGTATTGTCCAAAGTTCCATCTGAATTATAACAAAGCAGAATAAAATCTTTTCCTGTAACGGTACTTGAAGCTTGTCCAGCAACTAAAATTTTTCCGTTTGAAAGTATAGAAATGCCATAAGCTTTTTCTTCCCCATTAGTAATTGAAGTGGTTACTTTACCTGCTGATCCAAAACTTTGGTCTAGACTTCCTGCTGGTTGAGCAAAAACTAAGTTAAGGGAAGTCACTGATAAAATGAAAGTGAAAAATTTTAACATAATGGATTTTTTTAATCATTCAAAACTACGAAAATTTAATAAAAAAACGCTTCTAGAATATTCCAGAAGCGTTTTAACCATTTGCAAGACAAAGATTTTGTGCTACTTTAAATTTATTTTGATAAATTCCATTGCCTTGTTAAATGCATCATCAGCAAATGTTTTACTGTATTTTGGGTTACTTGGATTCGCAAAAGCATGATCTGCTTCATAGGCTTCAACAGTGAGCTTTTTATCTGCAGTTTTCATGTTGTTTTCAAACCTGTTTACCATGTCTTTGTTAATCCACTGATCTTGTTTTGGCCAAACAAAAAGCACAGGTGAGCGCAAGGTTTAGATCTTTTCAATTTTTTCTTCAGGCATTCCGTAATACATTACACAAGCTTTACTTCTTTTACCTCCTAGTAAACTTGTTTGCATGCTCCAACCGCCTCCGAAACACCAACCAATAGTTGCAATATTCGCTTTTTTACCTATGTGTGAAAAGACACCATTGATAATGTTTTCTGCTCTTGCTGTTTGAACAGATTGCATGTATTTAGCTGCAGAATCCTTCACTATCGCCACTTTTTGATCGTATAGATCGATGGCAATCACATTCACATTTCCTAAAGAATTGTATATTTTTTCTGATTCTTGTTTAATATAATCATTCAAGCCCCACCATTCATGAATTACCAAGACATAATTGTTGGTTGTTACCTTCGCTTTAATTTCATAAGCGTGACCATTTACTCCGTCTTTGGTTTTGAATGTGATTTCTTTCCCAATTGGGTTTTCTAAAGTGAATGGTTTTGGGTCCAGATGCGTGGCAATAAAGTTTTCATCTTGGGTCAACATCGCAAAGGTTTCTGTTGATTCAGGTTTTGCACAACAACTTCTTTGTGCATTTAAACTATTGGATATAGTAATAATGAAGATCGAAAAGATTATTTTTTTCATACTTAAATTTCTTTATTAAACAGACCAAATTACAAATTGTTTTGTTACCAGGGTAAATATTTTAAAGATAAATCTATTGAGAGGTTTATATGAAAAAATCAGTGCTTTAATGCTCTTTTTTTGATCATTCCACCTTTAGTGTCTTTCACTGGATGCATGACTACGAATGCGGTAGGTTCAATTTTTTCAATTTCAGTGTTTAGTTTATTTAGTTCTAAGCGCGTAATTACAGTGTAAATTATCTCAGTCTCCTTTGTTTCACCTCTTTTCCCATATCCAGTTTTTCCAGAGTAAACTGTTACACCACGACCCATTGTATTGATAATCATTTGTCTAATTTTTTCACTATGTGTTGAAACAATTGTTACACCAATATATTCATCTATTCCTTCGACTAAAAAATCTAGGGTTTTAGATGCTGCCAAATAAGTTATCATGGAATACATGGCAATTTCAATACCCAATAAGTATGCAGCTGAAGCAAAAATGAAGACATTGATAACGATAATGATGTCGCCAATTGTAGTTCCAAATTTTCGGCTTAAAAATATAGCGAGTACTTCTGTTCCATCTATCACCGCGCCACCTCTCACTGCCAAGCCAATTCCCGCTCCAAGAAAAAACCCTCCAAAAATTGCAACAAGCAAATTGTCGTTTGTTACATTCGGAAAATGTAGGGTGGCTAGACAAATCGCCAGTCCTGTTATACCCAAAGCAGTTTTGATAGCAAATGTACGCCCCATGACTTTGTGAGCTAGAAAAATAAAAGGAACATTGACGGCTAATATTAACCAATATAAGGGTATTGAAGTCATGGCCGAAAGCAACAAAGAAATACCAGTGGCACCTCCATCAATAAAATGATTAGTCAATAAAAATCCTTTAAATCCAAAAGTTGCTGAAAATATTCCTGCGGAAATTAGAAAAAAATCTTTCGCATTTCGTTTTCCTACGATTGTGAGTTCACGGTATCGTTTTGCAGTTTTAAAAGATGAGAATCCTTTTTGATTGATTTCTTTTTTAAAGAACATTTGAAGGATTATTTTTTTCCAAAAAGCACTCATTTTGTAAATTTAGCGTTACTAAAATTCCTAAAAAGGAAGGAAAATTCTCCTAGTCTTTAAAGATATAACTTCTTACAAGAAAGTATCTGTAAATGAGTAAATTTTAACTTTTTTTCTATACCCAAACTAGATATACCCCAAAGTCAATTTGTTCAAATGTGCATTCACATTCACCATAAACTGTTTTTGCATTGATTTTATGGTTTTCTAAGTCAATTTTTTCTATTGATACCTGATTTTCTAAAGCTGTAAATTCACCTGCAAAATATTTGTAAATTGCTTCTTTTGCACCCCAAATAAGATGTAGTATTTCTAAATTATTGGTATCAAAAAGTAATTTTTCTCGATTGTTGATAAATTGATTTACAATGATTTTCAATTTTTCATTGCGCACTTCCACATCAATTCCAACTGCATAATCTTCAGAAATATATACGCTTATCCACTGACTAGAATGTGAAATAGAAATATTTAATTGAGGAATATTTTTGATAAAGGGTTGACCGGTTTCTAAATGTTGGATGTCAATTTCACCTATTTGAAGTTTATTCTTAAGTAAGGTGTTAATTTTTTGAGAAACAACCTTTTTTTCCAGATTTTCATCTTCTAGTTTTTCAATAAAAATGACACCTTTTGAAGTTTCAATTTCCATTTAAAATTTGTTTTGAAATCAAAGACTGTTGAAATTTTGTCGATGAAATAATAGATGACTTGTCACAATATCTGCAAAATGATTGAATTTTCGAAAACCTTCGCATTCATAAATAAAAAAGGAAAGAAAGCAATTAGCCTCCTTTCCTTTCAAATTTAAAATAAATTATTGTTTGATGACCCTTAAGGTTTTTGAAATTTCAGCGTGATTTAAGTTTAAGAAATAAACACCATCGCTTTCCTTAGCCAACTCAATTTGTATTTGATTTCCCTTGAAGTTTTTGAATTTTTGTATCACTCTACCTATGGCATCTGTTAGTTCAACGTTATCTAAATCAACTGTTTGTCCAAAATCAACCGTCAAGGTAGATGAAACTGGGTTTGGATACATCTTAATATTTATTAGGTCTAGATTTTCTAACCCAGCACTATTAATTGTGATGCAATTAGAAGTGTCAGTGCACCCATTTCTGGTAATAATCACTGCATATTGACCATTGACAGTTGCTGTATAAGATTGTGCTGTTTGACCAGTAATAATTGCGTTTCCATTAGCACAATCAATCCATTGATAAGTAGCACTTGATTGATTGGCGGTCATTTGAACACCAGAAACAACAACTGTATTAACGATTGTTTGAGTTTGTAAATTAACTGTTGAACAATTTCCTGGAGTCACACATCCTCCTTCACCTCTCACATAATAGATACCAGGTGTTCCTACTGTAATCGAATTTCCAACTCCAACAGCAGTTCCTCCGCAGCTTCCAGAATACCAATGCCAATCTGTTGCATCGTTCAATGAACCGCCAGTGACTGTTAAGGTTCCAGTACCTCCAGCACAAATGGTATTATTTCCACCGATTGTTGGCAAAGTAGGACCATCACAACTTACACCTGCAGTAATTGCAAAGAAATTATTAGAAATATCAAAGAAAGTTCCGTTTTCACAAATTACCATGATAATTGCTGTTGTTGAAGGAGAGTTTGGCACAAGAATGTCTTGAGAACCGTCATTGGGTGTATTGGAAAGTACCGTCGTGAAAGTTTCTCCCCCATCTACTGAAAGCATGATATTAACATTGGCACAAGCTACTGGCGAAACATCTGTGTTTGCTACACTCCAAGTGACTGTTTTTGTGTCTCCAACAGCCCAACTAATTCCAGTAACGCTTGGATAATTTACTAAAAAAGGTCCTGCCGTTGACGTTGTTGTAACAGTAACATCTTCATGGTCATTACAACCTCCACCTGTTGCATTATCTCTCACCGTTACTCTAAAATTCATAGTTCTGGAAACAGAAGGAATTACCTCCCACGTGAATGGTCCATTTGCCATTTGACTTGCAATTGTCGGAAAATAACGTGTTGGACTTGTTGAAGGTGTAATAGATCTAAAATTAGGACCTCCAGTAGAAGTAGCAACCGGTGCTTGAGTTGAAATTTGGTTGTCAATTTGTTCCCAACAGTAAGTCAACGTATTTCCATCAATATCGGTGGCAATTGCTGTTAATGCAAAAGGAGTATTTGCAGGAATGGTAACTGTTCCAACTGTAGATGAAATTGATGGCGCGTTGTTATTTAAAGGTGTTTTTACAGGACAAGTATGAGAACCACCAGTTATGAAAGCTCCAATTTCTTGTAAATTTCTACCATGAAAATGATCGTCACTATTTGATTGCACATTGGGCGCACAAATACCAGCGTATGCCATAATCGTTGTTCCACTTCCAGGTTCCACTGCTGTATTGTTGTTTCTATTTCCACTACATGAGTTATTAAACGAGTGATTTCCCGAAAATTGATGACCCATTTCATGTGCCACATAATCAATGTCAAATGGATCCCCTATCGGCGCTCCACTTCCTGTTACTCCGCGCGCTTTTTGTGACCCACAAACTACACCTAATCCAGCCAAACCACCACTGTTGGTTCCGAAAACGTGTCCAATATCGTAGTTTGAACTCCCAATAGCATTGTTTACTGCTGTTTGGTTTTGAGTAATCATGGAATTTGGTGTACCATTGGTAAACGGATCTGTTGAAGCATTTGTATAAATTAATAAATCATTGTTAGGAATAATGACCATGGTAATAGCCATGTCTCTTTCATATACTCCATTAACACGATTCATCGTAGTAACTTGTGCAGCTTGAGCTAAAGCCACTGTCCCACCGTGAAATGCAGTGTATTCAGCAGAAGCAGAAAGTGCTAATCTATAGGTTCTCAATTCACAAGTACCAAATGCTTTTGGCGTAATATCTTCTTGACCGACATCAATTGAATTTTCTTCCGAAACGAATGAGCAGTCAAAAACTTTGTCTGTTTTGAAATCTTTTTTATAGTAAACCATGTAGTGTGAAATGTCTCCACCACCAAATGAATATGGATCAATAAATATCGTTGATTCATTAGGTGATAAAATCATTGCGTGAAAGCCTTGCGGAGTTATGTCTAATTTTACTGTATTACCAGAATTATTGGTCGCAAACGCATCGTAAGATCTAATTTCAGAAAATTTTGTTTGTAAACCAGGGTGCATCGTTGTGTTCAAAAATACCTGATATTCATAAAATTGACCGTCAGGATGAGGTAATGCAATATAAATTTGACTCGGGTTGGATTCTGTTCTTAAACTGGCTGTCAAGAGTTTGTTTTTTAATTCTTCAACATTTAATTGAAAATTCAAATAAACATTGGGTTGAATAATTCTTGAACCCATCGCTGGAATTGAGGGTTCACCTGATTTCTCCCAATATGTTGGCGTTGATTTTACTTGCGCGTTTGTCAGCGAAATACTTGACAAAGCAAAGACAATAGCAATAGTTTTGAAGCTTTTTTTCATTTTCATAGTCTTTAGAGGTGCTCAATTTAGCCAATATTCCTTAAATCACAAAAAATCCACAAAAGGATTAAATATCTTTTAAGAAAAGTAAATTTTTTTCTTTCTGTTTTCCAGGTTTTTAAGTTGTTTTTTAAAAAATTTTATTTTCTCTGTAACTTTTAAATCATGTGAAGGTCTAACGAGAAATTAGATTAGAATAGAAATACCGGTTTTCAAATAGATTATTAAATTTTAAAAAATATATAAAATGAAAAAACTACTTATCACAGGACTGGCAATAATGGGATTACTGTCTGTTCAAGCACAAGAAGAGAAGAAAGAAAACGTTCCAGATACAACGCGTATCAATATGGGAGAAACACAAGTACTAATCATTAAAACACCAAAAGGAACTGTAGTTGTGGATGGTGAAACTGAACCAACTGATACGATTGATGTCGAAGATGGCGACGAAAAAGACAATAATTCACACGACGGTCATTGGGCGGGAGTTGATTTTGGTGTAAACATGTTGACGAATGGTCAATTTAAGTCAAGTTTTCCAAACAGTCCTCAATGGGAAAATGATCCAGGAAAATCATTTTATTGGAATTTAAATATAGTGGATCACCGATTTAACATCTACAAAGAATATATTGGTATCACTACTGGAATTGGATTTAATTTCAATCAAATAGGTTTAAAAAACAACTATATTTTGAATGAAAACGCTGATTCAATTTGGGTGGTTCAAGATACAATTAATAAATATTCAAAAAATAAATTGAGAGCTACTTACTTGCAGGTTCCTTTGCTACTTGAATTCAATACAAATGCGAATGAAGACAAATCATTTTACTTTGCTGCAGGGGTTATTGGTGGAATTAGAATTGGATCAAGCGTGAAGAGAAAATTGGATCAAGCAGGAGTTGATGCTAAAGAAAAAATCAAAGGAGCTTATGGTTTGAATGCTTTTAAATTAGACGGTACAGTGAGAATGGGTTACAGTGACTGGGGTGTTTTTGCCAATTACAGCTTATTGCCCATGTTTGATACTAACAAAACAGACGAGGTTTATCCATTGACTTTTGGTTTAACTTATAATTTTTAAAACGGTATTTCATAGCAACAAAATACAAATCAATAAAAGATCATTCTCGAAAAGGAGTGGTCTTTTTTTGTTTTATAATAATTCTCTATTCTTAATCCTTTGGGTTTTCATTATCTTTGTGGTTCATTCGAAAATCAAATAATGACAAAATCAAGATATACAGTAACTGCTGCGTTGCCTTATGCAAATGGTCCTTTACACCTCGGACATGTAGCTGGAGTTTACCTTCCAGCTGATATTTTTGTGCGTTTTTTGAGAATGAATGGCCACGATGTAGCTTTCATTTGTGGAAGTGATGAACATGGGGCTGCAATCACTTTGCGCGCTAAAAAAGAAGGGATTACGCCACAAGAAATTGTAGATAAATACAACAAAATCATTGGTGATTCTTTCAAAAAATTTGATATTTCTTTTGATATTTTTCACCGCACTTCGTCTGAATTACATCACCAAACGGCGCAAGATTTTTTCTTGAAACTGAATCAAAATAATAAGTTTGTTGAAGAAACAACAGAACAATATTTTGACGAAGAATTTCAGCAGTTTCTAGCGGATCGATACATTACGGGTGAATGTCCTAAATGCCAAAATCCAAATGCTTATGGAGATCAGTGTGAGAAATGCGGTACAGATTTAAGTCCAACTGAATTAATCAATCCAAAATCGACTTTAAGCGGAAAAACGCCCGTTTTGAAATCAACTTCCCATTGGTTTTTACCTATGGATAGACACGAATCGTGGCTCAGACCTTGGATTAAGGAAGGGATTCTGGACGGTAAGCAACAACACGACCCAAAAGCTTGGAGAAATCAAGTGATTGGTCAATCTTTATCTTGGATTGACAGCGGATTGCATTCTCGTGCCATGACAAGAGATTTGGATTGGGGTGTAAAAGTTCCTTTGAAAGGTGCTGACGGAAAAGTGTTGTATGTTTGGTTGGATGCGCCAATTGGTTATATTTCAGCCACTAAACAATGGGCAAGTGATAACAACAAAGATTGGAAAGACTACTGGACAGGAGATACTAAGCTGGTGCATTTTATTGGAAAAGATAACATTGTATTTCACGCCATTATTTTTCCAATTTTATTGAAAGATCACGGAGATTTGATTTTGCCAGACAATGTTCCTGCCTATGAATTCTTGAATTTAGAGGGAGATAAATTTTCAACTTCCCGCAATTGGGCAGTTTGGTTACATGAATATTTGGAACGTTATCCAGATAAAATGGATGAGTTGAAATATACTTTGACAGCCATCGCTCCAGAAAGCAAAGACAGCGAATTTACTTGGAAAGAATTTCAAACGAGAGTCAATAGTGAATTGGCTGATATTTTGGGCAATTTCGTTAATCGCGCATTGGTTTTAACTCAAAAATATTACGAAGGGAAAGTTCCTGAATTGGGTGAATTAACGGATGTTGATAAACAAGTTTTGTCAGATTTAGAGCATTTCCCCGCAAAAATTGAAAAATTAATTTACGCTTACAAATTGCGTGATGCGCAAACTGAGGTGATGAATTTAGCCAGATTAGGTAACAAATATTTGGCTGAAAATGAACCATGGAAATTGGTGAAAGTAGATCCAAAACGTGTTGAAACAATCATGCACATTGCACTTCAAATTACTGCAAATCTTTCACTTTTATTAGAGCCGTTTTTGCCATCGACCGCAAAAAGATTGAGAACTTTCTTAAACTTGAATTTACCAACTTGGAGCGAAACAGGAAAAGCAAATATTTTAAAATTAGGAGATTTAGTTAAGACACCTGAAATTTTGTTTCCAAAAATCGAAGATAGTTTGGTAGAGGCAGAAATCGAATTTTTGAAACAAAGCCAACAAAATCAGGTAGCTGAAGGAAAGACTGTTTCACCTCAAAAAGTAAATGTTAGTTTTGATGATTTTAGTAAACTAGATATTCGATTGGGAACTATTTTAGAAGCTGAAAAAGTTCCAAAGGCTGATAAATTGTTGAAATTGACAGTAGATACAGGATTGGACATTCGAACAATTGTTTCAGGTATTGCGGAACATTATACACCAGAAGAGATTATTGGTAAAACGGTATCTGTTTTGCTAAATTTAGAGCCAAGAAAAATAAGAGGAGTGGAATCTCAAGGAATGATTTTGATGGCAGAAAATCAAAAAGGTGAGTTAAGTTTTATGTTCCCCGAAAAAAGTTTCGAAGCTGGTGGAGAAATAAGATAAAGTGATTTTTTTAAACTAATTTTTCTTTCTTATTAATTGCCCGCTAAAGCTTGATTTACAAGTATTAAAATGTTAATTTATCACAGTGTTTACTTAACTTTTAACGTGTTGTAGTGATTTGTTTCTTAATTTTTCTACTACCTTTGCACCCCCAATATTAAATTAATGTTAACGCCGATTTCAGTTGTAATAATCACTTTTAACGAAGAGCGAAATATCGAAAGATGTATCGAATCTGTTAAAAGTGTTGCAGATGAAATCATTGTGATTGATTCTTTTTCAACTGACCGAACCAAAGAAATTTGTGAAAACTTACAAGTTCGTTTTGTTTCCCATCCTTGGGAAGGTTATTCGGGCTCTAAAAACAAGGGAAATTCTTTGGCAAAATATGATTGGATTTTATCATTAGATGCAGATGAAGCATTATCAGAGACATTGATACAATCTATACAAGAATGGAAGCAAAACTCAATAAACAAACCTGCTAAATTCAATAGATTGACGAATTACTGCGGCAAATGGGTTAAAAATGGGGGTTGGTATCCAGATGCTAAAATTAGACTTTTTGATAGATCCAACACTTGTTGGGAAGGTGGTATTCATGAAATTTTGAAGTTCAATGTCGAAAAGGAAATTTTTCATCTAAAGGGAGATTGTCTTCATTATAGCTATTACACAATCGAACAACATTATAATCAAACCGAGAAGTTTACCTCAATTCAATCCAAAGAGCTTTTTGAATTGGGAAAAAAGAGTCCTTTATATAAGTTGATTTTTAGTCCTGTTATTAAATTCATCAGAGATTATTTTTTTAAAATGGGATTTTTGGACGGGAAAGTAGGTTTTACTATTGCGCGAATTTCCGCATATGCAACTTTTTTGAAATATAAAAAGATTAGAATTTTATCAAAACTAAAAGGCTAATCAAATAGTATAATGACAATGATGGAATTGAACAATAAAACAGTTTTAATAAGCAGAACCGACAGTATTGGGGATGTTGTTTTGACATTGCCTATGTGTGTTTGGATTAAAAAAAAATATCCGACTGCCAAAATTATTTTTTTAGGTAATACCTATACTAAACCGGTTATCGAATGTTTACCTGAAATTGACGAAATCATTCAATGGGCAGAAATGGTTAAAATGCCTGAAAACAGCAAAGTTGAATTCTTAAAATCAAAAAAGATTGATGTTTGTATTCATGTTTTTCCTAGAAAAGAAATTGCTGCCTTGATCAAAAAAGCAAAGATAGAAACGCGTGTAGGTACTTCTCATAGGGCTTTTCATCTTTTGACATGCAATATTAAATTAAGCTTTTCAAGGAAAAGTTCTGATTTTCATGAATCTCAGCTTAATTTTGAACTTCTTAAGCCATTTGGAATTGATGTTTTACCAACCATTGAAGAAATATCTTCTTGGATGAAACATTTTAAAGCCAAAGATTTGTCTTTACCAGTGAATTTGGAAACAGAAATGGCTAAATCCACAAGAAAAGTAATTTTACATACCAAATCACAAGGAAGTGCTATGGAATGGCCGATTGAGAAGTATGCAATTGTTGCCAATGATTTGCTAGAAAGAGGCTTTAGCGTTATTTTTACAGGAACTGAGAAAGATGGAATTTACATTCGTTCCTTTATTCCTCAACATGAAAACTGCATTGATACTACAGGAAAATTAACTTTGGATCAATTAATCAATTTGATTTCGAAAAGTCATATTTTAGTTGCTTGTAGCACTGGACCATTGCATTTAGCTGGTGTTTTGGGGTTGCAAACCATAGGTTTATATTCACCCAAAAGACCTATCCATCCTGGGAGATGGAAAGCAGTGGGAGAAAATGTTCAAATTATTGTCAATGATGAGAATAAAGAAGGTTCAAAAATTAAGCCTTCTATGAATTCAATTGGACAAATTGAATCATCAAGAGTGATTCAATTAATTAAATAATCCCAGTCCAATAGTATAAAAAAAGCGGAACTAAAATTCCGCTTTTTTTATGAGTTTTATTTGAAATTATTTCATATTAGATAAATCTGGTGTGTCACGTGTAAAAGCAGAAATTCCCGTGATGTCAAGCCCTGTGATCAACAAATGAATATCATGTGTACCTTCATAAGTCACCACTGATTCCAAGTTTGCCATGTGACGCATGATAGAATACTCGCTAGTAATTCCCATTGCACCGTGGATTTGTCTAGCCTCACGAGCGATGTTCAATGCGATTTCAACATTGTTTCTTTTAGCCATCGAAATCTGAGCACTTGTAGCTCTTCCTTCATTTCTTAATTGACCTACTCTTAGCGTTAATAATTGTGCTTTCGTAATTTCAGTAATCATTTCAGCCAATTTTTTCTGGATCAATTGAAAAGAAGCGATAGGAACACCAAATTGTGTTCTTTCTTTTGAATATCTCAAAGCTTGATCATAGCAATCCATAGCAGCACCAAGAGCTCCCCAAGCAATTCCAAATCTTGCTGAATCTAAACAACTTAATGGAGCACCCAAACCGGTTCTTCCTGGTAAAATATTTGCTTTTGGTACTTTAACGTCTACGAAAATCAACTCACCTGTAGATGAAGCGCGCAAAGAAAGTTTTCCATGCATTTCTGGCGTTGAGAAACCTTCCATTCCTCTTTCAACAATTAAACCATGGATTCTTCCTGTTTCATCTTTTGCCCAAACCACAGCGATATCTGCGAATGGTGCGTTTGAAATCCACATTTTTGCACCATTTAAGATAACGTGATCGCCCGCATCTTTGAAATTTGAAATCATTCCAGAAGGATTTGAACCATGATCTGGCTCTGTCAATCCAAAACAACCCATCATTTCACCTGTAGCTAATTTAGGCAAATATTTCATCTTTTGTTCTTCTGAACCATATTTCCAAATTGGATACATCACCAAAGAACTTTGCACTGAAGCAGTTGAGCGCAAACCAGAATCACATCTTTCTAATTCTTGCATGATCAAACCGTAAGAAATTTGATCCAAACCTGGTCCACCATACTCTTCAGGAATATAAGGTCCAAAAGCACCAATTTCTCCTAAACCACGCAATAAATGCATAGGGAAAGTTGCTTTTTCATAATGCTCATCAATGATTGGAGAAACTTCTTTTTTCACCCAAGCACGAGCCGCATCGCGAACTAATTTTTGCTCTTCTGTAAGCAAATCATCCATATTATAATAATCTGGATGTACATATAAATCTGTTGCCATATTTCAGCCTTTTATTTAAAGTGACGACAAAATTAATATTAAAAACGCAAAATCTGATTTTTAAAACCATTTCTAGCAGAACAAATACTAATTTTGCTTCTTTAACACTAAAAAGAACTGTTTTGTTTGAATTAAGTTTTGGAATTGTCGGAGCAAACAATGAAATTCCCTCCAGTCTTTCGATTCGTTCGGAAAATGTAGCTCTTGTGGCTTCATTAATGCTGGCAATTTCATTTTTCATTATTGCATTTGCAAGACTGAGTTCCAAACAAATGGTTTTAGGAATGGTCAAAGCAATTTATAAAAATAAACAAATTGATAAAATCATTCAAGATGAGTATCCATTGAATAATGCCTCTTCCTTTTTTTTAATATTAAATTACATAGTTAGCACGAGTGCACTCTTATTTTTATGCATACCTGTAAAAGACAGCTTAGACCCAAAGGTGGTATTTTTACTCTTGCCTATTCCTTTTTTGATGGTTTTTTTACCTTGGTTTTCATTGTTTTTGGTTGGTTTCTTAACGGGCGAAAAGAACACTGTGATTGAAAGTAAGATTAACACTTTCATTTTTGCACATTTTGCGGGGATTATTTATAGTTTGATGCTACTAATCTGGGCTTTTAATATTCAGTGGTCAAGTATTTTTTTCCATGTTTTTGTATGGTTTACTTTTGTTTTGTGGATTTATCGCTTTTTTAGAGGATTTATTTTTGCAATAAAGAAAGGTGTAACATGGTATTATATTATTTTGTATTTTTGCACGCTCGAAATTTTGCCATTTGTGTTAATTTATTTCGCACTATATGACAAAATTTTGGAGCAATTTAATTGGTTGTTAAATTAATACAGAGGAAATTGAGCATCAAAACAATTTTGGTTTCTCAACCCAAACCAGAGGGGGACAAATCACCATATTACGATCTCGCAGAAAAATATAAGCTTAAAATAGATTTTAGGCCTTTTATTCACGTGGAGGGAGTTAGTGTTCAAGATTTTAGAACACAAAGAGTAAATATCCCTGAACATACTGCTGTCATCATGACTTCTAAAACTGCAGTTGATCACTTTTTTAGAATAGCTGAAGAAACTCGTTTCGCTGTGCCAGATACGATGAAGTATTTCTGTATCTCAGAAGCTGTTGCACTTTACTTACAAAAATATGTTACCTACAGAAAAAGAAAGATTTTTCATGGGAAGCAAAATATAGAGGAATTAGCAGAAATGATGAAAAAGCACAAGACTGATAAGTTTTTGTTGCCATGCACAGATATTTTGAGAGATAAAATTCCAGAAACCTTAGAACAATTTAAAATCAATTTTACGAAAGCAATGTTGTACAAGACAGTTGCTTCTGATTTAAGTGATTTGGAAGATGTGTATTATGATTTGCTTGTTTTCTTTAGTCCAGGAGGAATTGAATCATTATTTAAAAACTTCCCTGATTTCAAACAAAACAAAACAATGATTGCTGCTTTTGGTCCTACAACTGCAAATGCGGTTATTAAAAATAATTTGCGATTGGATCTGCATGCACCTCAACCAAACGTGCCATCGATGACTGCTGCGATTGAAAATTTTATCAAAGATTCTTTGAAGAAAAAATAATTCAGATTTGAATAAATTGAAAAGCGCACCTCTTTCGGGGATGCGCTTTTTTTTGTTGAAGATTTTGTAAACTAAAATTGCTGTTTTTTATCTTTTTCAAAATGCGACCACACAAAGGCACGTTTTTCATTTTCAGTCATTTTATCTGCTGATTTAACATCAATTTGGATGTTTTTATAATGCAAATCTTTGTTTAAAAAATTCAAAAGTTCGGTTTTAGCTTGTGTTGGACCGAATATTAAAATGTGATGGTATTTCAAAATTTCATGCCCAATTTCTTTGAAGTACGTTTCATGCATTTGATTTTCTTTATTGTGCATTAAACTTTCACTTCTTCGAAGCGCAGCTTCTTTGTCATTAAAAGTAAAATTTGATTGAATGGAAAAATTGTATTTTTCTTTGTCTAAGTTAATGAAGTTGGCAGTGGAATGATCCATCCAGATGCCAATTTTTTTAGTGTTTTCCATAGTTTGATTTAATTTTTATTTTCTTCCAAGTCATTGTGATCGTCTCCACCTAGGCTGTAGTTGTTGTTTTCTTCATCTTCATTTCCAATTTGCTCTTCATGATCGTCTAAATCACTACCGGGAATGTCTAAATCGTCGCCTGACATATGATTTTTGAAATTCTTTTCATTGCGTCCACCTTCTTTTTCGTTTGGTGCTTTTTTCTTTGTAATATCTTCAGGGTCCAAATCTTTTTCCTCTTTCAGTTGACTGTAAATGTCCTCCGAAGCAGGATATGGTGGATAGCCTTCCAAATTTTCATTGTTGGTAGCTTTTTTTTCAGTGCTAAAATTGGCGTCATTTAATGAAACAATCACTTCGTTTCTTCTTCCAAATATTTGATAAGGAGGATTATACCCTAAGTATCTGAAATTTCCAAAATAGGTGAGACCTTTTTGCCCTAAGGCGTTTTTCAAGATTAGTTTTTGTTTTTCTATAGTGGCTGTATTTGCAAAACCGCCAAATTTGATGGCGGCCACATATTCGGGATTGCTAGTTTCAAAAGTGATTTCAGCATTATTGGGTTTTGGAAGATCATTGATGGTTAAATGAGCAGGCATGACAAACGCCATGGTTGAAATTGAATCTCCAATGTCCATGTGAACAGGAGAGGTCATGGCAATTTTTTTGTTTTCACTATTACCTCCAAAAATGTATTTTGCCAATTTACCAAATCCAGAATAACCTAAGTCACGGTAAGATTTTGATGTTGAAGTGATTTTGGCCAAGTTTGCGGCTGGATAAAATCTAATCTCAAATAATTTTTCGACTTTAATTACTGAGTAACCTTGTGTTTCTGTTTTGCTTTTTGCCATGATGTTGTAAATTTGAAAGAAAGTTAATAAGCCTGTAAATGCAATTGTAGTAGTTAAGAAGATCTTCATGTTTGTTGTTTTTGAATCACATTTTCAACTTCACTCGATTCATTTCCTTTCATAATCGGAACATAAAGCAGTATATTAATTCCAATTAAAGTGAACAAAATACCAAAACTTTCAAGCTGAAATGTCGTAAAATACATCGTTACTACAGTTCCAATTCCAATTCCTAAACCCAAAATGATCCGAATAAATAAGATTTTAAAGACTACTTTTTGACGCAAATTAAAAATCCAACTGCAAAAAGTGATTTCTGAAACAGCATAAAAAATAAAGAGATAGGATGTGGCTGACAGTAATTTATCCATTGTATCGCAAAACAAAAGAATAAAAATGCCAAAGACAACCATTACCATTGCATGTAAATTGTGGTAAGCAAATTGAACTTGCTTTCTTTGGTTAATCATGGCGGCCGTAAATGCAAATCCAGCTCCAATAGTTACCATATAACCTATGATTATATTTACTTCTTTGAAAGAACTGTAAGCCGAACTAAACAAGAAAATTCCTGCCAAAATAATACTAAATCCATACAGATAAATAGGAAGATATTTTTTCATAAATTGTGTTTTAAAGTTTGATTACTTGGAGTTTAAACTGAAAAATTATCTTTTTCATTGTTTAAATAAATCAAAGTTTAAAGGTGTTTACTTTCGATAGAAGTATCGTTACACAATTTTTAAAGAATGTTGTATAATTATAAGTTTTGATTTGAAGACTGATTCAATCTTTATTGCGATTGATCCGACATTTATCACTGCAATATTTCACTTCATCCCAAATCTTCTCCCATTTCTTGCGCCAAGTGAACGGGCGTTTGCAAACAATGCAAATTTTTGTTGGTAGGTCGCGTTTTTTCATGTTTAGAACTAAAACTTTCTTCTTTTCCAATCAACAGATACGTCGGAACCTGAAGCAAAAATAACAGAATGTGGTTCTTGATTACTTAGCAAAGAAAAATCATTGCCATACATCGCTTGAAAATCGCAATTGATAGAATAATCCATTACTTTGTTCACTTTCCATCGTGGATGATTCACACGGTATTCCTGAGAAACTTCCTCGGTGATTTTTGTGTAACCATAATAATGCTCAAAGATGAATTCTTCAATACTTTCTGGAGTCATTTCAATACTTTCAATGGAGGTGTTTACATTGATTTCGTTCCAGTGTTGGTTTATTTTCCATCCGTAATGAATCAATTGATTGTCAGCAGAGACTCGAATTTCATTTTTCGTTGGAATGGCGATGTAATGTTCTTTGTAAAGTTTATTTGCAATCCAAGCAACCGGCTTGTAAGGAACCGTTTCATTTATAAAAACAACTCCACGTTTGATTTCATCACCATCAATTCTTTTCACATAAAACCGCAAATTTACTTCTTCAAATGTCCCCATTAGAGGAATAGGAATGCGAAATAAACTTGTTTTTTTGAACATAAAACCCACCAAACTGACCATCGCTTTTCCATCGTAAAAGTCCAGTTCCACACCTTTAGGTAAATAAGGAAGCAACACTTCGGGATTCACCGCATAGTTTGCCATGATCAAATTTTCCCAACGTGCGGATAGAAATGTTTTCGCCATTTATTTTAGATTCTATAATTGTATAAGGAATGAGAGGTAGAATTGTTTTGTTTTGTGCACAAGTCAACCATAATATTGCGGAAAATTTGATGTAATAATTATGTTCTAATGAGTGTTAAAAAAAATATATTTCGAATAAATATTTTCGATGGACTTTATCAAAAACTCCTTTTTAATTCTTTTGTGAAACGAATTTTATATCAAGTCGCGATTTTCCTTATTTTTACACCAAATCTTTTGTTTCATGAGTAAAAAAGTATCCAATTCATCACCCTTTTTTTCCGATCAGGGAAAGAAAAAAATGACAATCGTTTTTTGGGGTGGCGCTTTATTTCCACTTTTATTTATTGCTTGCTTATTGCTTTTTCAATCGGAAGATGACTTGCCGCCAGTAGCAATGCTCGACAATCCACCAGAATTGTTGGCTTCTGTGATATATGCAGACGATGGTGAAACAGAATTAGGAAAATATTGGAAAATAAATCGTTCAAGTGTTGAATACAAAGCGATTTCTCCTTTTGTAACTGATGCGTTGATTGCAACTGAAGATGAGCGTTTTCACGAACATTCAGGTGTAGATATCAAAGCAATTGGTCGTGCTGTGGTAAGTGTAGGTGGTGCAGGAGGTGCGTCGACGATTTCTCAACAATTGGCTAAACTTTTGTTTACATTACAAATGCGCGATAGAGAAGCAATTGCACGCGCAAATGGGGAAGATGTAGGAAGCGAAAGCACTGGGAAAATTGGCCGAATTTTCAGTCGTTTGAACGAAAAAGCACGCGAAAACATCATCGCAACTCGTTTGGAAGAACGTTACACGAAAGAAGAAATCATCACGATGTATTTGAATCAATTTGATTTCTTATACAACGCGGTTGGAATTGCCAATGCGTCGAAAGTATATTTCAATAAAAAACCAATTCAACTTACCAAAGACGAAGCTGCGATGTTGATTGGAATGTGTAAAAATCCAGATTTGTATAATCCTTACACTTTTAAAATTCGCAACTACAGACAAAGATTGGCTAACAAAAAAGAAGTTCCACCAAGTCAAATTACATTGGCTGAAATTGCTGAGGCTAGGGCTGCTGATAGTATTCGTGCACTAGAAAGAAGAAATCAAGTGTTATTTCAATGGTTGAAAAATTCTAATGATGGTAATGAAAGTTTGCGCGTGAAATTGACCCAAGCAGAATACGATCAATTGAAAGTTAAACCTTTGGTTACGGATTATCAAGTAGTTGATCACAAGAAAGGTATAGCTCCTTATTTCCGCGAATCAGTTAGGGCAGAAGTTACTTCCATTTTGAGTGAAAAAAATTCTGATGGATCTTTGAAATACAAACGCGAAGATGGTGTTCCGTGGAATATTTACAGCGATGGATTAAAAATCTATACGACATTGAATGCTGACATGCAAGAATATGCAGAAGAAGCAGTAGAACGTCATTTGAAAGAAAATTTACAACCTGCTTTTGATAGAAATAACAGAGGACTTAAAAATTTCCCATTCTCAAATAATTTAACGAAAGAAGAAGTTGACAAAATCATGAGAACTTCAATGAAGCGCTCAAATAGGTACATTAATATGGCTTCTCAAGGAATAGCAGAAGCACAAATTGAGAAAAGCTTCAAAGAAAAAGTACAAATGCGTGTCTTTTCATGGGACGGTGATATCGATACACTTATGTCCCCTTATGATTCAATGTTGTATTATAAATCTTATTTGCAAGCAGGATTGATTTCAATAGAACCAGAGACAGGATTTGTAAAGGCTTGGGTCGGAGGCACAAATATTGACCATTTTGCCTTTGACCATGTGCGCCTAGGAAAGCGTCAAGTGGGGTCAACTATCAAACCTTTTATTTACGCTTCAGGAATCGCAATGAATGTGGTAAAACCATGTACACAAATTCCCGATATCAGACATTGTGTAGATCTTTTTGATCCTAGTGGAAATCCTGATGGACAATGGTGTCCAAAAAATTCAGATGGTGAAATTTCTGGTGGAATGTGTTCTGTAAGACGTGGCTTACAAATGTCAAAAAACAACATTACTGTTGCAATTATGGCGAAGATGGGTGCGCAGGCAGGACCGCAAACGGTTGCCAAATTGATGAAAAGTTTGGATATTGAATTGCTTCCAAATGATATTGTTCCGGCAATGTGTTTGGGTTCAATGGATTTGTCATTATATGAGTTGGTTGGTGCTCAAGCAACTTTTGTAAACAAAGGAATTTTTAATAAACCTACAACGATTTTACGCATCGAGGACAGAAATGGACACGTGATTTACAATGCTAAACCAACGATGCGTGAAGCAATCAATGAGCAAGTCGCTTATTCTGTATTGAAAATGATGGAGGCAGTTGTTCAAGGTGGAACGGCAAGCACGCTTAGAAGTGGCGCTTCGTGGGGTAATTTGATTTATCCAACAGCTGGAAAAACGGGTACAACACAAAATAACTCTGATGGTTGGTTCGTTGGATTGACGCCAGATTTGGCAACAGGTGTTTGGGTTGGAGCTGAAGATAGAGGAGTCCATTTCCGTTCAACCAGAGAGGGGCAAGGTGGAAGAACTGCTGCACCGATTTACGGTTATTTCATGCAGAAAGTGTACAAGGATGCCAATATTGCAATTTCAACTACTGATTTTGAAAAACCGAAAGGATACGATGATAGTCAGTTTTCTTGTGTTGGTTCAGACAATATATTGCCACCAGCAGAAGATGAGGAAACACCTGAGTTAGATGAAAATGGTGATCCAATTATTTCTATGTAATTTGAATTCTAGACGAATAACAACATTATTAAAATGAATAAAGTAGTAAAAAACGTTTCGGAAGCTTGCCAAGGAATTGAAGACAATATGACTTTGATGGTTGGTGGTTTTGGATTGTGCGGAATTCCTGAAAATTCTATTGCAGAATTGGTCAAAAAAGGTGTCAAAAATCTAACTTGCATTTCAAATAATGCAGGTGTGGACGATTTTGGTTTGGGATTGCTTTTGCAAAACAAACAAGTCAAAAAAATGATTAGTTCTTATGTGGGCGAAAACGATGAGTTTGAAAGACAAATGTTGTCAGGAGAATTAGAAGTAGATTTGATTCCACAAGGTTCTCTGGCTGAAAGATGTCGTGCTGGCGGAGCTGGAATTCCTGCTTTTTTCACGCCTGCTGGTTATGGAACGGAAGTTGCTGAAGGCAAAGAAGTAAGAATTTACAACGGTAAACCGCATATTTTAGAATCGGCATTAACTGCAGATTTTGCGATTGTGAAAGCTTGGAAAGGCGACACGGAAGGAAATTTAGTTTTCAAAGCAACAGCCAGAAATTTCAATCCAATGATGGCCATGGCTGGAAAAATAACCATTGCTGAAGTGGAAGAATTGGTTCCTGCAGGCGAATTAGATCCAAATCAAATTCATACGCCAGGAATTTTTGTTCAACGCATTTTCAAAGGTGAAAAATTTGAGAAGCGAATTGAGCAACGAACAGTTCGTCAAAAATCATAAAAACATTTTAATGGAATTAGGTAGAAAAGTATTCAGCTATAGAAATTACAGTTGGATACTTTTTTCATTTTTGCTGGTTTATTTTGTTTTACGTGCTTTATTTTTAGCGCCTTTACATGATGAATCTGCTACTTTTTTGCATTTTATCGAACCAGAAATATGGTTTGGTGATGCGGTCATGCTCGACGCAAATAATCATTTATTTAATTCATTTGTAGGAAGTTTACTTCATTCTATTTTTGGAAATGAATTTTTCCTTTTTCGTTTGCCAAGCTTGCTTTGTTTCCCGATTTATTTTTGGGGAATTTATACTTTTTTAAAATCCATCGACAATCGGTTTACACAAATAATCTTGCTCACAGCGGCTGTCACGGTCGTTTACATGAACGATTATTTCTCCTATTCACGCGGATATGCCATGGCAATCTCCTTTTTTATTTGGATTTTGGTGCACGCGCAAAGATTTGTCAAAGAATCGAAAACTAAGAGTTTAATTTTACTTTATGTTTTCAGCTTTTTGGCGGTTTTTTCGAATTTGGTTTTTTTGGTTTCCGCTTGTTTGGCGCTCGTTTTAGCATTGATTATTCATCTAAAGAATATTCGATCTTTTCCCGTTGCAAAGAATGTCTTTTTATTGTTTGTTCATTTTGGTTTCATTTATAGTTTACTACCGATTATTTCATTCGGACAATTATTGAAAGAACATGGTGCTTTGTATTATGGAAGTTTAGATGGATTTTGGATGGTTACAGGAAAAACACTTTCTAAATATGTACTTTATTATGATGCAGATTGGTTGAAGTGGTTTTTCATTTTGCTTTTCATTTTGTTTTTAGGATTGCTCATTTATTTGTTGTTCAAAAGAGGATTTTGGAAACAAGCAGCACAAGAAACAACGATTTTATCTTGGTTTTTATTCGGAAATATGGTTGCCATTTTTGTGCTTGCCATTTTCTTGAAAGTCAATTATCCAGAGGATAGAGCAGGGATGTATTTCGTTCCTTTAATTATATTGTTAGTTGGATTTTTTAGCCACGAATTTTACAAATGGCGATATGTGCAATTTATTTTGTTGTTTTTTCCAATTACCGCCATTTTGCAATTGAATTTGAATACATCTGTCTTCACACCTGACGAGCGTTTGGACGAATCTTTTTATCAGCAAGTCAAGAAATCAATTGATACATCCACAACTGTATCAGTTTACCACACAATGGCTTTAAATTGGGATTTATTGGAGCGCCAAACCAAAGATGAGGTAAAAATTCAGCCCAATATTTTGAATGAATTTTCTCCATTGTACGATGTGATTATCAATAAGAGTTCTGAACTCAATGTGCGAGATTTGAAAAATTATCAATTGCTTTGTCAAGATTTACCAAGTGGATTTGTCGCCTTTAAACGGACAAAACCATATCAAAAAATTAATATTAGATCTAGTAAAATTAATAAAATTGCATCCAACGAAGAATACATCAACTTGTTGGAATTAAAAAGTTTAGATTCAATTCGAAATGAAGATTTATTGATCAAACTCGCTGGCAACTTTAAAATCATCACACCTTTTCACGATGTAAGATTGATTTTTACAACTTTCAATGCAAAAAATGAAACTGTTAGGTACGAAACCTATGATCAAAGATGGATTCATGGTGCAAATAAGGGTCAATTTAAAGTGAAGATAAATTCCGTTTTTAAACGTTTTTATCCCGAAGAAATCGAATTTAGATTGTATATTTGGAATCCACAACATAGTAAAATAGATTTTGAAAATGGCAGCGTACATTTTTATAAATTAAAAGAATAAAAAATGGCTTTAGATAAAATTGGAATCGCAAAACGAATCGCTCAAGAATTGAGAGATGGATGGTATGTAAATCTTGGGATTGGTATTCCAACCTTGGTTGCAAACTATATTCCTGAAGGAATTGAAGTTGAATTTCAATCTGAAAATGGCGTACTTGGTATGGGGCCTTTTCCATTTGAAGGTGAGGAAGATGCAGATTTAATCAACGCTGGAAAACAAACAATTACAGCAAGAGAAGGCGCTTCATTTTTTGATTCTGCCATGTCTTTTGCCATGATTCGTGGACAGCATGTTCAATTAACCGTGTTGGGTGCGATGGAAGTTTCACAAAATGGAGACATTGCAAACTGGAAAATTCCAGGAAAAATGGTGAAAGGAATGGGTGGTGCAATGGATTTGGTTGCGTCTGCAGAGAATATCATTGTTGCCATGATGCACAGCAATAAAGCGGGTGAATCTAAAATTTTAAAAGCATGCACCTTGCCACTTACGGGTGTTGGTTGCGTTAAAAAAGTAGTTACTGAATTGGCAGTAATGGAAATAAAAGACGGAAAATTTCACTTAATTGAAAGGGCACCAGGTGTTTCCGTTGAAGAAATTGTTTCAAAAACTGAAGGGGATTTGGTTGTACCAGATTTTGTTCCAGAAATGAATCTGGCATAAGAATTTAGGTAATGTGAGAAGTATTTTTCGGCTAATTCGTGTCTACTTTGGTGAAATCATTCTGATACTTTTTTTCTTATTTGTATCGAAAAGTTATTTGTCAACGCGCAACAATTTGATAGAAGCGGATGGTCGTGGTTACTATGAGTTTCTTCCGGCTACTTTTATCTACAAAGATTTACATTTTAATTATTTAGACACTTTACAAACTGAGTTTTACGACGATGAGATGATCGCGCGTGACTTTTATCCAAGATTGGAAAATGGTCAACGATACGATAAATATTTCATTGGAACGGCTATTTTACAAGCTCCATTTTTTGCTATCGGACATTTATGGGTAAGCAATTCAAGTCATTATGCAGCAGATGGCTTTTCAACTCCATATCAAATAAGTATTTTTTTAGCTGCGCTATTTTATACTTTTTGCGGACTTGTTTTCATTCGTTTGTTGTTAAAATCGTATCAAGTTAACCGCACTTGGATTTTAGTTGCTCAATTTGGTATTGTTTTTTGCACATCTATGCTTGATTATATGCACTGGGATGCGGCATATAGTCATGTGTATTCATTTTTTCTGATTGCAGGATTTTTATTTTGCACAAGAAATTATTTTCTAGAAGACAAAAGTAAATCGCTTTTTTGGGCAATTATTTTTCTTGGAATTATTTTTTTAGTTCGTCCTGTCAATGGATTGGTTTTGATTTTTATTCCAGTTTTAGCCGAAAATTTTAGTTGCTTATTTTTATCTCTTAAAAACCTTTATTTAAAGTATTTAAAAACAACTATTTTTGCAGTTATAATCGTATTTTGTATTTTACAAATTCAATGTTTAAGTTGGTATTTACAAACTGGACATTGGATAAATTATACTTACGGTGAAGAAACATTCAATTGGACAGAGCCACATTTTTTTGAATTTCTTTTTAGCTACAGAAAGGGTTTTTTCTTGTGGGCACCTTGGTTTTTTATCGTTTTTGTTGTTGGAATTATTGGACACATATTTTTAAAGTTTTATCAAAGATTGACTTATATAATCGTGACATTTTCCTTATTAATTTATGTTTTTTCAAGCTGGTGGATTTGGAGTTACGGTGGAAGCATAGGTTCCAGACCAATGATCGATTTTTATCCCTTATTTTTGGTTTTTGTCGCTCCCATTTTAGCTTCGAAACTTAACTTATTGAAATTGTCCATTCTTTTGACCATACCTGTTTTCGCAGTGGTGATGATTACGCAAACATATCAATTTCAAAAGGGGATTTTGAGAATAGATCACATGGACAAAGAATCTTATTGGAAAGTTTTCTTGAAAACAGATTCAAAGTATATCAACTATCTTTCAAAAGAAAACATAGTATTTAGAACCTGTGCGAAACAATCTAGATGGACAAATTTTAAGATGATGTCAAAAGATACTTGGTACATTTTGGATACTTTAAATTTAGATCTGCCAAAAGACACTTTGATTCATGGTGGGCAAATATTATTTAATGCGCATACAAAGGACCTTGGTGAATCTTTAGAAATTCGAGTATTAAATGATAAAGATTCGCTTTTATTCAATCATTACACCACTTTATTGCATGTTATTGATGAAAAAAGGAACAAAAAATTAGCTGATTATCGTTTTTACATTGATAAAGGATTTCCTAAAAAGATAAAATGTGTGTTTGTAATTTTGACGAAAAAGGAAACATTGACAATAGATTCAATGAAAATTCGTTTCTTTACTGACTGATTTCTGCTTTCAGAAAGTTTTTTCACCAATTTGAATATTTAAAGTTTAAAATGAGTATCCATAAATTGTCTATTCTTATTCCTGCATATAACGAGGAAAACACCATTCAATTGATTTTAGAGCGAGTCAAAGAAGTTGTATTGCCAAACGGAATCGTGAAGGAAATCGTGATTGTAAATGATTGTTCAAAAGACAAGACAATTGAAAAAGTGGAAGAATATATTTCACAAAATGCAGAAATGGATATTCGATTGTTTTCACAAACCCATAATCAAGGAAAAGGAGCAGCAATCAATCGTGCAATCAAAGAATGTTCTGGAGATTATTTGATTGTTCAAGATGCAGATTTGGAATACGATCCGCAGGAATATAATTTATTGTTGAAACCCGTTTTCATGGATAATGCCGATGTTGTATATGGTTCACGTTTTGTTGGCCATCATCCGCATAGAATCTTGTTTTTCTGGCATTCAATCGGAAATAAATTTCTGACGCGATTGTCTAATATGATGACAAATTTGAATTTGACTGACATGGAAACTTGTTACAAGTTGATTCGCACATCCATTGCTAAAAATATTGAGATTAAAGAAAATCGTTTTGGTATTGAGCCTGAAATAACAGCCAAATTAGCGCGTGTACCGAAAGTTAGGATTTATGAAGTTGGAATTTCATACTACGGTCGCACTTATGAAGAAGGCAAGAAAATAGGCTGGAAAGATGGATTTAGAGCCATTTGGTGTATTTTGAAATATCGTTTTGTAAAATAATATGGAAATGGTTTCTCCTTCAGGTTCCTTGATTGCTTTTTTTATCATTTTCTTTCTATTGTACATTGGCGTTATTGCATTGATGATTGTTTCCATGTGGAAAATTTTCGTCAAAGCCAATCAACCTGGTTGGGCAGCAATTGTTCCTTTTTACAATTATTACGTCATGGTTGAAATCGCAAAAAAACCAACTTGGTGGTTTGGGATGATGTTTGTTCCTTTGGCAAATTTTGTTTTCATGATTATGATTATTAACGGATTAGTTAAAAACTTCGGAAAATCAGAAGGATTCACTGTTGGAATAATCTTTTTGCCCTATATTTTCTTTCCAATTTTGGCTTTCGGAGATGCGAAGTATATAGATACCGAAAAAATGGTTAGTCAAGATTTACTTGATAATTAAATATTTAAATCTATATTTTTGAAGTTCTAGGAAGATTTAAATCCCTCTCGTCAGCCCTTAAGTCTCTAGATTTTTGCTACTTTTGTTCGCATAAATTTAAATTTACAGAAATGGCTGATATTCATTCTTATGACTTTAACGGAAAACGTGCATTAATCCGTGTTGATTTCAATGTTCCTTTAGACAAAGAAACGCTAGAAATCACTGACGACACAAGAATCCGCGCTGCACTTCCTACAATCAATCATATTTTAGACGCAGGTGGAAGCGTAGTTTTAATGTCACATTTAGGTCGTCCGAAAGAAGGATTTGAAGACAAGTTTTCTTTGAAACATATTGTAAAACACACAAGTGAATTGTTGCATCGTGAAGTAAAATTTGCAAGCGATTGCATTGGTCGAGAAGCTGAAAATTTAAGTGCTGGTTTAAAGGCTGGAGAAGTATTATTGTTGGAAAATTTACGTTTTTACAAACAAGAAACCGCTGGTACTGAAAGTTTTGCTGAATCATTGTCTAAATTGGGTGATGTTTATGTTAACGACGCTTTTGGAACTGCACACAGAGCCCATGCTAGTACAACCGTTGTTGCTAAGTTTTTTCCAAATGACAAAATGTTTGGCTTTTTGCTTGAAGGAGAAATTAAAGCAGTAGATAAAGTATTGAATAGTACAGAAAAGCCATTGACTGCGATTGTTGGTGGAGCAAAAGTTTCTTCTAAAATCACCATTATCCAACAGTTATTGGATAAAGTTGACAATTTAATTGTCGGCGGTGGAATGGCGTACACTTTTGTTAAAGCACAAGGTGGAAATGTTGGAAATTCATTGGTGGAGGATGATTACTTGGACATGGCAAAAGACATTATAGCCAAAGCGAAAGCAAACGGTGTAAATTTATACATTCCAACAGATACGATCATTGCAGATAAATTTGACAATGATGCCAATCGCAAAGAAGTGAAAATCGGAGAAATTCCTGCTGGATGGATGGGACTTGATACAGGTTCTGAAACGTCGAAAGCTTGCAGGGATATTATTTTGAATTCCAAATTGATTTTGTGGAACGGACCAATGGGCGTTTTTGAAATGGATAATTTCCAACAAGGGACGAAAGATGTAGCCATGGCGATTGTTGATGCAACGGTAAATGGTGCTTTTTCATTGATTGGAGGAGGAGATTCTGTTGCAGCAATTAACAAATTTAATCTAGCTGACAAAGTAAGTTACGTATCAACTGGAGGTGGTGCTATGTTAGAGTATTTGGAAGGAATTGAATTGCCAGGAATCAAAGCAATCAACGACAAATAAACGAATAATCGAATATATTTTAAAAGGATTGGAGTTCTTACGAGGGCACTGAAAAAGGATGACTTTTTCAAAAGTATTTCTTAAAGGCGATTATGAAAAGTTTCGATTTTTCGTAATCGCTTTTTTTATTGGAACTGATATTAGGTTAAGAAGTTATTATATTGCTCTTCAGAGTTCTTTTTTAATCAA
>CANHQP010000016.1 GCA_947462925.1 Flavobacteriia bacterium | reverse complement strand
GTAGTAATAAGATCCTACTGGCAAATCTTTGTTGTCAAATCTTCCATCCCATGGTATCAAATAACCATCAGAATTATACAACACTTGACCCCAACGGTTGAATATCGTTACATTGTTATTTGGATAACGGATGCTTAACTCTGAAATCACCCAGCTGTCGTTTACGCCATCGCCATCTGGAGTGAAGGCTGTTGGAACTTCAAGTACAAAACAGTCATTGATTGTAACCGAAACGGATGAAGCCAAACTCACACAACCTTGAGGAGATGTTTCAGTCGCATAGTAAGTTGACACGCCTAAAACATTGTTTGGTAAAATAGAATCTGTTGATCCAATCAAGTTTGTCAACGACGCATCATCATACCAATTAAATGTACCTCCTGAAGTTCCAGTAGCAAATACTTTTTGCAAGGAATCTCCTTTACAATAAGTAGCATCAGAACTCAATATTGGTGCTGTAGGCAAGTCATAAACTGTTACATCAACTGTCGCAGGTAAACTTTGACATCCGTTAACTGTTTCAGTCACATAATACGTAGATACTCCGATAATATTCGAAGGTACCGCATTTGTTCCTGAACTGATATTATTTGTCAATGCAGCATCATCAAACCAATTCAAGTTTCCACCGTTATTAGAACTTGCAGTCATACTGACAAAAATCGCATTTGTACAATATGAAGTATCGTTTCCTGTATTCGGACTCACTGGTACCGCATTAAACGATACAGCTTGCTGAGTAGCCGCAGGACAAATTCCTGAAACTGCATATTGAATAATATAAGTAGTTCCTAATACTCCGTTAGAAATCAAACCAGTTGCAGGGTCAATTGTAGCGCCATCAGAAGGTACTGGAGTGAAGCTAAATGTACCTCCAGCAGTTCCTGTGATAACTGGCGCTGATCCCACACCATCACAATAATTAGAAACAGTGAAAGAAGCGTCTGCAGTTGGATGAACTGTTACAATCACATCAACTGGGATACCAGCACAACCATTCAAACTTGGTGTAATCGTGTATGTTGCAATTCCATCAACTTGAGCAGTCGCACTCAATGTTTGATTAAGTGTATTTCCTGAACCATTTAAAGCTCCTGTTGTTCCATTTTCTACAACTGTCCAATCAATACTAGCACCTACTGGCGAAGTTGTCATAGTGATGATAGTCGCCTCACCAGAGCAAATTTCGTCAACTGTTGGAGTAACAGTAATCACGGGTTTTGGATTAACCACAATGGTCATTGTACTTGAAACTGCACATTGAGTCGCGTCTGGTGTAAATGTGTAAGTTGTTGTTGTCGTATTGTCCAATACTGGAGACCATGAACCTGTTATTCCTTCTTGACTTGCAGTTGGTAATGCACTTATTGGATCACCAAAACAGATTGGACCAACAGCAGTGAAAGTTGGACTTACAATCGGATTCACAACTATAGTCATTGTAGTTGTTAAGGCACATTGTCCAACTGAAGGAGTGAATGTGTATATAGTGGTTGCTGTATTATTCAATACAGGCGACCATGTACCTGTAATTCCTTCTTGACTTATTAAAGGCAATGGATTCAAAGTCGCACCAGCACAAATCGGAGCTACTGCAACAAATGTTGGAGTCACGTTTGGATTCACCGTGATTGACAATGTTGTTGTTACAGCACATTGTCCAGCCGCTGGAGTAAATGTGTAGGTTCCAGAAGTTGTATTACTAAATATTGGTGACCATGTACCTGGGATTCCCTCATCAGAAATTGCAGGCAATGTGAATGCTGCACCAGAACAAATAGTAGTTGTAGTTGTGAATGTTGGAGTAACGATTGGATTAACTGTGATCGTCATCGTTGCAACATCAGCACATTGTCCAAGTATTGGAGTAAATGTGTATGTTGTAGTCGCTGCATTATTTAACGCTGGTGACCAACCCCCAGAAATTCCATTCAACGAGATTGTTGGCAATGCACTCAAAGTTGCTCCTGCACATATTGGTGCAACTGCTGTAAACGTTGGAACAGTCAACTGATTTACTGTAATTGTTAATGTTGTTGTCAACGCACATTGTCCTGCATCTGGAGTAAACGTGTAAGTCGTTGTTGTTGTATTATCCAATGCTGGTGCCCAAGTTCCAGTGATACCTTCATTAGAAGTCGTAGGCAATGGACTCAATACTGTTCCAGTACAAATTGGACCAACAGCAGCAAAAGTTGGAGTCACATTTGGATTAACAGCGATTGTTAATGTAACAGGCAATGCACAAACCCCAGTATTTGGAGTAAATGTATATGTGATCGTTGCAGTATTATCCAAAGCAGGAGACCAAGTTCCGTTAATTCCTTCGTTTGAAATTAAAGGCAATGGACTCAATGTTGCACCTGCACAAATTGGAGCAACAGCAGCAAAAGTTGGTGTTACATTTGGTGTCACAGTAATTGCAAGAGTCGTAACTGTTCCACATTGACCGGCATCAGGCGTGAATGTATAAGTTGCCGAAGTTGTATTATCAAACGCTGGAGACCAAGTTCCTGAGATTCCTTCGTCAGAAACTAACGGCAAACTGTAAGAACTAGCTGCACAAATTGTCGTTGTTGTCGTGAAAGTAGGAGTTAAAATCGGATTCACAACAATTGTCATGGTAGTTGGAACAGCACACTCACCGACATTTGGAGTAAATGTGTAAGTCGTTGTTGCTGTACTATTCAAAGCAGGCGACCAAGTTCCGTTGATTCCTTCGTTAGAAATTAAAGGCAATGCACTCAATGTTGCCCCATTACAAATTGAACCAACAGCGGCAAACGTTGGAGTAACAATTGGATTAACTGTAATCGTCAATGTTTGAGTAGTTGCACAAATTCCTGCATCAGGAGTAAACGTATATGTTGTTGTTGCAATATTATTTAACGCTGGAGTCCATGTTCCAGTTATTCCATTATCTGATGGATTCTGTAACGGAGCCAACGTACCGCCTGCGCAGATTGGTGACACAGCAGTAAACAACGGCGTTTCGTTTGGATTAACTGTGACAGTCATTGTTGTAGTAACTGCACATTGACCAGCATCTGGAGTAAATGTATAAGTTGTGGTTGCTGTATTATTAGCCGCAGGACTCCAAGTTCCAGTGATACCATTTGTAGAAACTGTTGGCAATGTCAAACTAGCCCCTGAACAAATTGGCGCAATCGGATTGAAAGTTGGAATAGCATTTGGTACAACCGAAATTCCCATAAAAGCTACTGTAGCACATTGACCAGCATCTGGTGTAAATAGATAAGATGTAGAAGAAGTGCTGTTAACAACCGACGGATTCCAAGTTCCAGTAATACCATTCAATGAAGTTGTTGGTAATGTCATTGAAGCACCAAAACAAATGGTTGATACAGGAGTGAAAGTTGGAGTGATGTTTGGATTTACCACAATCGTCATCGTTGTTGTTGTCGCACACTGTCCAGCAGTCGGCGTAAATGTATAAGTCGTAGTAGCTGTATTATTAACAGCTGGAGACCAAGTTCCACTTATGCCTTCATTTGAAATTGGAAGCAATGCAGCCAAAGCAGCTCCTGAACAAATTGGTGCAACTTGGGTAAACGTTGGTGTAATATTAGGATTAACAACTATTGTCATCGTTGTTCCATTTGCGCATTGTGCAGCAGAAGGAGCGAAAACATATGTTGTAGTCACTGTATTGTTAACTGCTGATGGAGACCAAGTTCCACTAATGCCTTCGTTTGAAGACAAAGGAAGTGTATTCCCTAGTGATCCTGAACAAATCGGCCCGACCGCGGTGAAAGTTGGCGTAACATTTGGCGTAATTGTTACAGTCAAAGTTGTTGTTGTAGCACATTGACTTGCAAGTGGTGTAAATGTATATGTTGTCGTAGCTGTATTGTTAACCGCTGGCGACCATGATCCAAAAATTCCATTTTGATCGACAGGACTAAGAGATACACTTCCACCTTCACACACTGGCGATATTGGACTAAAAGATGGAACTACATTTGGTTGAACGTTGATTGTCAACACAGCAATTGTTGCGCATTGTCCAGCATTTGGTGTAAATAAATACGACGTAGATGAAGTATTATTTATCGTTGCGGGTGTCCAAGTACCTGTCACACCATTCAAAGATGTTGTTGGTAATGGACTTACAGTCGCACCTGAGCAAATAGCCGAAACAGGAGCAAATGATGTTGTCAATGATGGACTCACCACAACAGTCATTGTTGCAGTGGTTGCACATTGACCTGCAGTTGGCGTAAATGTATAAGTGGTAGTCAACAAGTTATTTGGAGCTGGCGACCATGTTCCAGTAACTCCCTCATTTGAAGATGCTGGCAAAGTCAGGGTAGCTCCAGAACAAATTGGCGCAATTTGAGTGAATGTAGATGTTATTGTTGGATTCACTGTAATTGTCATTGTTGCTGTGGTACCACAAGAAGTCACATTCGGTGTAAATGTATAAGTCGTAGTGACTGTATTATTCAGCGCTGGCAACCAAGAACCTACAATACCATTCGTTGATGTTGTTGGCAATGCAGCTAACGTCGCTCCTGAACAAATTGGTGCAATTTGAGTGAATATTGTTGTCGCATTTGGATTTACAACAATCGTCAATGTAGTGGTATTTGCACATTGTCCTACATTTGGTGTGAAAGTATATGTAGTAGTGGTAGTATTATCCAAAGCAGGAGACCATGTTCCAGTAACTCCATTCAAAGAAGTTGTAGGAAGTGGACTTAAGGTAGCTCCGGAACAAATTGGTGCTACAGCTGTAAATGTCGGAGTCAAAATTGGATTGACAGTGATCGTCATTGTTGCTGTATTGGCACATTGCCCTGCACTTGGAGTAAATGTATAAGTTGTCGTTGCTGTATTATTCAATGCTGGCAACCATGAACCTAAGACACCATTATTTGAAGTTGTTGGAAGTGGACTCAATGCAGCTCCTGCACAAATTGGAGCAACTGCTGTGAATGTCGGTGTCAAAATTGGACTAACCGTTACAGTCATTGTTGTGGTTGTAGCACATTGACCAATTGTTGGTGTGAAGGTATAGGTGGTAGTAACTAAATTATTAGCAACTGGCGACCAAGTTCCTGTAATACTATTCAAAGATGTTCCAGGCAAAGTAAATGTGGCTCCCGAACAAATTGTTCCAATTGGAGTGAATGTTGGTGTCACATTCGGATTTACCGTTATCGTCATTGTGGTCGTTGTAGCACAAGCACCTGCTGAAGGAGTGAAAGTATACGTTGTGGTAGCAGTATTATTTATCGCTGGTGACCAAGTTCCTACAATTGAATTTGTCGAAGTTGTTGGCAAAGCACTCAAAGTGGCTCCTGAACAAATTGGTGCAACAGCATTAAATGTCGGGGTCAAAATTGGATTGACAGTAATCGTCATTGTTGCAGTGTTTGCACATTGTCCTGCATCTGGAGTAAATGTATAAGTCGTTGTTGCTGTATTATTCAATGCTGGAAGCCAAGATCCTAAAACACCATTATTTGAAGTTGTTGGAAGCGGACTCAATGAAGCTCCTGCACAAATTGGAGCAACTGCTGTGAAAGTCGGTGTCAAAATTGGACTAACCGTTACAGTCATTGTTGTGGTTGTAGCACATTGACCAATTGTTGGTGTGAAGGTATAGGTAGTTGTTACTAAGTTATTCGCAACTGGTGACCATGTTCCTGTGATACTATTCAACGAAGTTCCAGGCAACGTAAATGCTGATCCTGAACAAATCGTTCCAATTGGATTGAAAGTTGGAGTTACATTTGGATTAACCACGATAGTCATTGTACTTGTTACGGCACATGCACCTGCTGATGGTGTGAACGTATAACTTGTCGTAGCTGTATTATTGATTGCAGGCGCCCAAGTTCCAATAACTCCATTAATAGAAGATGTTGGTAGAGCACCCAAAACTGCTCCAGAACAAATTGGTGCAACTGGATTAAATGTTGGAGTCAATATTGGATTGACAGTGATTGTCAATGTCGCAGTATTTGAACATTGTCCTGCATCTGGCGTAAATGTATATGTTGTGGTGGTTGTATTATCCAATGCTGGCAACCATGAACCTAAGACACCATTATTTGAAGTTGTTGGAAGTGCACTCAATGCAGCTCCTGCACAAATTGGAGCAACTGCTGTGAAAGTCGGTGTCAAAATTGGACTAACCGTTACAGTCATTGTTGTGGTTGTAGCACATTGACCAAGTGTTGGTGTGAAGGTATAGGTAGTTGTAACTAAGTTATTCGCCACTGGTGACCATGTTCCTGTGATACTATTCAACGAAGTTCCTGGCAAGGTAAATGCTGATCCTGAACAAATCGTTCCAATTGGATTGAAAGTTGGAGTTACATTTGGATTAACCACTATAGTCATTGTAGTTGTTACGGCACATGCACCTGCTGATGGTGTGAACGTATAAGTTGTCGTCGCAGTATTATTGATTGCGGGCGCCCAAGTTCCGATTACTCCATTGATAGAAGTTGTTGGTAGAGCACCCAAAACTGCTCCAGAACAAATTGGTGCAACTGGATTAAATGTTGGAGTCAATATTGGATTGACAGTGATTGTCAATGTCGCAGTATTTGCACATTGTCCTGCATCTGGCGTAAATGTATATGTTGTGGTGGTTGTATTATCCAATGCTGGCAACCATGAACCTAAGACACCATTATTTGAAGTTGTTGGAAGTGGACTCAATGCTGCACCTGCACAAATTGGGGCAACAGCAGTGAATGTTGGTGTTAACACCGGACTAATTGTTACTGTAAGTGTTGTAGTTGTTGCACATTGACCTAAATCAGGAGTAAATGTATATGTTGTCGTTGCTAAGTTATTTGCAACAGGTGACCATGTTCCTGTTATACCATTCAAAGATGTACCTTGTAATGTAAATGCTCCACCACTACAAATAGTTCCTATTGGAGCAAAAGTTGGTGTTACAGGACTATTAACCACAATTGTCAACGTAGTAGTTGTAGCACAAACTCCAGCAGCTGGAGTAAATGTATAAGTTGTTGTTGCAGCGTTGTTAATTGCAGGAGACCATGTTCCATTAATTGCGTTTGTTGATGTTGTTGGTAAAGCACCCAAAACGTCACCAGAACATATCGGTGCTACTGGATCAAATGTAGGAAGTACATTTGGATCAACAGTTACTTCCATTGTAGCTGTTAATGCACATTGACCTGCATCTGGTGTAAATGTATATGTTGTTGTTGCAGTATTATTAATAGCTGGAGACCAACTTCCAGTAATTCCATTGGTAGAAGTAGTTGGCAATATAAAAGTACCACCGCTACAGATTGGAGCAACTTGCGTAAATAAAGGTGTAACAATTGGATTTACAACAATGGTCATTGTTTGTGTTGTTGCACAAATTCCTGCATCTGGAGTAAATGTATAAGTTGTTGTTGTTGTATTATCAACAGGAACATCCCACGTACCCGTAATCCCATTATTTGAAGTTGTTGGCAAAGCAGCTAATGGATCTCCATCACAAATCGGTGGTAAAGCCGTAAAAGTAGGTGTAACATTTGGCGTAACTGTAATGGTCAAAGTTGGAGATGTTCCACATTGACCAGCAGCTGGAGTAAATGTATATGTGGTTGTTGCAGTATTATTAATTGCAGGTGCCCAAGTTCCTGTCACACCTGTTAAAGAAGTTGTCGGCAATGGCGCTAACACTGCTCCTGAACAAATTGGTGCAACGGGGTCAAAAGTTGATACTAAAATTGGATTTACAACAATAGTCATTGTGGTTGTCACTCCACATTGTCCCGGAGTAGGTGTAAAAGTATATGTCGTAGTAGCTGTATTATTAATTGCTGGTGACCATGTTCCTGTTAAACCATTAATAGATGTTGTCGGCAATGCAGCTAAAGCAGCTCCACTACAAATTGGTTGAACCTGCGTAAATGTTGGAGTAATCAAAGGATTAACCGTTACTGCTTTTGTAATTGTTGTAACACAACCATTTGCACCAGCACCAATAATTGTATAAGTTGTACTTGCAGCTGGTGAAACAGTAATTGAGGGGGCAGCTACTCCAAGTGGTATCCAGATATAAGTTACCCCACCTGTACCTGTCAAAGTTATACTGCTACCAGCACAAATTGTTGCTGAAACAGGATTGGTTGTAACCCCTATTGTTGGTGCAAGTAAAACATTTACTGTTATCGTTTCACTATCTGTACAAACTCCATCAGTTCCAGTTACAGTGTATATTGTTGATACCAATGGATTTGCACTAACTGTGCTCCCCGTTGTTGCACTTAAGCCTGTTGCTGGTAACCAAGTATATGTAGCAGAACCAGATGCCGTCAAGTTCGCTGGAACTGATCCTCCAGGGCAAACTCCACCAGGTAAATCTGTAGAAATAGATACAGTATTTGGCAAAATATTTATGGTAATGGTTGTTGAGGTGCCACATTGACCTGCATCTGGTGTAAATGTATATGTAGTAGTTACGGTATTATTAATGGCTGGTGACCAAACTCCTGTTATACCATTAGTTGATGTAGTTGGTAACGCAGCTATCAAAGAACCGGCACAAGCATCTGCAATTGGGTCAAATGTTGGTATTACAGCAACCCCATTGACATTAATTGTCATAGTTGTGGTGGTTGCACATTGACCTGCATCTGGTGTAAAGGTATAAGTTGTGGTTGCTGTATTATCTAAAGCTGGGGACCATACACCAGCGATTCCATCATCAGAAATTAAAGGTAAAGCGGCTAGTGCGTCACCAGAGCAAATATCTGCTACCTGAGTGAAGGTTGGAGTAACTAATACTCCATTAACTGTAATTTGTAATGTTGTGGTTGTTGCACATTGACCTGCGTCTGGCGTGAATGTATAGGTCGTAGTTGCTGTGTTATCTAAGGCAGGGGACCAAGAACCTGTAATTCCATTAGTCGAAGTTGTTGGCAATGCTGCCAATGCATCGCCTGAACAAATTGCCGCTACCGCTGCAAAAGTTGGAGTTGTATTTGAATTGACTGTTATATCTAATGTTGTCGTAACTGCACATTGACCTGCATCCAGGGTAAAGGTATATGTGGTAGTTGCAACAGTTGTATTATCCAATGCTGGTGACCATGAACCTGTAATGCCATTCGTAGAAGTCGTTGGAAGTGCTGCTAATACTTCACCTGAACAAATCGCCGCTACCGCTGCAAAAGTTGGTGTTGTATTTGAATTGACTGTAATATCTAATGTTGTCGTAACTGCACATTGACCTGCGTCAGGTGTAAATGTATATGTAGTAGTTGCAACAGTTGTATTATCCAAAGCTGGTGACCAAGTTCCTGTTATGCCATTTGTCGAAGTCGCTGGCAATGCTGCCAAGGCTTCACCTGAACAAATATCCGCTACTGCTGCAAATGTTGGAGTTGTATTAGAATTTACGGTGATATCTAAAGTAGTTGTTCCTGAACATTGACCTGCATCTGGCGTAAATGTGTAAGTCGTCGTTCCTACAGTGGTGTTATCCAATGCTGGCGACCATGTTCCTGTGATTCCATTTGTGGAGGTTGTAGGCAAAGCTGCCAAAACATCTCCTGAACAAATATCCGCTACTGCTGCAAATGTTGGGGTTATGCTAGGATTTACTACCAAAGCTCCATTGACATTTGCAATTCCATCCCAAAAACTACCCCCGGAAACACTTGCTCCTCCATATTGAAACGCGCATCCATTTAAACTAAATCTGAATGCATAATAATATGTTCCTGCTGACAATCCTACCAATGTTGCAGTATATTCATCATTATTTGGATTTACAATTGATAGTGGATTATATGTTGCAGCAGTCCATGCTCCCGCTGGCCATGTTGAAGGATCTGTATCAGCAGTGAAAACACCATATTCTGCAGTAATTCCTGCAGCTTGTGTATTTGTCTCAGTTAATCCTGGCTCATATACTTGACCATAAATATCTAGTGTTTCTCCTTCACATATACTTGCTGTTAAAGGGAATTGAAGAGTTACAAAATCAAGTAAACTTTGAACATTTATAGTCAATGTTGTTGTCGTTGCACATTGACCTGCATCTGGCGTGAATGTGTAAGTCGTAGTAGCGCTATTGTCTAATGCTGGTGACCATGTTCCTGTGATTCCATTTGTTGAAGTAGTTGGAAGCGCTGCCAAAGCATCTCCTGAACAAATATCTGCAATAGCAGCAAAAGTTGGTAGAGACGAGTTCACAATATTGAATGTGACATCACTAAAACAGTTCCCCACTGTTGCACGAATTATGACACTACCAGTTGAAGTTGGCGTATAGGTCGTCCCTGAAATTGATCCCGTAGCTGTTCCTCCTTGAATGGACCAAACAACCGTCGGATTATTATGCGCTCCTCCTAAAGTTGCAGTTAGTGATTTTGTGTCTGACAAGCAGATATCGGTGGTAGTAGTTGTGTTGGAAACAGTTGTATTTTGAATATATCTCAAAACGGCTGAACCTCCCCCTAAAACTCCACCTAATCCGCCACCGCAAGTATTTGCAACAGCACAAGGTGCATTTGAAGAAACATTTATTTGATGAGTACCAGTAGTTGGTGCATTGAAAGATATTGTATTTACAGAAGGGGAACCAATTGGATCCATACTACAAGCCGTAGAACCTCCAGGTGACCATGCTTGCAAGTAAGCCGTTGTCATAGCTGTACCACAAGCAGCTGTGCCTTGATTTTCTACTGTATAGTTAACTCCTTGAACTAAAGATGCTGGTGCCCCAACTCCACTACCAATACACAAGTTACTTGAATAGTCTCCACAGGCAGGCACTGTAAATGCGCTTCCATTCACTGTCGTCCAGCCAACTTGAGCAGGAGCGGCTGGAGCATCTGGCGTCCAACGAAAAGCAACGTTATTACCAGGGTTTGCGTTACAAACAGCTTGATATCCTACAGTACCTGTTGCATTTTCAATTCCAATAGTTCCACTATTTGTTGTTCCTAAAGAATTAGATTGCACATGAACTTCTATAATGTTAGAGGTTTCATATAATTTTATTTGAGTATAAATATATTGACCACAACTTCCTCCAAATTCACGAAACGCAACCCAACTCGCTACGTAATATCTATTTGGTGCAGTGCCAAAGGTTTGATCTAAAAAATAAGTCGGTGCGCAAGAATAGTCAAAGTTTAAATCATCCCAATAAGCTGCAATCAGATTATTAGGTACTGCTGCGTTAGGAAGACAAGTATTCGTCAAAGCTGTTGATGTTCCACCAAAAGTCATAATACCATTGGTACTTAGTCCTACTTGCGTAAAATCGTTGCAAAAAAACTTGAAAGTAAATCCTATATTTCTTGTAAAAGCAGCATCATCAGCACTTGCTGTTGTAACTTCATTTACTGGAGTTTCAAAATTAATAGCAATTGATGATTGAGTATAGGTTTGCCCTAACAAATGGGTTGATATCAATCCTAAAAAAACTAAAAAAAGTATTTTTTTTATCATAAAATGTAAATAAAAAAGTTAAAATATCCTTTTAATTCATTAGTAAAAAAAATCTAAATAATAAATTAATTTGTGAAATTAATCTAAAAAAATTAGACTTCAATCTATTTCACCAATATTTTTCATACGTTTCTAATCAAGATTTCGTTGCGTATTTTCAAGTGATTTTTTTTGCAAATGAATATTGACGCATTTTAATTTAATTAAAATACTGTAAATCAATTTGCTAAACTTTGACTTTTTGAATATATTTCTGTACGAAAGAAATCAATCAATTATATTGATTGATAAAGCTTTAACCTAATTTTTCGATTTCACTATTTAGTCGATTTTTCTTTAATAGTCTTCTAAAAAAGTAGCTAGAATCAATTCATTTTAAACTTAATCACCGTCCTACGATTCAATCTCAATTGCTCTTCGTTGCAATTTTTACAATTAATCAAGGGAGATGATTCTTCTTTGTAATCTCCTGATAAACAGAATTTTTCAACGTAATTTTTCTCCAAATATGCAACCACTCGTTTTATAAGTCTTCCTGATATCCAGAAATTGTAGTGATTGGTTCCATTTTTTGTCACAGTAGGACTGAATGAAATCTGCATCTCCCTTCTTCGCCCATTGCACGAAAAGTACAAGGTATCAAGTCCAAGAAATAAAAATGGAGAAATCTCAAATCCAAGAGGTAAGAGCAGCAAAAGTTAATTAAATCTTGTTCGATAGAACAAATTAAAATCTCATCATTCAAATAAAGTCATTCATCCATTGAATTTTCCAATAATCATTTTACTTATATTTGACATTCCTTAAAAAAGGATATTTGAGATAAATTAAACAAATGAATCGATTAAACATGAAAAAACATCTTTTTGCCATTGCAGCCCTTACCTTAGTTGGTAATGTTTGGTCTCAGCGCAAAATCGAGTATGTAGAATATGATTTACCTAACGGTATTCATGTAATCTTACACGAGGAACATGCTACCCCTATTGTTGCCGTATCCATAATGTACCACGTTGGTTCTAAAAATGAAATCCCAACAAGAACTGGATTTGCTCACTTTTTTGAGCATTTGTTATTTGAAGGTTCAACAAATATTGGACGAGGAGAATACAGTGAATTGGTAGAAAAAAATGGTGGAGCGTTGAATGCAAACACTTCACAAGATAGAACTTATTACTACGAATTATTACCCTCTAATCAATTGGAATTAGGTCTTTGGTTAGAAAGTGAGAGACTTCTACATGCGAAAGTTGACAATACTGGTATCGAAACACAACGACAAGTTGTAAAAGAAGAAAAAAGACAAAGGGTTGACAATCAACCTTACGCTTCTTTCTTAACAGAAATGTTCGCGAGAATGTATCAAAAACATCCATATAAATGGCAACCAATTGGTAGCATGGAACACTTGGATGCTGCGCAAGAAGAAGACTATGTGAATTTTTACCGAACATTTTATGTTCCTTCAAATTCCGTACTTTCAATTGCTGGCGATATCAATATAGAAGAAACAAAAAAATGGATTGCAACCTATTATGGATCAATCCCATCAGGACAAGCCATCAATTTATTTCGCGATTTTGAAAATCAAAGTGATGAAGCATTCTTGAAAACTTATGGTATTGCAAAAACAAAATTTGATGCAAAAAACTTTTTAGGTTCAAAAGATGCTGAAGCTCAAAAGGTAATCAAAAAATACAGTGCAATGCCAACTGTAATCCCAAGACCAGAGAGAAATGAACCACCTTTCAAAGGCGTTGTCATTGATACAGTTTACGATAACATCGAACTACCAGCTGTTTTTATGGGATATAGACTTCCTGAACAAACAAATCCTGACGCTTATGCTTTGGATATGTTAAACACTGTACTTTCTGGAGGAACAAGTTCTAGAATGAACAAAAATATTGTTGAGAAAAAACAATTGGCAATGGCCGCATTTTCTTTTGCATTCCCGTTAGAAGATCCAGGATTGGGATTGGTTGCTGCAATTGGTTCTGCTAATGTAGATTTAATTACCTTGCAAAATGCCTTAGATGAGGAAGTAAAATCAGTTCAAGACGCTTTGATTTCACAAGAGGAATTTGAAAAATTGAGAAACGGTAAAGAAAATGACATCATTTCAGCCTACAGTTCAGTTGCTGGAATCGCTGAAAACTTAGCTCAAAACTACATGTACATGGGAAGTACGGCACTAATAAATAGTGAATTAACGAAATACATGGCTGTGACAAGAGAAGATATTCAAAAAGTTGCTAAAAAGTATTTCACTCCTGAAAATCGTGTGATTTTATATTATTTACCGAAACCAAAAAATTAATACGGAATCAAAATTAGAAGGATCAAAAGATTCAAATCCAATAGTAGATTTCATATAAATAGATATTCAAATGAAAAAAATAATTTTATCTGGTGCATTGATTTTAGTTGCTGCTGCAAGTTTTAGCCAATTAGATCGATCTGTGCGTCCTAAAGCAGGAACACCTCCAACAATAAATATCAAAGATTCAGAGGTTTTCACAACTGAAAACGGCATCACTGTTATTCTTTCTGAAAACCACAAATTACCTAAAGTTTCCATTCGATTGGTAACTGGCTCAGATCCAATGAATGAAGGTTCAAAAGCAGGTTTATCTAAAATTGCAGGACAATTAATTATGTCTGGAACAACCAATCGTTCAAAAGATAAATTAGATGCAGAAGTTGATTACATTGGAGCAACTTTAAATGCTGATGGAGAATCTATGTATTTATCATGTTTGACAAAACATGTTGAAAAAGGTTTGACATTGATGACTGACGTTTTGTATAACGCAAACTTTCCAGATTCAGAATTTGAAAGAATCAAAAAACAAAACGAATCAGCATTATTATCTGCAAAATCAAGTCCAGATGAAATGTCTGACAACGCAGAAAGAAAAGCCAATTTTCCAAATGGACATCCTTATGGAGAAATCATGACGGAAGCTACTTTGGCGGCTATCAACAAAGCTGATGTAGAAAGTTACTTCAAAAAAGTATTTACACCTCGCGGAAGCTATTTAGTGATTGTTGGAGATGTAAACAAGGCGCAAGCAACTGAAATGGTAAACAAATATTTCAGTACTTGGAAAGGTGGACCAGTATACAAAGCTGAATTAGGAGAAGGTCAATTTAACAAAGGAAATCGAGTGATTTTTGTTAAAAAACCAGGCGCTGTACAATCAAAAGTTACGGTAACTTTTCCAGTAAAAATGAAACCAGGACAGCCAAATCAATTGCCTTTAACCGTTACAAACGGAATCTTAGGTGGTGGCGGTTTTGGAACTCGTTTGATGCAAAATTTAAGAGAAGACAAAGCCTATACTTATGGATGCTATTCTGGAATTGATATTACAGACAATGGAAGTTGGTTTTCTGCATCTGGAAACTTCAGAAATGATGTTACTGACAGCGCAATCGTTCAAATTTTGAAAGAACTTGACAATATTGGAAACAGTTATGTAAAAGAGTCTGAAATCAATTTGACTAAATCTGCTATGGCTGGTGGTTTTGCCCGTTCACTTGAGAACCCTCAAACAATTGCTAGATTTGCATTGAATATTATTCAAAACAATCTTCCAAAAGATTACTACCAAACTTATTTAAAGAGATTGGATGCTGTAAATACCGAAAATGTATTAGAAATGGCTCAAACTTATTTCACGTCAAAAAACTGCAACATCATCGTTGTAGGAAACGAGGAAATTATTGAGAAATTAAAAGTATTTGATGCAGATGGAAAAATTGAAATGTTTGATGCATTTGGAAACGTCGCGAAGGAAGTAAAACCCGCAGATATTACCAAAGATCAATTAATCGAAAAATATATTTTTGCTAATACTGGGACGACAACAATGAAAGCCGCTAATAAGGTAATCAAGAAAGTAAAATCAGTGAAGCAAGTGATGGAAATGTCTGCACAACAAATCCCAGCTCCTTTAACAATGACTACATTCTTTGTTGCTCCAAATAAAGAAGCAATGAAAATTGAAATGCAAGGAATGATGATTCAAAAAGAATATTTTGACGGAAAAGTTGGAGCATCATCAAACATGCAAACTGGCAAGAAAGACTTAACTGCTGAAGAAATAGCAAGCAAACAAAAATCTGCAGGTCTTTTCCCTGAATTGACCTATTCTACATCAGGTTTAAAAGTTGACTTAATTGGAATTGAAGAAGTCAACAACACAGAAGCCTATGTTTTAAAAATTGTAGATGGCGAAAAACAATCATTTGATTACTTTGACATGAAAACTTTTATGAAAATCAAATCAGTTTCAATTCAAAAACAAGGAGAAGAAGTAATCGAGGCTTCAAGATCCTTCAGTGATTTTAAAACTGTTAATGGATTGCAATTCCCTCACACAATGACCTTGATGATGGGAGAATTGGGATTAAACGGAAAAGTTATTTCAATTGAAGTTAACGGAACTGTAGATGAAACAATTTTCAAATAAAAATCAATAGTACCCCTAATTGAGACCTGTATTTAGAAATAAATACAGGTTTTTTTTTAGTCCCCCCCTTCATTTTTTGTTATTCTTATTAGTATTTAATTATTTTTGCTAAAAAAACTAGAAAGAGAAATGTTAGAAGCCATCAATTTAGGACATGTAAGTTATGAAATAGACAACCAAGGCATTGCAACCATAGAATTTGGACACCCATTAAGTAATTCACTACCAGGTAAAATATTACAAAAATTAGCTGATACTATCACTGAACTAGGAAATAATCCGATTGTCAAAGTGATTATTTTAAAATCCTTTGGTGAAAAATCATTTTGTGCTGGGGCAAGTTTTGATGAATTGATTTCAATTAGAGATTTTGAAACAGGCCAAAAATTCTTTTCAGGTTTTGCGAATGTGATCAATGCATGCAGAAAATGTCCGAAATTAATTATTGGAAGAGTTCAAGGTAAAGCTGTTGGCGGAGGTGTTGGTATGGCATCTGCAGTAGATTATTGTTTTGCTACCAAAAATGCGGATGTAAAATTATCAGAATTAGCAGTTGGGATCGGACCGTTTGTAGTCGGACCAGCAGTGACTCGTAAAATTGGAACTTCAGCAATGAGTCAATTGGCTATCGATGCAACCTCATGGAAAAGTGCACAATGGGCTAGAGAAAAGGGATTGTATACTGAATTATATGATTCAATTGAGGAAATGGACGTTGCCATTGATAAACTTGCGGAAAATTTAACCAAATCTAATCCAGAAGCAATGTCTATGCTCAAAAGTATTTTTTGGGAGGGAACTGAAAATTGGGATGAATTATTGAACGAAAGAGCTGGCATGAGTGGTAAATTAGTATTGTCTGAGTTTACAATAAATGCTATTAATTCGTTTAAAGCAAAATAGAAAAAGAAATAAAATTTAAAAAATGCGTCGCAAATCAAAAAGGTGACGCATTTTTCATTTAGTCAAAACATATTAAGACCAAAAACCAACTATATTTTGCACTTCTGAGACTGAATTTGAATATATTTCAAATTTCGTTTGTTAATAAAATCTTTAAGTTGTATCTTTGCACCCCCAAATTAGGGGAATTGTCTTATTTAATTAATATTTATTGTGGATACATTAAGTTACAAAACGAAGTCTGCTAACACAGAAACCTCTGGAAAGAAGTGGTTGTTGGTAGATGCCGAAGGCCAAACAGTTGGTCGCTTGGCGAGTGAGGTAGCGAAGTTGATACGTGGAAAACACAAACCAAACTTCACACCACACGCAGACTGCGGAGATAACGTAATTGTTATTAATGCAGAGAAAGTATCATTTTCTGGTACTAAATTGGTGAACAAAGAGTATGTTCGCTACACGGGTTACCCAGGTGGGCAAAGAATTTTGACTGCACAAGAAATTTTACAAAAACAACCTCAACGTTTGATTGAGAAAGCTGTAAAAGGAATGTTGCCAAAAAATACTTTGGGACGTATTTTATTTACTAACTTGAAAGTTTACGTAGGTCCTGAGCACAAGCAAGAAGCTCAAAAACCTGAAGTAATTACTTTTAGCTCATCTAAAAAATAATTATGGAAATTATCAACACATTAGGAAGAAGAAAAACTTCTGTTGCCAGAGTTTACATGAAAAAAGGTACTGGTAAAGTTATCGTAAATAAAAAAGAATACAAAGAGTTCTTTCCTGTTGCGATGTTACAATCAAAAATTCAACACCCTTTCCAATTGACGGATACTGTTGATCAATATGATGTAACTGTAAATGTAATGGGTGGAGGTATCAACGGACAAGCTGAAGCTATTCGTTTAGGTATTTCAAGAGCACTTGTAAAAGTATCTGAGGATTTGAAACCAGCATTGAAAGCTGAAGGTTTGATGACACGTGACCCAAGAATGGTTGAACGTAAAAAACCAGGACAGCCTAAAGCACGTAAGAAATTCCAATTCTCAAAACGTTAATATTAAAATATTTTGGCGGTTGTTTAGTATCCAAGCGATTGAGTATATGCCTCTGGCTCCCTCGTTACGCTGATTACTAAAGGAACGTAAACAATTAAAAAACAATACTAAAATGTCAAAAGTAGGTTTTCAAGAGTTATTAGACGCAGGTGTACACTTCGGTCACCAAAAAAGAAAGTGGAATCCAGCAATGGCACCATACATCTTCGATGAGAAGAAAGGTATCCACATTATCGATCTAAATAAGACAATTGCTCATCTTGATCAAGCATGTGCAGCGATGACACAAATCGCAAAATCAGGTAAAAAAGTTCTTTTCGTAGCTACAAAGAAACAAGCGAAAGAAATCGTATCTGAACGCGTAAAAGCTGTAAACATGCCGTTCGTAACTGAACGTTGGTCAGGTGGTATGTTGACCAATTTCCAAACGACTCGTAAATCGATTCGTAAAATGGCTTCAATTGATAAAATGAAGACAGATGGAACGTGGGATACACTTTCTAAAAGAGAGCGTTTATTCAAAACTCGCCAACGTGAGAAGTTGGAAAAAAACTTTGGTTCTATTGCTGATATGACTCGTCAACCAGCAGCTATTTTCTTGGTAGATATCTTAAAAGAAAATATCGCTATGCACGAAGCAAAAAGATTGAATATTCCAATCTTTGCAATGGTAGATACCAATTCAAATCCAAAATTTGTTGATTTCCCAATTCCAGCAAATGATGATGCTACAAAATCAATTTCAATTATTTTGGATGCGATTTGTGACGCTATCAAATTAGGTTTGGAAGATCGCAAAAACACCAAAGATAAAGGTGCGGATAAAACTGAAGTTGCAGAAGAAGTAGCTGTTGCAGCTGCTCCAGAAGTTACTGAAGCGAAAGAAGAAACAAAAGAAGATTAATCAAACAATAAAAATTTTACTATCATGGCAATTACAGCTGCAGATGTAAATAAATTGCGCCAACAAACTGGTGCTGGAATGATGGATTGCAAGAATGCATTGACAGAATCTAATGGAGATTTTGAAGCTGCAATCGATATCCTTCGTAAAAAAGGACAAAAAATCGCTGCAAAACGTGGTGAAAATGAAGCAAAAGAAGGTTTAATCTTCTCTCAAGCTTCAGCAGATGGAAAAACAGGAGTAATCATGGCGTTGAATTGCGAAACAGATTTCGTAGCAATGAACGATAACTTCCGTGCTTTTATGCAATCTTTGGTTGATGTTGCTTTGAAACATTTGCCAAATACAATTGAAGAATTGAAAGCGCTTCCTTATGACGATAAATTGTCTATCGAAGAAAAAATCACTGAGCACGTAGGTGTTATTGGTGAGAAATTAGATCTTTCTAAATATGCAAAAATCAGCGCTGAGCAAGTTTCTGCTTACAATCACCCAGGTAACCAATTGGCTACTTTGGTAGGTTTGACAGTTAACTCTGCTGCTGCTGAAGACGCTGGAAAACAAGTTGCAATGCAAATTGCTGCAATGAATCCATTGGCATTGAATAAAGAAGGTATCGACCAAAACACGATTGATCGTGAATTGGAAATTGGAAAAGAATTGGCTATCCAAGAAGGAAAACCAGCTGAAATGGCTGAAAAAATCTCTCAAGGACGTTTGAATAAATTTTTCCAAGAAAACACTTTGTTAAGCCAACAATTTGTTCGCGATAACAAAGTAACTGTTGAGGAATTCTTGAACTCAGCTGAAAAAGGTTTAACAGTAACTTCTTTCGAGCGTTTCGCAATGAAATAAGTAATTGAAATATTTTTTTGAAAGGGTTGGATTTTTTCTAACCCTTTTTTTATGCCCATTTCTCTGTTTTGAAAAAGAAGCATTTCAAATAGTATCTTATTTTTTCCCTTTTTTGACTATATTTGTCTGCATCTTTCAAAAACTTGAATTTCATGAAATACAAACGCATCCTTCTAAAATTAAGTGGTGAGTCATTAATGGGCGACAAACAATTTGGAATTGATAACAATCGAATCAATTCTTATGCTTTACAAATCAAAGAAATTTGTGAAAAAGGTATAGAAGTAGCAATTGTAATTGGTGGAGGTAACATTTTTAGAGGAGTTCAAGCTGAAGAAGGAGGAATGGATAGAACCCATGGTGATTATATGGGAATGCTAGCCACAATGATCAATAGCATGGCATTGCAAGCAGCTTTAGAATCTGTAGGATTAAAAACCAGATTGCAATCAGCCATCGAAATGAAAGAAATCGCTGAACCATATGTTCGAAGACGCGCTGTTCGCCATTTAGAAAAAGGTCGTGTTGTTATTTTCGGCGCAGGAACAGGAAATCCATATTTCACGACTGATTCAGCAGCTTCATTGAGAGCGATTGAAATCAACGCTGACGTGATTTTAAAAGGAACGAGAGTTGACGGAATTTACACCGCAGATCCATTCAAAGATCCAAATGCAACCAAATATGAAACAATCACTTTTGATGATGTTTACAGCAAAGGCTTACAAGTGATGGATATGACAGCATTCACGTTGTGTAAAGAAAATGATTTACCAATTATCGTTTTTGATATGGACACGCCCGGTAATTTGAAAAAATTATTGGACGGTGAAAAAGTTGGTACAATCGTTCAAAACTAAGATTGAAAAATAATATATTTCCAATTTCAATTACAAATTGATTATGACTGAAGAGATTCAAATGATTTATGATGAGTTGAAAAGCTCAAATGCAAAAACATTGGTTCATCTAGAAAATGAGCTACAAAAGGTACGCGCAGGCAAAGCAACGCCATCTATGATTCAAAGTGTGATGGTAGATTATTACGGTTCCCCTACCCCAATCACTCAAGTTGCCAATATTTCAACATTAGATGCGAGAACGATTACTGTTCAACCATGGGAAAGAGCTATGTTACCAGAAATCGCTAAAGGAATTATCAATTCAAATCTAGGATTTGCTCCACAAAACAACGGAGAAGTGATTTTGATTAATGTACCACCATTGACAGAAGAACGTAGAAGAGAAATGGTAAAAAAGGCCAAAGCTGAGGGAGAACATGCTAAAGTTGGAATTCGAAACAACAGAAAAGATGGCATTGACATGATTAAAGATCTGAAAAATGATGGAATGTCAGAAGATTTAGCAAAAAGTGCAGAAATTGAAATTCAAAATATCACGAATAATTTTATCAAGAAGGTAGAAGATATTATTGAGGTCAAAGAGAAAGATATTATGACTATTTGATGGAAATTAATATTAAAAACGAGGCTGTAATTTATTTTATGGCCTTTTTTTATGCGTTTATATTTGTGACTTTGCCTAATAAGGTTGTTGTTCGACACAAGTCTATATTTCGAACTTCAGTATAATTAGCCTTCTGAATGCATATTTCAAATATCGCTATATTTCGAATTAAAACATTGCTCAAAATAGGAACTATGAGTTACCTGAAAAAATAATTCCCAATCAAAAAAATTAAATTGGGAAAAATGATTCGAGTTCGACATATCGCTATATCTCGAACTAGATTTTCTTTGATTCTAGTAAATCAACTATAGTTCAATTCCAACAGGACAATGATCTGAACCATATACCTCATTCAAAATAAAAGACGATTTTACCTTTGGTATAAAACCTTCGGACACTAAAAAGTAATCAATTCTCCAGCCAACATTTTTCTCTCTTGCTCCACCTCTGTATGACCACCAGGAGTATTTTACTTCTTCAGGATTTAATGTCCTAAATGTATCTACAAGTCCAACAGCATGAAAAGCATCCATTCCATCTATTTCTTCCTGCATAAAACCTGCAGATTTGTTGTAATTGGCTTTAGGTCTAGCTAAATCAATTTCTCTATGGGCGACATTAAAATCACCACAAACTACAACTGGTTTTTTAAGTTCTAACTTCTTTAGATAATTTAAAAAATCTGCATCCCAACTTTGGCGATAACCTAAGCGTAACAATTCGCTTCCAGAATTGGGAACGTAAACTGTTATTAGAAAATAGTCTTCAAACTCCAAACAAGTTACTCGGCCTTCTTGATCGTGTTCTTCAAGTCCCATGTCAAAAGTTACTGAAATAGGTGCTTTTTTCGTTAAAATTGCTGTTCCAGAATAGCCTTTCCTGACGGATTCATTGGCAAAAATAGTATACTCTTTTAATGGTTTTAATGTTTCTAAAACTTGCTCAACAGACGCTTTTGTTTCTTGTAAACAGATAATGTCTGCATCCACAGACAACATGTCTTCAAAAAAAGTTTTCTGTGATATTGCTCTAATACCGTTGACATTAAAAGAAATAATTTTCATAATTGTGTAATTTGATTCAAAGTTAAAAAATAACCTAAGTGTGAATAAAAAAAATATTGTAATTAATTGAAAAATTACTTTAGATTTGAAGTTGAGAAATTTATTTTATGAAAACTAGATTTGTAATTATTATTGGTGTTTTTATTACAGTTAGCTCTTGCATTGGAGGCACTTCAAAATTCAATAAAAAACCAAAATTTGAATTCGGAGAAGTAGAAGGAAATAAATATACTAATGATTATTTTGGATTAGAAGTAAGTCTTCCTGAGACATGGACACTAGATACAAACAAAAAATTTCAATCACCTTTTAGTCCACATTTCCTAGAAATAGATCTTTTCGATGAAGATGAAAATGCTTTAATTTCCTTTAACATTCTGGGACATAGAAAAAATCCATTCTCAAGAGACGAAACATTAATTAGTTACTTGAAAGAAAACAACGAAGGTTTGACTCTATTTTAAGATGAAAATGAACATCATGAAACATTTATACCAACAAAAATAGATAATACAGACTTCATATTAAATCGAGTTATCCTTAATTCTGACAATCAAAATACTTTTGTTGATGAATATGCAACTGTAAAGTTTGATTACTTTTATTCATTAACATTTTCTTATACAGACACTTTACAAAGAACAGAGATAAACAAAATATTACAGGATATTCATATTAAATAAAATTTATTGCACTAGACAAAATTTTAACTTCGTGCATGACTTAATGAATTTTACCATCATTACTTAACACTGTGAAAAAACAAATACTACTCATACTTATTTCATTTTTTGGACTATTTACTAATACTGTCTTTTCATTTACCACAGCCGATACAATTAAAATTAACAAGTTAAACGCTAAATCATTAGAACTTGCCTACTCAGACCCTATTTTAGGACTAAAAATAGTCAAAGAAACCATAGAACTATCAAAAAAGACTGGCTTTTCAAAAGGAGAAATTCAAGCATTAATTCGTAGGGGAATTATTTATAATGTGCTTTCAAAAACTACAAACGCATTGGAAGCATATGAAGAAGCCTTGCTGATTTCAAGAAAAGTTGGCTATAAAAAAGGAGAAGGTTCTATTTTAAACAACATAGGTTTGATTTACATGAACCAGCATAATTTAACAGAAGCCCGAATTTATTTTCAAAAAGCATTTGATATTTTTGAGTCTTTGCAAAACAATCAACTCCTCGCTTCAATTTCAAATAATTTTGGAATGATTTATGAGGAAACTGAACGTGATAAAAAGGCCATATTTTACTTTCGAAATGGATTAAAATATGCTTCTAAATCAAACGACCAATTGGAAAAAGCAAATATTTATGCAAATATTGGTGATTTATACAATGGAAAACAAATGGATTCTTGTCTAAAATACAACTTAAAGGCAATAGAAATCTATGAAAAAGTGGGGAATAAATATTATTTAGGTAAAAGTTACAACAATATTGCACTTGCTTTGAGTGCTTCCTCAAAATTAAAAGAAGCAGAAAAATATTTTATCAAATCTCTGGATATTTCAAAAGAAATTGGGAGTAAATTTATGTTTATTAGCACTGGATATAATCTTAGTCAACTGTATTTCAAACAGAAAAATTCAAAGCGTGAAATTGAAATTCTAAATGAAATATATCCCTTAATTGAAAAAGAAGGAATGTCTGAAATTGCATTTAAAGTTTGCCAAGCAATCGCAATTTGGAAGTATAGAAATGGAAAAATCAAAGAGGCGGATGTTTATTTCAGTGAATATCTGAAATATCATTCCGACTATTTTGACGAAAAGAGTAATCAATATCTGACAGAAATTGAAAATAAATATGAGGTTCAAAAAAAAGAACAAGAAAATATTTTACTCAAAAAGTCAAATCAATTAAAATCTTTGAAAATAAAAAAGGATCAACAAAATTCACTGATACAAAACTTGATTTGGACCGCAAGTTTGGTATTTATTCTTTTTATTACCGTTCTTGTCATTTTTTGGTTTCGGAGAAAAGGATATCAAAAAGACTTAGAAAAACAGAAAGCTGTATTTGAGGCAACCCTAGCTGAAAGAAAAAGAATTTCATTTGATTTACATGACAATGTCGGTTCTCAATTGAGTTATGTTGTAAATAACTTAGAAATGTTAAACTCTCAAGGGAAAAATTCAAATGCCCTCGATTACGAACGAGTAGAAAGAACATTCAAAATGAGTCAAGACGCAATTGATTCATTAAGAGATACAGTTTGGGCACTTCACATCTCCTCTATTACAATTGAAATACTATCAAATAAACTAGAATCGTATATCAGAAAAATTACTGAGGATCAAAATACATTGAAGTATAATTTCAAGAGTAAAATTAATAACAACAAAGTTATTTCTCCAGAACATACCATGCATATTTTTAGAATTTTTCAAGAATCCATCAACAATGTAATTAAACATTCTAACGCTACAAAGGTTGATGTATTTATTGAAGAAACACAAGAAGGTAAAATTATTTTACAGGTATGTACAATGGAATTGGAATACAAAATTCTTCTTCTCCTGACGGCCATTTTGGTCTTAAAAACATGTCAGCCAGGGCAACAGAAATTGGAGCTTTTTGGAAAATTGAACGCAATGAGACCGGCGGAACAACCGTGCTATTAGAAGTTTGACAATTGCAAAAAGAACAATTAATTATCAAGTTACTAAAATCATAAATATTTAAAAACCATGGTTATGATTCTTTAAATTTTACTTTTTTTATGTAAAATTTGTATTGTGCAACACATAAAAATTCAAATTCTAAACCTTCCTTTTCAATTTCCTCGATCGCATCATTGCAATATTTTACAATTACATTTAAAGGTTCTTCTAAAACATTCATTGAACATGATTTTTTGTCATCTTCAGAAACCCCTAATAATCCAACGCTTGAAAGTTCTTGGATATGATAAGAAATCGTAGATGGTGAAAGATCAATTGTATTAACTAAACCTCCAAATTGTTTGTTGTCAGTTAGCATTAAATTTTCAAGAATAGCAAGTCTCGCTGGATTGCTTAAGGCTTTAAAAATATCAGCAATTTGCGCTTGTTCTTCGGTATAGATGTCTTTTTTGTAGGCTCCCATTTTATTTTAGATTTAATTGGTTTTAGCCTAAGTTAGAAAAAAAGATTCTATGGTACAAATTTTAAAGTTGATTAATTTTGGGAAATTTGAAGTTTCTAAAGATTTCAAAAAGTTAAAAAATGAAATTTTCGGCTGGGAGGTTTGTAGGTATGTAAAAGCAAATATCGCGATATTTCGAATTAATCACCAAAACGCAAGAAAATCAAATATTGCAATATTTCGAATGAATCTCCAAAACGCAGGAAAATCAAATATCGCCATATTTCGAACAGAATCCAAAAATACATGAAACTCAAATATCGCTATATTTCGAACTACCAAAAAAACATGGGAAATTCAAATATCGCAATATTTCGAACGGACAATTAATCAGACAAATACGGAGATGAAATCAATTTTATAATTCACTAATCAATCTCCTCAAAATCGTCAAACTTATTGTCGTCGTTTTTTCTATTTGATTGAAATTGACGATTTACCTTTACTAGTGGAGCGCCAGAAAGTAAGTAAGAAAATCCGTTTAGAAGTTTAAACAATATGCTCAGTAAAACAAAAAATCCAATTATCTTAAAAATAAATCCAAAAATGGGCGTACTCTCTATATCCAAAATACTATCATAAAACCAAATGCTAATTGGATTTTGAGCATATTCAGGAAAGAAAACAAAAGCGGTAAAAAATAAAATAGACAAAGTAATTATTGAAATTTCAGCTTTCAAATTAAACATCGTTGAAATTGCAGGCACTGGATTTCCTGCCATTTTAAAAATCGCGGAACGATTTTGTCTATTTTGCAATTTGCCGGTGAAATAAATAATCAATACTAATCCAGCAAGAATCAACTCATTTGGCATCAATATGCTGGAATCTTCCTTTTGGACACAAAACAAAAAAGTGACATTTACTAGGAAAAAATATTGAACCGATTTTAATAAATATTCTTCAAACACAGTTTTTGTTCTTCCACCTCTCAGAAGAGTTAAAAGCAAATTCAAGATTCCCCATATGAATCCAAAGATGGCAAAAACTACGCCCAATCGAAAAGCTAAATCAATAAATTTCACACCACAAATTTGCAAAAAATAAATGTTCCATCCCAAAATTTACAAAACTTTAGCGCTTTAAGTGATATATTTGAGCCACTAAATAAATTTTTATGAAAAGAATATTGCTTTCGATCAGTTTTGCCTTCACTTTTTTCTTGTCTCAGGCGGAAGAAGGAATGTTGATTCCATCACTTATTGCCGCTTTTCAAGACGACATGCAGGCGATGGGTATGAAACTGACGGCTGAAGACATTTACAGTGTGAACAAGGCGAGTATCAAAGATGCAATTTTGCAATTTGGTGGCGGATGTACAGCGGAAATCGTATCCGATAAAGGCTTAATTTTAACTAATCACCATTGCGGTTATTCACAGATTCAATCGCACTCATCATTGGAACACGATTATTTGAAAAATGGTTTTTGGGCTAAAAATTACGATGAAGAGTTGACAAATCCTGGATTGACTGCGACACGTATTGTGCGAATAGAAGATTTGACAAAGGAAGTTTTGAAAGGAACTGAAGGCATTCAAGATTTGGCACAACGTCAAGCGATTATCGCTAAAAATATTGAAGCTTTGAAAAAGAAAATGGTTGAAGGAACAAACTATCAAGCCGATATCAAAGCCTTTGATTATGGAAATAGCTACTACTGCATGGTGACCGAGATTTTCTTAGATGTTCGTTTGGTTGGAACGCCTCCGAATGCCATTGGGAAATTTGGTGGTGATACCGACAACTGGGTTTGGCCGCGTCATACGGGAGATTTTTCTGTTTTCAGAATTTATGTTGGAAAAGACAACAAACCAGCTCCTTACTCTAAAGACAATGTGCCATACACTCCCCTACACTTCTTGCCGATTGCTGCAGGCGACAGAATTCCGGGAGAATTTACGATGGTTTACGGATTTCCAGGTACAACTGAGCAACATTTAGTTTCTACACAAATCAAACACATAATCGAAAAGGAAAGACCGGCACGAATCAAAATGCGTGAGAAATCACTTTCTGTGATTGATGCAGGAATGCGTTCTTCAGATCAAATTAGAATTCAATACAGCGCCAAACAGGCAAGTATTGCAAATGCCTACAAAAAATGGATTGGTCAAGTGGATGGTTTGGAAAGATTAGGTGCCGTTGCCATGAAAGAAGCATTAGAAAAAGAATATACTGAAAAAGCAATGTCTAATCCGCTTTGGAAAGATAATTACGGAACAGTGGTTGAAAAAATGAAGAAATTAATTGGCGACAATGTGCAATATGATTTCGGATATGCGATGACTTCAGAGTATTTGAATATTGGTCCTGAATTTTTCAAATTAGCACGTGGTGTGGATGACATTGTTAAAAATTACACAAAGTACCAGCAAAGTGGAGAATTGACTGCCAAAATCACCAAATACAGAGATGCTGCAGAAAAGTTCTACAAAGACTACGATGCAAATATAGACCAGCAGATTTTTAATTTATTGCACGAGGAATACATCAAACAAATGGATCCTGCGAATGTATCAGCAATTGTAAAAAAACAAAATACTGCAGCTTGGTCGAAAGCAATTTATACCAAATCCGTATTGACAAACAAAGATCGATTGTTGGCTTTCTACGATAATTTCAAAGAGAAATCAGTTACATCAATCATGAAAGATCCTGGCTACTTGTTGTATTTTGAAATCACAACAGTTTACCAATCAAAAATTTTGCCGGGCGTAAGAAGTTTGTACACGCAAATGGACGATTTATTGAAAGTTTATGTGGAAGGAAAACAAAAAATGTACCCTGAAGGCAAACATTGGCCAGATGCAAATAGTACGTTGAGAATTACCTACGGAAAATTAGAAGGCTCAGCGCCTAGAGATGGAATGACTTACACCGAACATACAACAACCGCAGGAATTATCGAAAAGTACAAAACAGGAAATCCTGATTTTGAATTGCTTCCCGGAATGTTGGATATTTACCAGAAAAAAGATTTTGGCGACTATGCGCAAAATGGCGAGTTGTGGGTTTGTTTTTCAGGCTCCAACCACACCACTGGAGGAAATTCTGGTTCGCCAGTTTTGAATGCCAGTGGCTATTTGATGGGATTGAATTTTGATAGAACTTGGGAAAGTACCATGAGTGATTACATGTTTGATCCAACTAGATGCAGAAATGTCGTAGTCGATATTCGCTACGTGATGTGGGTGATGGACAAATACGCAGGTGCAACCCACTTAGTGAAAGAAATGAAATTGATAAAATAAACTAGACTATTTCTTAAATCTTAAATCCGCTGCATTAATTTGTAGCGGATTTTTTTTAAAAAAAGTTGAAATTTCATCGAATTTTCTTGAGCAAAAAAATTACTAATGACGGAATTCAATAAAATTCAGCTAATCTAATGACGTAATTTAATTAAATTTAGTTATTATAATGACGAAAATATATTAAAAAACGTTATCTTAGCAACTTAAATCTATTGAAAAACGTCATTTAAAAAATATATTTACTATTTTAGTATTAAAAAATAATGTAATGTATATCTATCGCGCACTTGAGAAAACAATCATAAAATACCTTCGTCCTAATAAAGTAGTCATCATATTAGGCGCAAGACGCGTTGGAAAAACTGAATTAATCAAACACATCATCTCAAATCTAAACGAAAAACACCTGATTTTAAACGGCGAAGATCAAGATGTACATTTGGCTTTGAATGATCGAAGTATCAGAAATTACAAACTATTATTAGGCGATACTAAACTATTAATCATTGATGAAGCACATGCTATTCCTGATATTGGAATGAAATTGAAACTCATGGTTGACTCAATCGAAGGACTTAAGATTTTGGTTTCAGGTTCTTCGGTTTTTGACTTAAATAATCAATTGGGTGAACCACTTGTTGGTCGCGCATTTACATTTCAACTTCATCCACTTGCTCAAATAGAATTTTCGAAAAAAGAAAATTATTTTGATACCAAAGGAAATCTTAATCACCGACTGATTTATGGAAGTTATCCTGAATTGGAAAAATTGAAAAACATCGATGAAAAAGAAAAATACCTGAAAGAACAAGTAAACTCCTATTTGTTGAAAGATATTTTGGCCTTTGAAGGAATTAGAAAACAAACAAAAATTTTGTCATTGCTTAGATTGATCGCTTATAGAATCGGTAGTGAAATTTCCAATGAAAGTATTGGCAAAGATTTGGGATTGAACAAAAACACCGTTGAACGTTACTTAGATTTACTCTCAAAAGTTTTTATTCTCTATAAACTAAAAGGCTTCAGCAAAAATCTGGATTCTGAAATTACCAAAAAGAACAAGTGGTATTTTTACGACAATGGGATTCGAAATGCGCTGATAAACAATTTCAATCCAATTGAACTAAGAGATGATCAAGGGAAATTATGGGAAAATTACCTCATCACAGAAAGATTGAAATATCAAGAATATGAATTATTTCACAACACAAATTATTTTTGGAGAACACACACGCAACAAGAAATTGATTGGATTGAAGAATATAATGGAAGCTTGCATGCCTATGAATTCAAATGGAATCCTTCAAAAAACAATAAAATACCGCCTCTTTGGGCCAAAAATTATCCAGAAGCAACTTTCGAAACAATCCATCGTGAGAATTACCTTCCTTTCATTCTTCCAGAAGATTAAGACGATTGAAAAGTAAGATTATATCAATTCAACGCGCGGGCGAAGGGCGGTAGCTTTTTGAAAGAAACAGCCGTGAACACGTGTTTTGAGGCTGCGACGAATGAAGCACACGCAAAACCACAGTGTTTCCGTGCTGGATCTGAAAAAACTTTAGCCCGAAGACCGATTACGCGCCCACAAAAAACTTAAAAAATCTCAAAAAAAGCTGTGCGTACATAAAATTTTTCTACATTTACAATTATGGAAAATGTACAATTAGAAAATGCGCCGTTGTGCTCGTTGTTGGGAATCAAATACCCAATAATAATGGCACCGATGTTTTTGGTTTCAAATGCGGAGATGATTATTGCTGGAATTCAATCTGGAATTACGGGTGCGATTCCTGCGTTGAACTACCGAACAACAGAAGAATTGCGCACTGCCATTCGATTCATTCGTTCGAAAGCTGATGGACCTTTTGGAATCAATTTAATTGTCAATAAATCAAATTTTCTATACAAAGAACAACTGCAAATTATCTGCGAAGAAAAAGTGGATTTTATCATTACTTCACTTGGTTCTCCAGAAGAAACCATTCTCGCAGCACACGCAGTTGGAGTGAAAGTTTTTTGCGATGTGACTGACGTTCGCTATGCACAAAAAGTGGAATCATTGGGAGCAGATGCGGTCATTGCAGTCAACAAAGAAGCTGGCGGACATGCAGGAAATATTTCTTACCACGAATTGATTCCTGCGCTTCAAAAAGCAGTTAAAATCCCCGTGATTTCTGCTGGTGGTGTGGGTGATGCAAGGAGTTTACAAAAAATGATGGCGCTTGGAATTGCTGGCGTTTCTGTAGGTACCATTTTCATCGCATCGGAAGAATCTGGTGTAACTCCTGAATACAAACAAGCGTGCGTAGATTATAGCGCTAAAGACATTGTGATGACAACCAAACTTTCAGGTTCGCCTTGCACGGTAATCAACACGCCTTATGTCAAAGAAATTGGAACGCAACAAAATTGGCTGGAAAAAATCTTGAATAAAAACAAACGCTTGAAAAAGTGGTTCAAAGCGTTCACGTTTTACAAGGGCATGAAAAAATTGCAAAATGCGGCTTTTGGTGCGACTTATAAAACGGTGTGGTGCGCTGGCCCGACAATTGACTATATTCATTCTATTCGTCCTGTGAAAGAAATCGTACAAGAATTGGTGAAAAATGACTGAAGCAAAACCACAAATTAGCATGCGGAAAATGCAATGGATGACTTTCCTTCTTGGATTCGTCAAAATTCCGTTGATTGGATTTGTCAGACCTCGATTGATTGAACTTTCTGACGAAAAAGTAACCGTAAAAATAAAATTTCGACGACGCACCAAAAATCATTTAAACTCCATGTACTTTGGCGCATTGGCCGTTGGCGCAGATGTTACTGGTGGAATTCATGCTTTTTACTTTGCGGAAAAAATGAATAAAAAAGTGTCGTTCGCTTTCAAAAGCATGCATGCTGAATTTGTAAAACGTGCTGAAACAGATGTCATTTTTGAATGCAACGAAGGCGCAAAAATTGAATCAATCATCGCTGAAAGTTTCGAAAAACAAATCCGCATCAATCAGCTTGTACGCGTGGAGGCAAAAAATTTATCGAATGAAATTGTCGCCACTTTCGACATGGAAATTTCTGTGAAAGTAAAATAACTAAGCTTTCTTCCAAGCCCTTGTCATTTCTCTTTTTCCAGGAGGACCAGGTAAGGCTTCAATCGTAAATCCAGCTGATTTTAAATCTCTTTTGACTTGTCCTTTGGCGCAATAAGTGACCAAAATACCATTAGGTTTCAAAGTATGAAACAACTTTTCAAAATGTGCCAATTGCCACATGTCTTCTTGCGTACGCGGACCAAAAGCATCAAAATAAATCAAATCGTATTTTTCGGCTTCGAAAGTGAATTTTTCTAATTTTTGCAAGATTTTGCGCAAGGTGAAACTCGGAGAAATTATTTCATTTGAATCCCAACTAACAGCGTGAATTTTGAGATAATTGGCTTTGCTTTCCCTGTTTTCAAAAAGTGAAACATAATCCAAGGCTTCAATTTCTTCGGCACTTACTGGATAAGCCTCTAGCCCATCATAATGTATGTTTTGCTGGTTGATTTCTGCTTCTTCGCAAGTCAAAATGGCATTCAAACCAGTACCAAAACCAACTTCAAAAATCGAAACTTCCTTTTGATCTTTGAAACATTCCAAACCATATTTTAGAAACACATGTTCCGCTTCTTGCAATGCGCCATGAGAAGAATGGTAGTTTTCATTCCATTCCGGCATGTGAATCGTTTTGGATCCATCAGCGGTCACAATTATTTCTCTTTTGACTTGCATAGCACAAAGGTAAAGGAAAGTTAAACAATTAAAAGGAATTGAAAATATAACTCCAAAAGCCTACTACAACTGAAACCTAAACGGCAAATTAAATTGTACTGGAACAATTTCACCACGATCTGCTCCAGGTTTCCAGCGTGGCATTCTGTTCAATAGTTGAATCACTTCCTGATCAAAGTTTTTCGAACCTTCTACAGATTTTAAGATTTGTGGATTCGTAATTTCTCCTTGTTCATTTACCACGAAAGTAGCGTAAACTGTGCCTTGAATTTTTCGTCTTTTTTCCCATTTTGGATATTTCAATTTGCTATGAATATAAGTCATCAATGCTTCCGTTCCACCTGGAAATTCAGGCATTTTCTCCACTATCATTCTGGGATTTGGATCGACCTCAAATTCACCTTTGAGAACTGGTTCAGCAACTTCATACATCACTTCCATCGCTCCCCCGTATTGAGGTGGCTCAATCATCATTCCACCATCCACTGTTCCTTCAATAACTTGGATTTCTTGGCCGACTTTTCTATCGATTTTGGTGACGTCGAATTTCTCTTTTTTGTCTGAATTTTGACAAGTTTCATCGATACTAAGTCCTCCTAGTATGTTTGATTGCTCGGTTTTCGGTTTTACTGAAGGCAATTTCGGATTTGATTCACAAGCCATTAGCGACAAAGTGGCCATCGAAAGTAAATAATATGACAAATTCGTGTTGCGGTGCTTCTTTTCCAAATCTCGGATGACAATCAACGTATCTTCGTGGCGAAAATCCAATTGCGACACTCTTACGTGACCACAAACTTCCTCATTGCGGTGTTCAATCAAATAACTCAAAATCTCATGACGGGATTTTTTCGTAAAATCCACCACAGATTTATCGCAAACGCCGCAATGACGTCCAATCTGGCCGATTTTCATTTTGTTCCAATCTTCAGAACATGGAATGGGAATATTTGGTTTCATAGCCCTTGCTTTAGAAAATGAAATTACACTTTTAGTTTGAATAAACTTTAGCCAAAGATTCGTTCAAAATAGCATGTGAATCAATGGAACGTCGTTTTTGGTTGAAAACGGAATTTTAAAAATGGTGAAAAGTCAGATTTTGCTGGTTGCTAAGTGATTCTAACGGATAAAATCACTTAATGGAAATGGAGATTTTTGGGAGCTATTTCCCGCTATCCGCTGTATTCCCGTCCCGTCCCGTTAGCTATCGGGCTCGGGACCGGGAGATGCCGCTGCTATCGGGGCTATGGGAATTACTATTGCCACCGAAAATTTATTTAATAAAAAAGATCTTTAATTTTTAATCTAGAGAACATTCCACCCCAAACAAATCCCACAAATTGTTGACAAAAAAAGCAATCTTATCACAAATCATTTACGTATTTTTGTAGTTCGAAAAATTGAGTTTATAATCCTTCAGATGCTTGTTATCTGAAACAAAATACACAACATGAACAATTGGTTTACGGTAAAAGTAAAATATACCAAACAACTTGAAAATGGTGCTTTTAAGCGCGTTTCGGAGCCTTATTTATTGGCTGCAATGACATTCACAGACGCTGAAGCGAGAATATACGAAGAATTAGGTGCAATTATCCGCGGGGAATTTACTGTAACAAACATTGCAAGAACAGATTACCACGATATTTTCCAATACGAAGACAGCGATACTTGGTACAAATGCAAAATCTCTTTCGAAAGTGCAACTGAAGATTCTGACAAAGCGAAAAAAGTGTCTCAAAACTTCTTGGTTGGAGCACATTCTGTGAAAGAAGCATTCGACCGCATGCATGAAAGTTTGTCAACGATGTTGGTAGATTTCTTGATTCCTTCGATTATCGTTTCTCCAATTGTGGATATTTTCCCATACACGGAAGAATTAGACAAAGAAATTTCTCGTCGTCCGTTGTTGGAAGATGAGCCAATCATCACCACTGGAAAACGTGTTTACTCTGCACCAGGAAGTGATATTGACGATGATTTTGAAGAAGAAGAAAATTTAGAGGAAATTGAAGACGAACTAGATTCTGACGATTTAGAAGAAATCGACAGCGATTTAGACGATGAATATTCTGAAAATTAATTTTTTCTACATTCAATTTTAAATTCAAAAAATGGAAGATTTTCTTCACAGAATGCGCAATGATCACCACAATTTCGACAAAGGTGTACTTTCAGACCATGTTGGAAACAATCCTTTGGCATTTTTTAGAACTTGGTACAAAGAAGCGTTTGATTCTACACAAGCAGAGCCACACGCGATGTCTATCGCCACTGTGAGTGCTGATGGAAAACCGAGTTCGCGCATCGTTTATTTGAAAGAATTGAGTGAAGAAGGATTTGTTTTTTACACCAATTACCATAGCCAAAAGGGAAAAGATTTAGATCAAAATCCTGCGATTTGCGCATTGTTTTTCTGGAATGTCTTAGAACGACAAGTGCGCATTGAAGGTGTGGCACATAAAATCGACGAAGCAACAAGCGACGCCTATTTCGCTTCTCGTCCGCGAGAAAGTCAATTGGGTGCTTGGGCCTCTCACCAAAGTGATTTGCTTGAAAATAGGGAATCCTTACAATCCCGTTTGGAAGCGTTGAGCGAAAAATATCCAAATGAAGTGCCGCGTCCACCCCATTGGGGCGGTTATTTCATTGTTCCAGAATCCATTGAATTTTGGCAAGGAAGACCGTCACGTTTGCACGATCGCATCGTATTTGAAAAACAAAACGATTCTTGGACTGTTTTTAGAAAAAACCCTTAATTCCAAGCATGATAGAATTAACGCCGAGTATTGTTTCTTTGAGCAATGGAATCCGTTTGGTTTACATGCATGCTCCAGCGCAAGTTGCGCATTTAGGAGTGACTATTTTAGCCGGTTCGCGCTATGAAGAAAGCAATGAAGAAGGTTTGGCGCATTTCCTCGAACATTGTATTTTCAAAGGAACGAAGAAAAGACGTTCGCTTCACATCCTTTCACGCCTAGATTCTGTTGGAGGAGAATTAAATGCTTACACGACAAAAGAAGAAATTTGTGTATACGCTTCTTTCACCAAAGAGCACTTGAATCGTGCTTCTGAATTGTTGGCAGACATTGTGTTGAACTCTAATTTCCCTGAAAAAGAAATTCAGAAAGAAAAGGAAATCGTCTTGGATGAAATCAATTCCTATTTGGATTCGCCAGGCGATAAAATTTTCGATGATTTCGAAGCTTTATTGTTCAAAAATCATCCACTTGGTACCAATATTTTAGGTACAAAAGAATCCGTTTCAGGATTTCATAGAAATGATTTACTGCATTACACCAATCGTTTTTTCTTCGCTGAAAACATCGTAATTTCATTCGTGGGCGACGTTCCTTTGGATCGATTAGTAAAACGTTTGGAAGCAGATTATGGCCCATTGAAACACTCTGCGAAAATGGTTCAACCAAAACCTTTTACGGGATACGAACCATTTAAAATCCGTTCTAAAGAAGCCAATTTTCAAGCACACGCTGTGATTGGTGGAATTGCTCCCGGTTACAACGACGAAACTCGCCGCGGAATGACTTTGTTGACCAACGTTTTGGGCGGTCCAGCATTGAATTCACGATTGATTTTATCGATTCGAGAAAAGTACGGTTATTCTTACAACATTGAAGCAAATTATTCGCCTTATGCCGATATTGGTTACTGGACCATTTACTTCGGAACAGACCAAAAGTACTTGGATAAAACCTTAAAATTGGTTTACAAAGAACTGAAAATCATGCGCGAACAAGCGTTGTCAGTAGTTCAATTGAAGAAAGCCAAAGAGCAATTGAAAGGACATTTAGCACTTTCATTGGACAGTAATTCTGGAATTATGCTTGGTTTAGGAAAAAGTTTGTTGCTTTTCAATCAAATCGATTCTATACAAGAGATTTACAGTGCAATTGACAAATTGACCACCAATGAATTGCAGGAAATTGCAGCGCAATATTTTGATGAAAAAGTGATTTCTGAATTGATTTTCGAAATTAACGAATAAGCTGTCAATTTACTTTAAGATGCTCACCATTCCTTGTTTGCGGTAAGTTCTCGTTTCGAATGTGGTTACTAAAATATCCCAAGTGTATACCCCATCTTGCACCAGCGTGCCATTGTACGTTCCATCCCAGCCAACTTCTGTATCGTTTGATTCAAACAGAATTTCTCCCCAACGATTGTAAATTTTTAAATTGTATGAAGCTACAGGCGCAGCAAAAATGGGTTTAAAAATATTATTAAACTCATCGCCATCTGGTGTAAATGCATTGGGAACATAAATGACCAAACTATTGTCGAAATTAATAATTCTAAACGTTGAATCTACGCAACCATTGTCATTGTATGCTATGAGCGATACATAATATTGATCTGAGACATAAGTCGGATAAGTCACTATTCCTGGTTGGAAATAATTGTAAACTTCTGTATCGCCGAAACTCCAACTATAAGTATCCGCTCCACTGGTTAGATTCGTGATTTCAACATCTGGATTGGCAATTCCAACATAATTTGGACTTAATCCAATTTCCGCATCGGGCGTTTCAAGCACACAAATAAAATCACTGTAAGTTACATTGTTAGTACAACCGTCAATATCCGTAATTTGTAAATTGACATCAAAACAACCTTCGCCAGAAAAAGTGTGCTCTATCTGGTTTCCAACACCATCTGTACCGTCGCCGAAAGTCCAATTACTGGAAAATTGCTCTTGAGAATCGTTGGTTAAATTCACCACCAAAGGATCACAACCTACCAAAACATCCGCTATAAAAGAAACTTGGATTTGCGCTGGCTGCGTTAATACTGTGCTCAAGGTGAAAGAACAATTGTTATTATCTGTAACTGTTACATCGTAAACGCCAGGTGAAATATTTACATTGTCTGCGGTAGTAACACCATTGTTCCAAAGGAAACTAAAAGGTGCCGTTCCTCCAATTACTGTTGTAAAAACTGTACCATCAGCATAGCCAAAACAAGTCGGTTGATCAATAGATGAAGCTGCTGCTAAAACTGGAGGTTGAATGAGCACAAAACCAAAATTTCTCTGACAATTGTTTGCATCTGTAATAGTAACAGCGTAATTTCCAGCTGTCAAATTAGCAACATCTTCTGATGTTTGACCAGAACTCCACAAGTAAGTAAACGGTGCCGTTCCTCCAGCAGTGGTAAGATTGATAGCTCCGTCAGAATAAGCATAACAAGTCACATCAGAAACAACCGAATCAATCAACGAAATTAGCGTAGGTTCAAAGATTTCAATGGATTCGGTAAGTACACAACTATTTGCATCTGTCGCTTGAAATGAATAAATCCCAGCAGATAAATTGGCATAATTAATTCCACTAACAGAATTGTCCCAAAGCGAAGTATAAGGAGCCGTACCACCTGAAATCACAACGGTTGCTGAACCAGATGAACCTCCAAAACAAACATTGTCAATCGTTGCAAAGTTAAATGAAAGTGGCGCAGATGGCGCTGAAACTACATAACTTTCGGTGTAAACACAATTGTTTTGATCTGTGACTGTTAAATCATAATTTCCAGCAACTATAGTGGAAATAGATGAGGAAGTTGAACCCGTGCTCCAATTGTAGGAATAACCGGGAACTCCACCAACAACTGCGACTTGAATTGAGCCATTATTTCCTCCAAAACAAGTAACATTCGAGATCGTTTCTGTAATCAAGACAGGACTTGGAGGTTGGGTAATTTGAGAAGAAATCGAAATAGCACAACCATTAAAGTCTGTTACAGTTACGGTATAATTGCCTGCTGTTAAGTTAGAAATCGAAGCATTTGTTTCACCATTACTCCAAAGAAAAGTATAAGGTAGAACACCATTTGCTGGAGTTACTTGCATCGTGCCTGTATTTGAGCCACTGCACAACACATTTGTTTGCGAAATAGTGGCCGAAACAAAAGTGTTTGGTTGAGTAATCAGAACCGATAAAAACTCGCCACAACCATTCAAATCTACCACATTGACCCCATAATTCCCTGCAGCAAGATTGAAAATATCCTCGGTAATTGCGCCATTTGTCCAATCGAAAACGTAAGGCGCCAAACCTCCTGTGATAGACAAATCGATTGCACCTGTCGTTCCTGAAAAACAAGCAACATCTGTGTGTACCTCAGAAAGAACTGTTGTGTTGCTAGGATCTAGAATTTCAATATTAATGGATGATTGGCAATTGTTGTTATCTGTAACTTGCGCAGTATAAATTCCAGCCAATAAATTAGTTTGGTCTTCAATGGTGGAACCATTATTCCAAGAATATAAATATGGGTTTGTACCGCCAGAAACCTGCAAATTTATGGTTCCCTGCTGACCTCCGATACACAGCGCATCGGTGTGTGTTTCAACTAAAGTAAGCGCTTGCGCAGGTTGTTGAACATTTACATTAAATGCTTCCTGACAACCCAAATTATCTGTAACTGTAACTGTAAATAATCCGCTCCCGATAGAAACTAAATCTTCAGTCGATTGTCCTGACGACCAACTGTAAGTATAAGGTGACGTACCACCACTAACTGAAATATCGATAGAACCTGTCGAATTTCCATAGCACAAGACATCCGAATGAGATTCACTGATTAAAATTGGAGTTCCTGGCTGCGAAATTGTTGTACTTGCAGAAGCTGGGCAATTATTGGCATCCAACATTGACAAGGTGTAAATTCCGATTGGAAGTCCTGAAAGATTTTGTGTTGTTGCTCCGTTTGTCCAAATAAATGAATACGGCGCAATGCCTCCTGTTGGAGAAGTAGTTACAGTACCATTAGATTCTCCAAAGCACAATACATCTGTTTCTGCAAGTTGAACTTCTAGTAATGGTGGTTTTGTTAGCGTTGTTGATAAATTCAAAGAACAACCTAAGTTATCAGTGACCACAACAGAATAAGTCCCACTTTGAAGTCCAGAAATCAATGGAGTTGTCAACCCATTACTCCATAAATAAGTATATCCTGGCGAACCACCAGAGACAGAAACCAAAGTAGAGCCATCAGAAACATTTTCAAAACAACTGACATTGTAACCATTGTAATTGGATTGATTTTGAATTGAACCTGCTAATTGGGTATTTTGAGTAACACTGAAAGTCTGACTAACCGAGCAGGAAAGTGAATTTGTAACAATAACAGTGTAACTACCTGCCGTTAATCCAGTTGGGTTTGATGTTGTATTGCCATTTGACCAAGCGTAAGTAAATGGTCCATTTCCTGTTGCGGTAATTGAAATTGCCCCTGTATTGGCATTGTAACAATTGACATTGGTGATGGAGTTCAATTGTATCGCTGGCGGAATATTTATTGAAACGGTAGCAAAAGTATCTATAATACAATCTAATCCATCAAAGGTAATTTCCACATTATAGGTTCCTTGATTGGCAAGTGTAACGCTTGAAATGATAGGATTATTAGCTGAAGAGTTAAAGCCATTTGGACCTGTCCAAGCAAAGTTGGCATTGGTGGATACAGGAATGGAAAATTGTATTGTTTCCCCAACACAAAGTGGACTATTGTAGGTTATTGCAGGAATTGGACAACTCGCAACATTAACCGAGAGAATACCAGAGGCTGTGACGGGACACCCTAACGCATCATACAAATCTGATAAACCATTGTTATTGTAAGTATTACCTGAAATGTTTCCCGTACCAAAGATATAAGCATTATTTTCAAGTGTTTGGTCACATTGAAACATCAAGCAGTCATCTATAACGGTTACACGAAACTTTAAAACTGTACTATCTGCACCTGTTGAAGAGCTAGCAACTGCACCACCTAATGTGCCATTTGCACCAGTTCCAATCCTCGCTTTGACAACGCGATTGACAGGATCGTATTCTGCTTGATCGTCTGAAAAAGCATCTGTTTTTGAACCAAGATTTTGACCGTAAGTAATGCTTAATGAATTAGGTACATAAATCGTTCTTGGATCTAGTGTATCGGTAATAAATGTTCCTAAGGAAACGTCAGAGCCAATATTTTTCCCAACAATTGTATACTCCAATTGATCACCAGGATTTACTTGGCCTCCATTTAAATCTGAAACATAAACAGTAGCACGCAAATCTGGTTCAAATACATCAATGACGGAGGTTACCACAGATGTCAAAATCGTTTCTCCTCCAGTGGTAATTTGGATATTGGCAGAACTTGAGTTATTTCCGATGTAATTCAATGCAGTATTGACGGGAACAAAAATACTTACATCGTGTCCTAAAGTATTGTTGAAACTGGGATTTCGAAATGGAGTTAAAACGCCATCATTGGCAATGGTGCTATTGAAAACATCGTTTGCAGTATGCAAAGCATCAGAAACATTTACATAAGTACCAGCACCATTGAATCTCAGTTGATCTCCCACTTCACCGCGGTCACCATCGTGTGAAACAACACCTAATTCGAAAGCTACTGGTCCAACTTGTGGTGTTACAAAACCACTGATTGGAATGGTCACTGTATTTCCAGTACTTACATTTGCCAGACCATCAAAGACGGTCAAATTTCTCATGGACTGATAAACATCGCTGTAAACAACCACAATCGTCCATCCGCCATAAACCGCGGATATACCAGTTCTTGTGACTAAATCTGCTATTGTATATCTGGCTTTCACACCATTGCTTTGAACAATTGAGGTGATATTTTTATAACAGTGGTAAGTTTGATGTCCTGTTGAATTGTCTAATAATTCATCAGCTGTAAGTGATTGATAAGCACCATTATTGACTTTTAACTTTATCTGATTCCTGGTGGTATAATTAGTTGTTGCTCCAGGAGTTCCATTTGTGCTTAGCCTTGCTGTCCAATATAATCCAGCCCACAAAACTTCGCTACAATCTGAAAGATTTAAACTGTCACTAGACGACATGAAAGTACTAGAATTATTATCAATATCGACGTAATTCATCGTAAAGTCATTATTGGTTCCGCTACCTGTTGGTGGAACTACAGCCGTTGTTGAATTACAATTCGAGCAACTTACTGAAACATTTGCAAGCATGGTGATTCCGCCCTTCTGCTGATTTTGATAGCGAATACTAAATGGATCAATCACTTGCGTGAAAGCATCCATCAAAAAGAGCAACATAAAGAGAGAAAGAAGAATGCTTTTTTTCAAGTGAAATGTCTATTTTAATTTTCTAGTTAATTATAGACGTTGAATATACACATAAGTTGGTTAATCGGAAATAATCATCTCTTATTTGCCTAATCATTGATTAAAGTGTGCCTTTTACAAAATAAAAAGAAACCAAATCCATGACCGGTTTATCAATTAATTTTCTAGTGAGATATAGCTTCTCGATCATCATTAAAATCCAGTTTCTTTCAAAGCGCGCATCACAAATGAACTTTGAACGGTCGCAATATGGGGAATCGAAGCCAATTTTCCTTTCAAAAATTCAGCATATTCGTCCATGTCTTCAATTTCAATTATTAACAAGTAATCAAAATTTCCTGCAATGTGATAGCAACTTGTGACTTCTTGTAGTTCAATAACTTGCGATTCAAAAGATTCTAACAATTCCGCAGCATGTGATTTAAGCTGAACATTGCACAAAACCGTTAAATTTTTACCTAATTTCTTTTTGTCCAAGACCGCTTTGTAACTTTTGATAAATCCGCGTTTCTCAAGGCGTCGGATGCGCTCATAAGTGGGCGTTACAGTCAATCCAACTTGTGCTGCAATTTCTTTTGAGCCTAATTTGGCATTTTCAACTAGCAAAGCCAAAATCTGTTCATCAATCTGATCCAATTGATACTCCGGCGAATAATTTTCTTTTTCCATCACTCAAAATTGAATTTCAAAGATAAATATTCTTTATAAATTTAAAAATAAAGCTCTATTTTCTTTCAATTAACTTTCTATAGATTTATTTTCTATATTGTTTCAAATTTAAAGATAATACAATGGATCCAAAAAACATGCGCCCCGAAAGTTTGATGATGAGTTATGGTTACAAACCTGCTTTGTCTGAAGGAGCTTTGAAATGTCCGATTTTTCAAACTTCGACATTTGTATTTCAAACTGCTCAAGAAGGAAAAAATTTCTTCGAAGTTGCTTATGGTTTGAGAGAACAAGGCAAAGACGAAGTGATGGGATTGATCTACAGCCGCTTGAATAATCCAGATTTGGAGATTTTAGAAAATCGGCTGTGTTTGTGGGACGGCGCGGAAGATTGCGCTGTTTTCGAAAGTGGAATGTCAGCCATTTCAACCGCGATGATGGAATTCATGTCTCCAGGAGATTTATTACTTTATTCTCGTCCAGTTTATGGCGGAACGGATCATTTCATCAATCATTTTTTGAAAAAAATGCAGATTCAGTCTATCGGTTTTTTGGCAACTGAATCGAAAGAAGAAATCATTGCGAAAATTGAAGCAAGCGGATTGGGACATAAATTGGCCATGATTCACATTGAAACACCTGCAAATCCTACCAATGCGTTGATTGACATAGAAATGTGTGCTGAAATCAAACAACACTTTGCACAGCCAGATCGCGAAATCATTTTATCAGTTGACAACACTTACATGGGCCCGATTTGGCAACATCCCTTGAAACACGGTGCTGATTTGGTTTTATATTCTGCAACCAAATACATTGGCGGACATTCAGACGTTATCGCAGGTGCTTGCTTGGGTTCAAAAGCCTTGATGGGAAGAATCAAAGGATTGAGAACTTTCCTTGGAAACATGGCTGGACCTTGGACTGGTTGGTTATTGATGCGTAGTTTGGAAACATTGAAAGTGCGTATGGATCAACAAGCGACAAACGCTGTGGAAGTTGCCAAGTATTTGCGCAATCATCCAAAAGTGGAAAAAGTTTACTTCTTAGGATTTATCGACGAAGTTGGAACTGAAGTGGAGAAAGCGATTTACCACAAACAATATTTATCCGCTGGTGCGATGATTGCATTCGATGTGAAAGGTGGCGAAAAAGAAGCATTTGCATTTTTAGACAATTTGAAATTGATCAAATTGGCAGTTAGTTTGGGTGGAACCGAAAGTTTGGCCGAGCATCCACAAACGATGACTCACGCTGATGTTCCAATCGCTGACAAACAAGCGATGCACATTACTGAAAAATTGGTTCGCGTTTCCGTTGGAGTTGAATTTCATGGAGATATTATTGCGGATATTGCGCAAGCGTTGGAGGAAATTTAATTACCTCATCATAAGTTAATTTACAACAAAAAGGCTGTCACTCATGCGACAGCCTTTACTATTTCTCGAAAATAAGAACTTATTTTTTCTATTTAATTTTTATTGAATTAAAACATTTCCAGTTAGTTGATTTCCGTTTTGGTCTGAAACAACAATAAGGTAAAGGCCAGCTTGGAGTTGGTTGTTGGCAAAATTGATTATTTGAACTCCTGAAGCGGCTTGCGCAGTTTGTGTTGAAATGATGTTACCTACACTATTCAGAAAACTGATTTCAATGACATCAACAAATTGATCTGTATTGATTGAAACTGAAAAATTTCCGGTCGTTGGATTTGGATAAATAATTAAGCCAGCATCTGGATCCAACAATGGCAGATTAACAGCTACACAATAAGAAGTATCAACACAACCGTCTGAATTTGTAACAATTACGGCGTAATCGCCATTTACTTCTACCCCATAATTAGCGTCGTTTGCTCCAGTAATTGGTAAATCATTGGCACAATTGATCCATTGATAGTTTTGACCAATAGGGAATGCCGTGATTGTGTCATTTGTCAGCATGGAAACATTCATAGCTGGCACTGAATTAACAATTACAGGAATTAGCGATGAATTCGCAATACATCCGTTTACATCTGTAAAAGAAACAGCATAAATTCCTGATGAATTGACTGTAATTGATTGCGCAGAACTTCCATTTGACCATAAATTCCCATTCGATTCTGATGATGTCAACACAACACTTTCACCAGCGCAAAAAGTGATTGGTCCATTTGCAGATATTGTTGGAGTTATTGGGGTTGAATTAACTGTCACAGTAGTTGGCAATGAAGTAGCACTACATCCATTTACATCTGTATACTCAACACTATAATCACCTGATGAATATATAGTTAATGACTGGAAAGCACTTCCATTTGACCACAGAATTCCATTTGCTTCTGAAGAATTTAAAACAACATTTCCTCCTTCGCAAAAAGTCAATGATCCATTTGCTGAAATTGTTGGAGCTGCTGGAAGTGGATAAACTGTAACAGTTATTGGAGCAGAAGTCGCGCTGCATCCATTGACATCTGTAAATGTTACTGAATAACTCCCAGCAAAATTAACCGATATTACTTGTGAGGAAGTACCATTTGACCATAAATTTCCATTCGATTCGGAAGAAGTCAAAACAACATTTCCTCCATCACAAAATGTCAAAGGACCATTTGCAGAGATTGTTGGAATGGCAGGATTTGGATTGACAATAACCGTGGTTGGCAATGAATTGGCTGAACAACCATTTAGATTACTAACAGTGACAAAATAATCGCCTGAAGTATTGACTGTGATTGATTGGGTTGTTTCACCAGTTGACCATAAATTACCTGTTGGTTCTGAAGAAGTTAAAACTACATTTCCTCCTTCGCAAAATGTCAAAGAACCACTTGCTGAAATTGTTGGAGTTGTTGGAAGTGGATTCACAACAACCGTCAATGTTTGAACCGTTGCGCAAAATCCTACATCAGGAGTAAATACATATATTGTAGTTGTATTATTATTAATTAACATAGGTGACCAAGAACCGGTTATTCCATTGTTAGAAGGATTTGTTAACGGAGCCAATGCACCGCCAGCACAAATTGATGAAACAGGAGTAAACAAAGGAGTAACAATTGGATTCACTGTAACGGTAATAGGCAATGAAGTTGCCGAACAACCAAACACATCAGTATAGGTTACTGAATAATTCCCAGTAGAATTTACCGTTATTGATTGTGTGGAAGCTCCATTTGACCATGAATTTCCAGTCGCTTCCGAAGAAGTTAAAACTACATTTTCTCCATCACAAAATATCAAAGATCCATTTGGGGTGATAATTGGAATTGTTGGATTTGGATTAACAGTCACTGTGGTTGGCAATGAATTGCTTGAACAACCATTTAGATTACTAACAGTGACAAAATAATCGCCTGAAGTATTGACTGTGATTGATTGGGTTGTTTCACCAGTTGACCATAAATTTCCTATTGATTCTGAAGAAGTCAAAACAACATTTCCTCCTTCACAAAATGTCAAAGATCCATTTGCGGTAACTGTTGGAATTGATGGGAGCGAATTTACAACTATTGTCATTGTTGTTGGGTAAGCGCATTGTCCCGAATTTGGCGTAAAAGTATAAGTGGTTGTAGCTGTATTGTTTATTGCAGGCAACCATGAACCAGTAATTCCATTATCTGAAGTGGTTGGCAATGGAGCAATTGTTTGACCTGAACAAATTGGAGGAACTTGCAAGAAAGTAGGAGTTACATTTGGAATGACCACAAGTGTTACGCTATACCCGGTAGCACACTGACCATAATAGCCTGGGGCAGGGGTGAATGTATAAGTCGTAGTCATTGTGTTACTCAGAGCAGGGGAGTAATTGCCAACATATGCAGCAACGGGACAACCAGGGGGCACAGGTTGTCCTTCGCAAATTGGAGCATACGATGGCGGTGTCAAATTAGTAACTGGAATCACATCAATATTTATAGTTTGTGCAGGACTTGTTCCACAATAATTAGAGGGTGTAACAGTCAACACACCTGCAGTTGTGACATTCGTCAATTGGATAGCACTTCCTGCACCAATGGTCGTGGCATTTCCATTATCTGTAATGGTTGCATTTCCTGAGTAAGACCAAGTGTAAGTTACACCAACTTCAGGATTGTAAACCCAATAGTCATCACCTCCGCCTGCACAAATTGAATTTGAATTTCCGAGAATGGGCCCTAATATTGCTGGAGGTGCCGAGCAAATGGAATAGCGCAACTTAATTTGTGGCCTAGTGGTTGAAGAATTTCCGAAAGTTGGCAGCGAAACAAAACTTGAATTGAATCGCGATTTTATATCAGAACCATTGACTGTGTTGCATGCCCATTCGGGACGATCAGTAGTGTTATTAATTGGAACAATTCCGCTATTGTTTAAAACAAGAATTGATAAATGATCGTTTGCCCCGTTTGGATATTGAAAGATTGTTGAAAAGTTAACTTCTTTGAAACCAAAAGCCCCACCTGAAGGAAAATTTCCTGACCAAACTAACGTATAAGAACCCAAGTCATATGTGCTATTCGCCAGTGAAGTTGAACTGACTGTTTTCATGTAAATAGAAACATTCGTAGTGTTGTATTGATATGAATTCGAAGTACTTCCACCTGTTTTATTGAAAGCCAATTTATCAATACTGACGTTGCCTGCAGGAATATTCAATTCTGAATTGGTGTACAAGATTTCAGCACAGTTGTAATTAGAAACCAATGTGGGAGTTGCATTCCAACTTCTGTTAACGGGTGTTGAAGCTGAGGACAAATCGTTACCTCCGATGGTTACATAAGTTTGCGCAATAGATGAATTAAATCCAGCAAGAAATGCCCCAATCAACAGTGCAACGTACTTTCCAAGGGGAATAAATTTGATCATTTTTGAGTAGTTCTTGTAGTTTCAGATACTCAAATGTATGACAAATAAATGACTAAGTAAAAAAAAAATGCGCTAATTATTTAATTTACATCTGCAAATTAACGAACTACAATTTTCCCTGAAAGTTGATTCCCAAATTGGTCGCTTACGTTCACGAAATAAATCCCAGCAGGCAAAAGATTATTCTCAAAATAAATAGATTGCACACCAGTCGTTGCTTTGCTTGTTTTGGTAGAAATCAATTTACCATCGGCTGTGTTCAAAGTCACAGCGATTTCGCCTGAAAGTTTTTCGTTTTGAATCGACACCACAAAATCACCGCTTGTTGGATTTGGATAAATCAAGAAAACAGATTCTGAATTGCCACAATTCAAACTGATTGGATCGTAAATTCTTTGCTTTCCGTCGAAATCAACTTGAACCAAACGGTAATATCTCAAGCCTCGCGATAGGTTATCGGAAATCTTGTATTCTCTTTTACTGCTTGAATTTCCTGCAGCGTTAATCTGTGCAACTTCAGACCACGAAACCAAATCCGTTGAAACTTCTACTTCAAAATAATCTGAATTTTTCTCTGAAGCGGTTGTCCAATTGATGTGACTCGTTTTATCGTCGCAGAACGCTGAAAAATCAATCAATTCAACTGGCAATGGATTTGCAGAATTTCCTCCGAAACCAAAGTTCGACCAACCGACAACGCCTGAACGTGTAACCGTTGGAATTGATGTTGAACCAGATGCTGCTACATGTGATCCTGGAGTTGTCCAATTGCCACCTCCTACTCTTTTCAATAAAGTGATTCCATCCAAACTATTAACCGTAGTAAAGCCTTCTCCTGTAATGGAAATTGTATATTCACCATCAGTCAATTTGCCTGACTCATTGTCAATTTTCCAATATCCTTGATTTTCTGTCGTCACGACGTCAAATCCAAATCCTCCTGTACTTGCAGATGGAATTGTCAATCCTGCGGTTCCCATGGCGGTTGCAATAAATTCAACAGTCAAATGACCTCCAGCGCTGGCAGCTGAAGTGTATTCTACCTTCGCGAAACGTTTTTTCAAACCACTCTCATCAATTCCCATCGGGAACAAGCCTGATGCATCTCCTGAATTGGTAGAATTAAACCAACGTTTCATTTTACCCAAAACGTAGCCTGTGGTGTAATCCAACGTTCCTAACTGTGCCGTTGAAATCCCTAATTCCAAAGTGTTTGCAGCAGTATTTACGTGACCTTGAATCATTTTCAAAGTGTTGCCCACAATCACCGAATTGGTCAAAGTTGTGATTGCAGAAGAATTTCCGCGTTGAACATATAAATTAACTATCGCTTCTGGCAACCCATCACCTGAAGTTTGAGCCGTTGTTCCTACAAAACCATAACTTGCAGTTGACAAAAATGAACGTGTTGTTGTGCGCACATTTCCTGAAGTGGCACTTGCAGTAATACCATTTGCACTTCCATATTTCAAAGTAGAACCTGCGTTCACATTGAATGTTCCAGAACCACTCACCACATCGTTTGCATCCAATTGGAAAACAGCTGGTGAATTGACATTCAATGTTCCTGTTACGGCAAAACTTGCTTGGGCACCGATATTTTTATCATCTGTATTGGCGCCAGCTGCATTCAATTCAACATTGAAATAAGAAACATTAGAACTCGCATAAGTACCACGAATATTGTGTGTTTGAGAAGCGCTCGTTCCATATAACTCAACTGTTCCACCAGTCAAAACATAAGGATTGTTAACTCCCGTCAATTGTGGTAATGTAACACTCAATTTCGCCATTCTCAATCTTCCTCCTGTCATAGTCAAACCTGCATCACCACTGAAAGTATTGGTTTCCGCGTCCACAACTGGTGTTCCTGAAATAGTCACATTGTTGGTAACAGTTGTTGCACTGCTAAATCCTTTGTAATCCGTTCCTAAAGTATTTGCGCCACTGAAAGCCAATTTGTAATAAGTTGGCGTCCCAGACAAGATTTGAATCGCACTACTTCCATTCAAATGCACCGTTCCACCAGTCAATGAGTAACTTCCGTAACCTGAAAGTTGTGGTAAATACAAACTCAAAGGTGTTCCAGTGATTGTTGAAATTCTGTATTCTCCATCTGTCATTACCAATCTTCCTGTTCCAGAAAAATCGCCTGAATTTGTTCCAATCACAATTCCTTTTTGGATTTCCAATCGACCTCCTGTTGGTTCAATCGTTGTTGAATTTGAAATCCCAATGTCATTCGACAATGTAAGCGTCAAACTATTGTTCAATAAATTTGCATATACCACTTTTCCTGTTGAACCAACTGACAATCCATCTCCAGTAACTTGATTTGCTTTTCCAATGTACCAGAATGTAGCTGTTTGGTTGAAGGTTTTGTTACTTGATGGCAATTGCACATTTCCAGCCAAAGCTGTATTTTCCACTAAACCTGCAGTTGATGTAATGTACAATGTACTTCCTTGGTTTGATGCAAAAATATTCGTTCCTGTTGGCGAAGCTGGTTGTTTAATCAACAATGGAACATCTGATGAACTCCAATTGAAATGATGCGTTCCTCCGTCCAGCACTGTGAAGCTAGATGTATTGTTAATCATCAAGTCATTGTTGCTTAATTTCGTTTTGGCACCACTTTCAACAAACATATCGAAAGAATTGAAAGTAACTGCTGGCGCTATATCTATCAATTGGTCAATTGTGTTAGTGAATCGCAATGAACAACCTGCGTCAGTAGCTCTGTAATTTCCTTGAGTACCTGTAAAGTTCCCTTTCAAATTTACAGTCACTGAAGCTGTGGCAGAAATAGTTTGATTTAAATCTACAATTGCAGAGGAACCAGAAACATTTAAATTCCCCAAGACAGTGTGTGTCACGTTGGACGACGATAATGCTCCAAATGAAAATTTGTTTTGTTGCACATCGATATTTCCACCGATTTCTACGCTTGCATTTACATTGGTCAATAAAACACTGTAAGAAGCTGTCCCGTTGATTACAGTTAAATCATTTGCACAAAGTTTATGTGTTCCGGTAATGCCAACCAAAGTAAAAGCTTTAGTTGTGGGCGTAAAATTCACAATCAAATTTCCAAAATAATAACCTGCTGCATTGGTTGAAATATCACTTCTTGAATCAATTAAATCATCATCACCAGGTGCTGAATCGTTGTCATAGTTTTTAACCTCAAGCGTCGAACCCGATTTGAAGTTTTCAGTTCCATCAAACAATCCATCAGCATGATTCAAGGTAGCTGAATTAATGATAAATCTTCCACCTGATTCAACTGTCAAAGTACCTGTTGAATGAATATCCACCGCTGGATTATTCGCAGAAAAAACGCCACCACTTTCAACAGTTAATGAACCAAATGTACTATTGTGACCATCATTAAATGTTCCTCCACTCTCTACTACCATCGTTGTATACGGAGAACTGGCCGCAAATGAACCATTTGAAGTTATCGTGTGTCTGATATACAAAGCATTTGTAGTCCCTGAAGTTGGTGCACTTGAACTTGTCCATGCACCACTCACATATCTTTCCCATGTTGCTGTGCCAGAAGTTGGCCAAGTTCCCGAAGAGGCTGTTCTGTATGCATTTGCAGGAATAATCACCGCTGAAATATCGAATGGATCAGATATTCTAGTATTCGAAAAAGTCAAACCTGTTGTGGTGGCAGTCAAGGTTATTCCTGTTTGGGCAGATGAAAACGAAACGCCTGTCAAACTTAAAATCCCTGTGTGTGTCGCTGTAATAGTATAAGGCGAAGAAGATGTCATGTCGATTCCTGAAGTCGTCAATGTAACAGTTCTGTTATTGTCGAAATCCAAATTGTTGTTGGCATCTACAAAGCTGATTGTTGGTGTTGGACTCAAAACTGTCGTGATACTCGTTGAAACTGGTTGTTGAGAGAAAATCATTCTATCAGCAGTCACTTCAATTCTATTTCTGTCTGCTGTTGTGCTCGAAGTTGCTGCACCCGCATTGGCTGTCGCAAAAGATGACCCTGTGATATTAGATGTCGCACTGTTTACTGTAAATTGCAATTGTTGATTATCTGTCACAGCAGTCAAAAAGGTAACATACAAAGTCAAGGTTTTTGAACCATTGTCGTTTGCGGTCACATTCGCGCCACTCAAACCTGAGAATGAAATATTTCCTCCGCCAATCGATGGTGTATTGTCCACCAAAGTAGAACCTTGAAACAATGCTGCTGAACGAATATTCGCAATGTTTGCAACCGTAAATGAAATGGAATTCAATTCAGTTCCCAAAGCATCTGCATCAGCACTTGCGCCTCCATCTCTGATTGTAATTCCCATCACTGCAATTCCATTCGCAGTGGTTGAAATCGTTGCCGATTGGTAAGTGGCGTAATTGATATTGCTATTGTACGTAAAACCTGTTTCCACAATAATATCCGAAGTATTGGAATTGACTCCCGTTCCTTGAATCGCGAAAGTGTACGTTCCTTCGTCTGAATCGTCATTTGCAATTGTCAAAGTCGCTGTTCGTGCGCCAACTGCAGATGGATCAAAAGTTACTTGAAAAGTAGAACTTGAACTTGCTGCAATCGTTGAAGATGGAATTGTAGTGATTGAAAAATCTGCGGCATTTGCACCTGAAATGGCTACGTAAGGCGAACTTCCTGTCAAGTTTAAAGTTGCAGCACCTGTGTTTTGAATCGTAAAAGTTCGTACCACGGTTCCGCCTGAAACTGATGTGTTTCCAAAATCTGTATGGTCTGCCGTACTTGGCGAAACATCTGCAGAGACAATATTTGTTGAATTTCCTTGAAGATTAATATCCGCAACATTCGAACAATAAACTTGTATATTATCTATTCTCCATGGAGAAGTCGATCCAGTCGTTTTATTGAAACGAATATAAACTGTTGAATATCCAGAATATGCAGAAAGATTAACCGAACAAGAAACAGTTCCACCTGATAGGGTATTTGTATGATCGTAAGATGCAACTGTGGAAAAACCGCTTGATTGACTTGTTGTTGATATTTCTACATTTAAATTTTTTGCTGTCGTGTTTGTGGTTCGACTTAGATAAAAGGCTAAACTCGCAGGATTAGCAATTGCGACAGTAGTTACGGTTCCTGTATTAACAGACATATCAATGTAATTCGATGTGTAAGAAATCCCTGAACCAGAATTTATCCATCCACTTGGTTGCGCCGCCGATGTAAAGTCTTCAGATACACAAGGTCCATTCAACACAACTTGATTTTGGTTCACATCACTTGCTGCAGCATAATTCACATTTCCGCTTTGTGAAGCGGTAATTACTGTTGTTCCAGCTCCTACAATCGTTACTGTATTTCCTGAAACAGTCGCAACTGCTGGATTTGAACTTGTGTAAGTGACAGTCAATCCTGAACTAGCGGTTGCAGTCAAATTGAAGCTAGCATCTCCTACATTCTTATCCAACAATGAGCTAAATGTGATGGTTTGCGATGCTTGCGTGATGTTTGCTGTAATTCCTGTTGGTTGCGTCAAAGTGTAATTTCCTGCGCCAGCACCACCCAACGTTGAGGTAGATGTAATGGCAATTCCCGTTCCCGCGGTAGCTGTTGCAAATGTCCCTGATCCTGTGAAAGTCACTACATCTGGTGAAACGACGCCTGTCAATGTTCCTGTGAAAGTGGCAGTGGTTGTATTGTCAAAAACTTTGTTACTTCCTGTTGCACTTGTGATTGTCAAAGCTTTGGCAGTAATCGTTGCGGTTAAACTTGGTTGTGTGACTGTATAATTTGAATTCGGGGCTAGAATCGAGCCTGTTCTTGTCAATGTTTGTAAACCAACATTCGCTGAAGGAAATGCCCAAGTGAGTGAACCTGAAGGCGTAAATGAATCTCCATTTTGCAAACCTGAAAAAGCGGCCGTTCCTGAAACTGAAACGGTTGTGTTTCCATCATATGTTTTGTTTGAAGCAGAAAGTCCTGTGATGGTCAAAGTTGCGGGATTCACGGTACTTGAAACCGTGGCAACATTCACATTGCTTGCGCCCGTGGACGACAAAACGATGTTTCCACTGTAAGTTCCTGCGTTGGTAGTTGCAGCCAAACGCACATAAATCGTAGTGGAAGAAACAACGCCTGCCGTTTGTGTTAATGTTAGTGAAGTGCCAAAACCTGAACCTGCTGAAAGCGAAACTTGAAAACCTGAAGGTGGAGTAACGACAATATCATTGGTCAATGCGGAACCTGAAACAGAGAAAGTAGTATTGCTACTCGCCGTTCCGTAGGTGGTGGAAAGTCCTGATAAAGTCCCTGAACTACTAATTGTTGGTATTACAATGGGTACAATCGTTTGCGTTCCTCCAGCACTTGTTGAACCTGATTTGTTTCCAGATGCAAAAGTGAAATCTGTCGCTGCTAAAGCATTGACATTAATCGTATTTCCTCCCGCAGAAGAACTGCTCGCAATGTCTGCTGTGATAAAAATATAGCCTGTTGAACCTGAATTAATTGTTTGTGCCGTAAACGAAGGAAATGTTTTCGAACCTGCCGCGCCCGGACTTGACAAGGTACTCAATGTAGCATCAGCGCCGTCTAGGGTAGCATCAGCGGAATATCGTACTTTCAAATTCGTAATATCCACCGCATCATAACCGCCTGCGGTGGTACATGTCAAGCCTGTAAGTGAAGCATTTAGAGTGGTAACAGCTAAAGATGATTTATGAAGAACATGCGTTGAAGTTCCTTCAGTAACGTTTGCAGCTGCGATTTGTGTTCCATTATCTGCCAATGTAATAGACGGCCCTACAATCGTTTGCGTTCCTCCAGCAGTTGTAGAACCTGATTTAGCTCCTGATGCGAAAGTGAAATCTGTCGTTGCTAAAGCATTGACATTAATGGTATTTCCTCCCGAGGAAGAACTGTTTGCAATATCTGCCGTTATGAAAATATAGCCTGTTGAACCTGAATTGATTGTTTGTGCCGTAAACGAAGGAAATGTCTTCGAACCAGCAGTGCCCGGACTTGACAAGGTACTCAAAGTAGCATCCGCGCCATCTAGTGTAGCATCCGCTGAATATCGCACTTTCAAATTTGTGATATCCGCTGCATCATAACCACCTGCTGTCGTACAAGTCATGCCTGTAAGTGAAGCATTTGCTGTGATTACCGCTAAAGACGATTTGTGCAAAACGTGTGTTGTTGTACCTTCATTGACATTCGCAGCAGCTATTTGTGTTCCGTTATCAGCTAAAGTGATTGATGGGGTTGATGCAGTTGGATAAACAGTAAAATCATCGATTCCAATATGTGCATTACTCCCGCTTCCTGAACCATTTGCAACTGATATTCTGAAATCTGCTGTACCAGCGGCTGCCAAAGACAAACCAGTAATTGTTATTGATCGTGCTGTTTGAACAACTGAGAAAGTTGTCGAAGAACCTGTTGTTCCAGTAAACAAAGTTGTTCCAGTAATTCCAGTTGTAACAAATGCACCGCCATTTAAACTATAACTAAAATTAACAGTTGATGCTCTTCCTGCAGAAGAAAACTGTTCAACATTCCAAGTAATAACAAAACCGTTTATTGTGGCTCCAGTTCCATTTGAAGTACTAAGTGTAAAAGTTGTTGAACCTGAAGTTGCTTGTTTTTGTACAATTGAATAATCTGAACTTGCTGCAGCTGCACGACCAGCATAGCAATTATTTCCAGAAGCATTGGCAACAGTAGGGGTTGCTGCACCTGAAGTTAAAACAGGATAAGTGGCATTATAAGAAGCTGTTACGACTGTCCAGTTTGCAGGCAATGTCGCACTAGTCCCTCTAAAGGCATCGAAATTTTGTGTGTAAGTGCTACCAGCTCCAATTCCAGTGAAAGAATGTTGCCCAAATACCACATTCACAAAAAACACGACACAAAAGGCGAAAAGAAAATTTCGGTAAAAATTAGTTGTTTTATTCGATAAACTGCGAATCATCATGAAGCATAAAATGTTTTTTCGATTAGACAGTTTGCCAAAAGAAATCAGCAAAAGGACGTTATCCAATCGATGCTGCAAAATTACGACAATTCAGTTGGCAAAAACAAAACTTTTTGACAATTAATGATAACTTAATAAACGGCTTAAAACTTAATAATTAGTTTATTATGAATCAAAAAATAAGTAACAAACTTGGTTAAATGTGTTTACTCAAACATCCCATTTTGTAGCAGAATGAAAATGAGCCAAGTAAATTTGTTCACCTTGTCCGGGTGTAGGAAACAACTGTGCGTTTTTTTGCAAGATTTTCAAGTCCATCAAGGTAGAATAGCCTGAACGGGAAATGATTTTTTGAGCTCCCCGCAAAAATACATCTGTCTCTTTCCAATTTTGCGCTTCGATACATTGCAGATTTTCGGGCAAATTTTCGGGTAAAATCAAACCTTTGGGATAAAGTAAGACATTGTTTCCTTTGTTTTGCTGCGCCAAAGCGATGCACTCATTCAAAAAATCTTGTGAATAAGGCAAAGGCCCGCTCACGAGGTACAATTGATTGCATATTTCCACTTTATCAGCAGGCAATTGAAACCTTGATCTCCCGCCGATGTAGTGCAAATCTGGATGTTTAATCGCACGACTTAATTTGCCAGCCAACGATTGTTTTTCATCGTCCAACACCCAAACAGCACTGAAATTTTGAATCAATTTTTGGTGCACAAATTGCATCGGTTTTTGAAACCATTTCAAAGGTAAATGCAATTGATGTGTGATAAAAACACTTGGTTTTAACTTCGAAAAAAAACCATATCGATGGTCTGAAAGTACAACATCAATTTGAAAATCAACAATGTATTGTTCGACTTCTTTTTGTTCTTGCGCAAATCGTTCCAGAAGTCTTTTGCGTTGCAGAAATAAATCCCAAGCCCAATTTCCTTTTCCAGAAAATTGAAATGGATATGGTCGATGTCCAATGAAATTCAAATTGGAAAAATAAACTTCAAAAACCGCTTTTTGATCGTCGTCGCAAGCCACAAAAACCTGATTTTTTTGGTCAAGTAATTGCTGTATTATCGCAATCGATCGCGACACATGTCCCATTCCCCAATTCAAAGGAGAAATCAGCACATTTTGATTTGAAATCGATTCTGGTAACACAAATCAAAGATACTTAAAAAACCAGAATGATAGACAGAATGAGAAACAGAAAGAGAATGAAGAGTAGAAACAGAATGAGAATGAAGATTTCTCCCAACATTTAACATTCTGAAAGAATCCTTATCTTTGCGCCCAGATTTAGAATATGGCAAAGAACAAACTCCGCAGATTTACTGAAATGAAGGAATGGTCGAACGTTTTCGAACCAACTTTGGTTTCAGATCATTCGATACCTTTTGATTTGAAAGGAAAATGGAATAAAGATTATTTCAAAAATGAAAATCCAATTGTACTTGAATTGGGCTGCGGAAAAGGAGAATACACCATTGGTTTGGCAGACCATTTTCCAAACAAAAACTTCATCGGACTTGACATCAAAGGTGCACGTATTTGGGTTGGAGCGAAAGATGCAGTGGAGCGCAATTTATCGAATGTTGCATTCTTGCGCACAAAAATTGACTTTATTCTAGATTATTTCGCTGAAGGAGAAGTAGATGAAATTTGGTTGACTTTTTCGGATCCTCAACCAAACAAACCTAAAAAACGCTTGACATCAAAACTTTTCATCGACAAATACCGTCAAATCTTGAAAAAAGATGGCATTGTTCACTTGAAAACGGACAGCGATTTGTTGTTTGAATCGACCGAAGAGGAAATCAAAGAACACGGGTACGATTGCTTAGAATTGACTTGGGATTTATATGGTACATTGCCAGCTGATTTGGATGAAAAAACCAAGGAAATTTTCCACATCAAAACACATTATGAGCAGCTGTTTACAGCGAAAGGTTCAGTAATCAAGTATTGTAAGTTTAGGATTCACTAAAAGATAGAATTATCAAAACACTCAGGGAAAATCGATTATTGAATTAACAAAGCCAAGGTTACACCGACAAAAATGCTGGCCAATTTCGCTAGATTAAATCGGTGATTTTCGCTTGCTTCGAAGATGATTGTGGTGGAAATGTGCAAAAACATTCCGACTACAATGGCAAGCAAAATATCCATGTTAATGAATCCCAAAGAACCTTGCGTGAAATAACCAAAAACCAATCCCGCAGGTGTCATTAGAGCAAAAAGTGCAAGCACAAACCACGATTTTTTGAGACTAAAAGTTGAACTTCTCAACAGTGTCATCAAAGCAATTGCAACAGGTGTTTGGTGAAAAATGATTCCTAATAAAAGCGACTGTCCAGACAAATGTGAATGATGGTGTCCCACTTCCGCAACCTCGGGAATCGCCAATGGAATTCCTTCCACAAAAGAGTGGATTGAAAGGGAAATAAACAACATCCAAGGCATGGCTTTTCCTTTATGAATGTGCACGTGACCGTGTTCGATTCCGCCAGAAAAATATTCTAAAATCAATTGAATCAAAAATCCAAGAATGACATACAAACCAATGGAATTATTGTGCGCGGCGTATAATTCAGGTAAAAAATGATTGAAAGCAATGGCCAACAAAAATCCACCACTGAATGCCAACATGATTTTAATGAGGTTTTTTTGTTTGTAAGAATCAACCCAAATCACCAGTAATCCGCCCAACAAAACTGCAGCAATTAATGCCAAAATATTCCAAATTTCTGTCATATTTTTTTTCGAACTACTAAAATGATTCTGTCAGAAATTTCAGAATCAAAAGGATTTAGATAAAAATCTCCAAACATTTCAATTAATTCAAAATCAGCTTGGATTAATAAATTTTTAAAATCAGCTTCCGATAACCCTTGCACTTTTTCAGTGTATGAATGTTGTTTTCCTTCGGCCTCGAACTCAATTGTCTTATAAATATGGTGACCGTCAAAACGTTTTGAAATATGAAAATCAATGCCTTCAATCGACTTCATTTCTTGCGCCTTCATTTCTTTGATAACCCTGTGCAAATTGAAAAAATCGATAATTAATGTTCCGCCTGGCACCAACATTTGATGAATGGCTTTCAATACCTTGAGATTGTCTTGATGGTGATCAAAATAGCCAAAACTGGTAAAAAGATTGACAATGAAATCAAACTGTGCATCAGGAATTGGGTCACGCATATCCTGCACAAAAAACTTCAACTTTTCGTTTTCGTATTTTTTGGCTTTTGCAATACTATTAGATGACAAATCTACACCCGTTACATTCAATCCCAATTTATTTAAAATAATTGAATGACGCCCTTTTCCACAAGCCAAGTCAAGGACATTGTTGGATGCTTGAATTTTCAATTTTGAAACCAAGTTTTGGACAAACAATTCAGCTTCCTTCTCGTTACGATTTTGATAAAGAATGTGATAATAGATGGTATTAAACCATGACTCAAACCATTCCAAATCTTGTTTTTGATTTTCCATTGCTTCGACAAAAATAAGGAACTTATTGAAATTAAATTGCATTAATGTTCGCAAAGTTACAATTTGAAGCTTCTCAATACTTGGGACAAGTCTAAACGTCTTGCATTTGAGTTAAAAAGCCATCATTTTTCAAATCCTTCATCAATTCGAGAAAGCCAGTTAAAAAGAATAGTGCCAAAAGTTCAGGTATTTATTTCTAACGCTTTGTGAAAAAAATGTATATCAAATGATTACAATTCATTTTTTTTAATATATTTGCTAAAAACTACTGATAATATAGTTCGAATGAACGCTAGCAGCATGTATAATTTTAATCATTTAATGGAAGAAACCGAGGTTTTGTGTTCTTATAAAGGAATTGTAAACACTGAGTTTATCAATGATATTTTATCCTTGATGGAATCCAAAATGGACGAATTGGAGCAAAACAATTTGGTTAAAAAGAAGGTTTATTATGTGATGGTTGAATGTTTGCAAAACCTATATCACCACATTGATCAAAGCGAACATGTTTCGACTGAATACTTTGAAGACATTCCACCAAAATCTGCATATTTTATGGTTGCAAAAGGCAATGATAGTTTCCATATTAAAACTGGAAATGTGATTGACACTGAAAGCGCAGAAACCATCATCAGTAAGTTAGAGACAATCAATCAAATGGATTCGATTTCTTTGAAAAGGCATTACCAAGACACGCTCCATTCAGGACAGCTTTCTGAGAAAGGAACTGCCGGATTGGGGTTCATTGATATTGCAAGAAAAACAGGTAACAAATTAAATTATGAAATTATTCCGATCAATGAAAGAAACCATTTCTTCTCTTTAAACGTAAGGATTAATTAAATACTATTCAAATCAGCACAAAATATGGAAAATTTAAAACTCGACGGATCGGCTAAAACACCAGCTATTTCATTTCAATCTGTTGGCAAACTGGAACTTAAAGGAAGATCGATTCCAGAAAACTCTGTTGAATTTTACAAACCGTTAAATGAGTGGATTGATGGCTACAGCAAAAAACCAGCTGCAGTAACAGATGTAGATGTGAAATTGGAATATTTCAATACGTCTTCTTCTAAATGTATATTAGATTTCTTCAAAAAATTAGAATCAATCAATGGAAAAGGTACTGAAGTGAAAATCAATTGGTACTTTGAAACAGATGATGAAGACATGGAGGAGGCAGGTGAAGATTATCAAGCAATCATTTCTTTGCCTTTCAAAATGATTCAAGTTGACGAAATCTAAGATTCTCAAACAATCATAAAGAAACTGAAATCTTGGCGCCTTCAATTGTGCCAAGATTTTTTTTTGTAATTTCGTTTACATGAAATCAATTGGAATCACAGGAGGAATTGGCTCTGGAAAGTCCCTTGTTTGCAAAATATTAGAAAAAATCGGATATCCAGTTTTCTACGCGGATGCAGAAGCTAAAAAAGCGATGAAGGAAGATCAAAACCTCAAAAATGAATTGATTTCTCTTTTAGGTGAAAACACATATATAAACAATGAACTCAATCGACCATTCGTTGCCGAACAAATTTTCAAAAACCATCAGCTCAAAAACAAAGTCAACGATTTAGTCCACCCCGCTGTTTTCCGCGCCTTTGAAAATTGGAAAAATATTCAAAGTTCTTTGCTTGTTTTCAATGAATCTGCTTTGCTTTTTGAAACTGGTTCTTACAAACGATTTGACGCAACCATTTTAGTAACCGCCGACCGTGAAACCCGCATTCAGAGAGTGATGGAAAGAGATCATACAACACGCGAAGCTGTTTTAGAGCGAATGTCACACCAATTGGACGATCATTCTAGACAAAAACTGTGTGATTTTGAAATTTTAAACAACGATGAAACCTTGATTGTACCGCAAATTTTGAAGATTTTACACTTGCTGTAATTTTACTGTAACATTTCCAAAAAACCGCCTTTCGTTTGCATTTTGGTTGGTGTATTCTCCACATACAAACCGCCAGTTCCCAATCCTTGAAAAAGCAAATTATCGTAAGTTGAGGTGAATTGGGCAATGTGATTTAAACCAACATTGGACTCCAAAGCAGAAGTAATCCACCACGGAATATTCAATTTTTCAGCTATTTCAATCCAAGATTTCGTTCCCGAAATTCCACCGTGTAAACTTGGTTTCAAAATGATATAATGCGGTTGAATCGTTTCCAATAAATTTCGTTTCGCTTCCAATTCATGAATGCCAATCAATTCTTCGTCCAACGCAATTGGTAATGGCGATTTTTGACACAATTCTGCCATCGCTTCCCATTGATTCACTTGTATGGGTTGTTCAATTGAATGGATTTCCAAAGTCGACAATTGAGTCAATCTTTCCAACGCTTCAAGGACAGAAAAAGCACCGTTTGCATCGACGCGCAATGTCAATTGATCCGCAGGAAAACGCTGGCGCAATGATTCCAAAATGGCGAATTCTTTGTCAAATTCTATGGCGCCAATCTTCATTTTGATGCAACGATATCCTTCTTGCAATTTATCCTCAATTTGCGCTTGCATGTATGCTTCATCGCCCATCCAAATCAATCCGTTGATGGGAATTTTGGTTTCACTTCTGGTAAACGACGTATCGTAAAAGAACGATTTTCCGCCATTTCTCAAATCCAACAATGCGGTTTCAATTCCAAAAACAATGGAAGGAAATTCGCCGATTTCTGCACACAAAATTTCGATTGATTCAAATGTGTTAACACTTGAATTGATTTGGTCGCAACAAGATTTTACTTGATTTTCATATTGTTCAAAATCAACGAAATCAGGTGAAAGTCCAGGAATAATACTGCATTCTCCCAAACCAATTACAGTAGGATTTTCGGAATCTGAAAGTGAAATAAACCAAGCGTGTTTTTCGGTCAATACTCCCCTACTCGTTCCACTTGGTCGCTTGAAATGAAAAGTTTTTTTCTCGAAAGTCGCGCGAATCATCGAACTAAAATGAAGCGTGTAAAACAATCGCCACCGCAAAGAAAACGCTGATCGCAAAAGCGGACAAGGCAACTTTTTTCAATTCAGGATCAAAATTGCGTTCTTGGACAATGCTCATGGCTTTTCTTAGATGTAATATCAACAAAATCAGGGGCAACAATGAAAGCGCCATCCATTTATTTTCAGACTGAAATTGAAAAACAAAAATCGTGAAACAAGCAATTCCGCCTAAAATCAAAAATGCGTGGTAAAACTTCGCCCTTTCGCCGCCCAACTGAACAACCAACGTGCGTTTACCTACTTTCGCATCATTCGTTCTGTCGCGCATGTTATTGAGATTCAAAACCGCCATACTCAAGAATCCAATGGTAGCAGCTGGCAATAAATTTTCAAATCGAAAAGTCGAGAAATTGAATTCGGGCAAATACAAATGATAAACGCCTAAAACGCTCACCAAACCGAAGAAAATAAATACGAAAAAATCGCCCAATCCGTGGTAGCCATAAGCGCGTTTTCCGACTGTGTAAGTGATTGCTGCCAGAACACAGAAAACAGCCAAAACCGCATAAAAAACCCAAAACGAAAGTGTTTTATTCAACGAAGCGAAATAGATCAATGTTCCAGCCGAAATAAACGACAAAACGCTCAATAAAATCACTGCATTGCGCATTTCTTTCATCGAAATCACACCAGATTGAACAGCTCTTTCAGGACCAACACGACCTTCATTGTCCGCGCCTTTCTGACTGTCGCCCAAATCATTCGCTAAATTGGACAGTATCTGAAATAAAACAGTTGTCAACAAAGCAAAAATGAAAATCGTTGTGTTCCAAAAACCATTTGATTTGGCAACAAAAGAGCCCAAAATAATTCCCGATAATGAAAGTGGAAGCGTTCGCAATCTGCATGCGTGAATCCAAGCTTTTGTTTTTGTCATGCTGTAAAAATAATCAATCTGATACTACAACACAATTTTCGTCAATAGGTTTTTTAAATTCTTTTTTCATTGAAATTTCCTAAAAAAATCATAATGAATCTGATTTACAAATTGCAGATTCATTTCTGTTTTGTAATTTCGTAGTTAGAAGAAAAAATCTGTTTTCCAATTATTTTTTTTGGAGAAATCAGGTGAATTACAGCATTCGAACAAATCAGATTTTTGTTCAACAAAAGCACAACACATTCATGAAAAATCGCATAACACAACTTTTCAATATTCAATATCCAATCATTCAAGCGGGAATGATTTGGTGTTCTGGTTGGGAATTGGCTTCTGCTGTTTCCAACGCTGGCGGATTGGGAATCATTGGTTCTGGATCAATGTATCCGCATATTTTAGACGAACAAATTGCCAAATGCAAAGCGGCGACAAACAAACCTTTCGCGGTCAATTTGCCCATGCTTTATCCCGATATCGACAAACACATTGAAACAATCATCAAACACCAAGTTCCAATTGTTTTCACTTCTGCAGGAAATCCAAAAACTTGGACAAAACATTTGCAATCGCATGGAATTGTGGTTGTTCACGTTGTTTCAAGTGTAAAATTTGCTTTGAAAGCACAAGAAGCTGGTGTTGACGCGGTCGTTGCCGAAGGTTTTGAAGCCGGAGGTCACAACGGACGTGACGAAACAACGACTTTTTGCTTGATTCCTATGGTTGCTGAAGCGATTTCGATTCCTTTGATCGCCGCAGGTGGTATTGGAACTGGAAAAGGAATGTTGGCCGCAATGACATTAGGTGCTGATGCGGTTCAAATTGGAAGTCGATTTGTTGCAACACCTGAAGCGAGTTGTCACATCAATTTCAAAAATGAAGTCATTTCATCGAAAGAAGGCGATACACTTTTGACTTTGAAAGAATTAACTCCTGTGCGATTATTGAGAAATCCATTTTTAGAGCAAGTTCAAGAAGCATACAAAAAAGGAACAAACGCCGAAGAACTCGAAAATCTTTTGGGTCGCGGACGAGCAAAACGAGGCATGTTTGAGGGCGACCTCATCGAAGGCGAATTAGAAATCGGTCAAGTTGCGGGATTAATCCATGAAATTAAACCTGCAGCGGAAATTGTTGCTGAAATAATCGCCGAATACAAAGAAACCATTGCATTACAAACTTCAGATAAATTTACATTTTAATGATTCAATTCGAAAGATTTTCCCTTGAAAACGGACTCAAAGTAATATTTCACAAAGACACAACCACTCCTTTGGCAGTCGTAAATACGCTTTACGATGTTGGCGCGCGCGACGAAGATCCTGAAAAAACAGGTTTCGCGCATTTATTCGAACATTTGATGTTTGGCGGTTCAGTCAATATTCCTGATTTCGACGCGCCTTTGCAACATGCTGGCGGAGAAAGCAACGCTTTTACTTCCAACGATATCACGAATTACTACGACGTTTTGCCAGCGCAAAATATCGAAACAGCTTTGTGGTTAGAATCTGACAGAATGTTGTCGCTTGGTTTCACACCAAAAAGTTTGGAAACGCAAAGAAGTGTCGTAATTGAAGAATTCAAACAACGCTATTTAAATCAACCTTACGGCGATGTTTGGTTGAAATTGAGACCTTTGGCTTACCACACACATCCATATCAATGGGCGACAATTGGGAAAGAAATCAGTCACATTGAAGATGCTAAAATGGAAGATGTGAAAGCCTTTTTCCATAAATTCTACAATCCTAGCAACGCGATTTTATGCATTGCTGGAAATTTTGAATTAGACGAAGTAAAACGATTGGTTGAAAAATGGTACGGCGACATTCCATCGAAAATGAAACCTGCTAGAATTTTGACTGCGGAGTTGCCACAAACGGAATTCAGAGAGCAAATTATCGAACGCAATGTTCCATCTGACGCATTTTATTATGCTTTCAAAATGTCGGAACGAAAATCAGCGGAATACTACATCACCGACATGCTTTCTGACGCTTTGGGACGAGACAAATCTTCTCGTTTGTACACTTCGATTCAAAAAGAGCAAAAATTGGTAACAGAAATTGGCGCTTACATTACTGGCTCTTTGGACAATGGATTGCTCGTTATCAGCGGAAAATTAAGTCCTGATGTGACTTTTGAAGAAGTGGACACAGCGATTTGGAAAGTATTGAGCGAAATTCAAACTGAAAAAATCAGCACGAAAGAATTGGATCGATTGAAAAATAAAATCAAAACGGCAAAAGCTTTTCAAGAACAAGGTTTGTTGAATCGCGCGATGAATTTGGCTTATTTCGAATTATTAGGCGATGCTGACGGCGTGAATCAAGAAGCGATTTTATACGAACAAATTCAACCAGAACACATTTTAGCAAACGCGCAAGACATTCTACAAAAAACAAATTGTTCTTTATTAAAAGTAAAAGCCATTCAATCATGAGTTTAAGAAATACAGCACCCGCGATACATCCACTACAGAAAATCCAATTTGTAGAACCACATATTTTTGACATCACGCCTACTGTGAAATTGTATTGGATGCAACCTGTTCCAGACGAAACAACGCGCATTGAATTTCACTTTGACGCAGGAACAATCCGCGGAAATCGCAAAATTGCGGGTTTTGTGAACAGTCTTTTACTTTCAGGAACTGCTGACAAAACAAGTACGCAAATCAACCAAGAATTGGACGGTTTGGGCGCGTATTTGGATCAAGAAATCGCACAAGAATTGGCAATCGTCAGTTTGTATTGTTTGAAAGAAAACGTAGAAAAAGCAGTAGCGATTCTGGTGAATGCGATTCAGGAAGTAGCGTTTCACGAACATGAAATCAGCGATATGTTGCGCGAAAAGAAGCAACAATTTCTCGTTTCTTCCGAAAAAGTGAGCGTTTTGGTGCGACGTGCATTTCAAAAACAATTGTTTAGCAATTCAGAAAACTACAATCGCCAGTTAGAATTGTCTGATTTGGAGGATGTTTCTGTCCTCGATTTGAAAAGATTTCACAAAGAATTTTACCTGCAAGGTTTGCGCAAAGTAATCGTTGTTGGTGATGTTGAACCAGCGTACATTGATCGCTTAATCGATACTGTTGGTGCATGGTCTAAACCGGGAATTTGCGAATTTGAAAAAGATTTCATCAACATTCCAGGACGTTTGCACATCGAGAAAAAAGATGCGGTTCAAACGGCGATTCGCATGGGAATTCCATTGTTTAACAAAACGCATGAAGACTTCCTTGATTTTCAAATTCTGCAAACCATTTTCGGCGACTATTTCGGTAGTCGATTGATGTCCAATATCCGCGAGGACAAAGGCTATACTTATGGAATTGGTTGTGGCGTTGCAGAATCAAACAATGCTGGCTATTTCATTATTGCGACAGAAGTTGGAAAAGATGTGGCAGAAGCGACATTGACAGAAATCAAAAATGAAATGGATTTGTTGAAAGTAGAATTAGTTCCACAAGAAGAATTGGATTTAGTCAAAAACTATTTATTGGGTCAAATTCTCAAAAGTGCAGACGGACCAAATGCGATGATGGATTTATACATGGCAGCTCATTTACATGGCAAAGATTTTGAGTATTACAACGAAGCGATTCAGCACATTCAAAACATTTCGCAAGAGCGCATTTTAGCCTTGGCGAATAAATATTTGAATTGGGAAAGTTTTACGATTGTTACAGCTGGGACGAAAGACTAGTTTCAAAAAAATATATTCTAAATGACGCGACAGATTTGATAACTGTCGCTTTTTTTTGTCCAATTTTTTCTATAAAAAAAGTCCATCATTTCAAAAACGATGGACTTTCAATATTAGTTAATTCTAAACTCAAGCTACTTTCAATCGAGCAACTTTAGATTTCGAAAATTGTTCTTTGGCGTAATCCGCAGAAACCCTGAATTCTTTGATTTTCTTAGATGGTAAATCAAACATCGCATCATTTAAAATGCCTTCGCAAATGGAACGCAAACCTCTGGCGCCTAATTTAAACTCAATCGCTTTTTCCACGATAAAATCCAACACATCACCATCAAAAGCCAATTTGATTCCGTCGATTTCAAACAAACGAACATATTGTTTGATCAATGCATTTTTTGGTTCGGTCAAAATTCTTTTCAAACTTTTTCCATCTAATGGCTCCAAGTAAGTCAATGAAGGAAAACGACCAATCAACTCTGGAATTAATCCATAAGATTTAATATCTGTAGGATTGATGTATTTCAAGAAATTATCTCCATCAATGCGCACATCATCGTTGCTACTGAAACCGATTGTTTGCGTATTTACACGTCTTGCAATGATTTTTTCGATACCATCAAACGCACCACCACAAACAAATAAAATGTTTTTGGTATCGATTTGAATCATTTTTTGCTCTGGATGTTTTCTTCCTCCCTGCGGTGGAACATTGACAATTGAACCTTCCAACAATTTCAATAAAGCCTGTTGAACTCCTTCTCCAGAAACGTCACGCGTTATGGAAGGATTATCACTCTTACGTGCAATTTTATCAATTTCATCAATGAAAACAATTCCCATTTGCGCAGCTTCCACATTGTAATCTGCAGCTTGAAGCAAACGAGAAAGAATACTTTCAACGTCTTCACCTACATAACCTGCTTCAGTTAAAACAGTGGCATCAGCGATACAAAACGGAACATTCAACAAGCGAGCGATGGTTTTCGCCAACAATGTTTTTCCTGTTCCAGTGCGACCAACCAAAATAACATTCGCTTTTTCAATTTCCACATCGTCTTTTGTCACTGGTTGGTTCAATCTTTTATAATGATTGTAAACCGCTACAGACAATACTTTTTTCGCATCTTCTTGTCCGATTACATATTCATCCAACTTCGACTTGATCTCAATTGGTTTCAAAATATTCAACGGCGCTTCCTTGAAAGCATCCGTTTTGGCTGCTTTAAATTCCTCTTCAACAATCGAATAACCTTGCGTAATACAACTTTCACAAATATGACCTGATAATCCAGCGATTAACATTCCTACTTGAGAGCGCGGTCTTCCGCAAAACGAACAAGATGTTTCTTTTTTTGACATATTCTAGTTTGACAAAAAAAGCCATCCGCCAAGCGACGAATGACCTTTAAATAATTAATTATAAGTGATTTATTTTGGATTTCTCACCAAAACTTCATCTACCATTCCATAAGATTTTGCTTCTTCTGATGTCATCCAATAATCACGGTCTGAATCAGCAAATACTTTATCGTAATCTTGTTTTGTATGGTATGCGATGATGTCATACAATTCCTTTTTCAATTTACCGATTTCACGTGCAGTAATTTCGATATCAGAAGCTTGACCTTGCGCACCTCCTAATGGTTGGTGAATCATCACACGTGAATGTTTCAAAGCTGATCGTTTTCCTTCAGCACCTGCACATAACAAAACTGCTCCCATCGAAGCTGCCATTCCTGTACAAATTGTTGCCACATCTGGTTTGATGTATTGCATGGTATCATAAATTCCCAATCCAGCATACACAGATCCACCTGGTGAATTCATGTAAATTTGAATGTCTTTTTTAGGATCTACTGATTCCAAAAACAACAATTGCGCATTAATGATATTCGCAACTTGGTCGTTGATTCCTGTCCCAAGAAAGATAATTCTATCCATCATCAAACGAGAAAACACATCCATTTGAGTCATATTCAAATGTCTTTCCTCGATGATATAAGGAGTCAAAGAAGATTCAATATAACTATTCAGGTGCATACTGCTGATTCCCTGATGTTTTGTCGCGTATTTTTTAAATTCGTCGTTTCCAAACATATTGTTCATTTTTTAAATTGCCATTGAGACGTAAATATACATTCTATTTATAGGATTGAATTCCTTTTGAAGAATAAAATCTTAAATATTTATCAACTTTTGAAAGTCAAGAATGATGCCACCAGAAAATTTCAATCATTCAACACTTGCATCACACTTTTGTCTGTCAGTTTTACAGTATTTAGAGACAGTTCGACAGTTTAAGCCCCAAATTCGACCATATTTTTGGAAATCATTTCCATTTCCAATTTGAAAGAACGTAATACGGAATGCCTTCGTTGGTTTCGAAGGACTCAAAAAACGGTTTCAATGTTTCCAAATTCTCGATTTTATCTTTCGGTAGAATAAACGATTGATTGGTTTTCAATTTCAACAAAAACATTTCAGGAATCTCAGTAATCGATTCAATTTCAGAATAATTGATTTTCGTTTCCGAAACTTCATCTTTTGCTTTCACCAAAGGAGCTTCAAAACTCAAAGTCGCTGGACGACCAAATTTGTTGTTCATATTCTCTTTGATAAACTTCTGATATTGTCGTTTGTACACATTTTTGTCGTGAAAAGGATACAAAAAATACCAAACGACTGCCAACACGCCAAAAGCGATAATCATGGTTATATTTCCCTTGTAAAAAAACGTAACAGCCAACAACAAATACGCTATCGCAGGCACCAAACGAGAAATAAATCGACGCTTTTTTACCAACGCTGAATTCGACGCGGTGTATAATTGAAACGTCAAATAATCATTTTCATCAATGGAATAGGTGATTTTCATGTAATCAATTTAATATTTTTTCAAAGGTAGGGGCAATTTTTGGAAATGGGAAATTATATGATTTTTATTGGGGGATTTGGGTGGGATTGATATAACGCTCCTACGGAGCTATTGATATGGCGCTCCGATAGAGCTGTTATTGTGGCGCTCCGATGGAGCTTGTTGATGGTCGGACTAGCTTTGTTTTTGGGACGAAATGCCCCATCGGGGTATTGTCTCATTAAAAAAGGGAGTGTTCAATAAACTGTGTCAAGTTCCTATTTAATTCTTTCACTAAAGTAGCTATTTAAATCATTTCTAATACTTGCCCAAGCGAAGATTTGTCCATTCCATCTTGTATGAGCGTTTTGTATTGCTAGGTAAACTTGTTTAAGAAT
>CANHQP010000015.1 GCA_947462925.1 Flavobacteriia bacterium | reverse complement strand
TCTTAAACAAGTTTACCTCGCAATACAAAACGCTCATACAAAATGGGATGGACAGATCTTCGCTTGGGCAAGTATTAGAAATGATTTAAATAGCTACTTTAGTGAAAGAATTAAATAGGAAATTGACACAGTTTATTGAATACTCCCATGACGAACTTCCAAAAGATATTCCAATGTTTCCAAATGTCTTTTCGCTTCAAAAAGATTTTTTCCCCAAGCATAAGTTCCATGATTTCGGATCACAAAGCAATGGTTCCCAAAACGATCTTTTGATGCGCGCATCCAAGTTGCAAATTCTTGCATGTCTTGCGTATTCGGTAAAATTGGAATAGAAATTTTATTTTCATGCGTTGTTTGTCCCGCAAATCCTTTTTGAATTTCATAACCTTCAAAAGTGATTTCATCTTCAAATTTTTGCGACATCACGACAGAATAAACTGAATGACTGTGCAAAATCACTTGTGTATCGGGAAACAAATCATACAAAACGCAATGAATCAATGTTTCTGCAGAAGGTTTGATTCCTTCAAATTCAGCGGTTGGATTTCCTTCAAAATCAACACACATGAAGTCTTCTGGTTGAAATTGAGATTTGTCAATTCCTGAACGAGAAACAAAAATAGTTTTTGCATCTGCTTCGGTTCTAAAAGAATAATTGGTGGATGTAGCTGGTGACCAACCTTTTTGGTGGTATGCCCGAATTGTTTCCGCTAATTGTTGATTCATTGTTTTCATTGGGGCAAAATTAATTCATTTTGAACAATTTCCGCATGAAAAAAGGGAAGTAAATCTGCATTCACTTCCCTTTTTCTGTAGTTGTAGGTTACAATTTCTAATCCATCAAAATCAATTTCGATGTTTTGATTTTATTTTCATTTCCAATCTTCACGAAATAAGCTCCAGCTCTTAAACTTGAAACGTCTAATTTTTGGATGTTTGATTCCATTTTTCCTGTGTAAACCAATTGTCCGTTGATTTCAAAAATTTGGACATTCATACCAGATAATCCTTCACTTTTTATCGTGATTTCGCCTTTACTTGGATTTGGTACAATATTGAAATTCAAAGCATTTTCTCCCAAACCTAAAGTAGAAAGTTCTGAATGAATTCCGTCCGTTTCAATGCTGTGATTGATGTTTCCACCATGTGTCGCTCCAGCTGCAATGACGAAAGTAATCGTATCTAATTGAGGCATATAAGGAACATCTAATAAAATTTGATATTCGCCATAAGGTAAATTTTCAAAGTTGTAATGTCCGTCAATGTCTGATTTTGTGTAATCAACAAATTCACCGCTATTAACATCTCTCACCAAAACGACCGCATTTGGACAAGGTAAAGGTAGTGCCTTTTGGAACGAAGAATCAATGTAAATTGTTCCACTTACAGAACCAGGACCAGTCAATGAAACTGAAGTTGAGTTCAAATCTGTACTATTGAAAAAGCAAGGCAAACCAATCAAATCAGCAGTTGACCAAGTCGTTCCGTTTGTGAAATAAGATGGCATTGCAGAAGGATTTAAAACCAAATCTGGCAAATAACGAATGTGGTAATTTCCACCAGGAATACTGTCTACTGAATAAGTACCGTTTGTTACAGGAACTGTGTAAAGCGGATTCACAACCGTAGAATCTTCTGCTGCATCAAAAATTTGAATCACACCATCTTGCGCAGGATTTCCTGCAACAGCTAAATTTCCAGAAATCGTAGAGAAACTTCCCTGTTCGTCTAAGAAAATCGCACTGTCAAAAACATCGTCAGCTACGTCTGCAATCACTAATTTAATTGTATAGGTATTTCCGGCAACCGCATAAAATTTCGCTTGCAAAGGAACTGTATATCCGTCAAAAACAAAATCTTGGTAAGTAGTACTAGTTGAGCTGTTGTCAACATAGTAATTTGTGTTTGTAAATTGATTGATTGAATTGATTTGCACAATTGTTCCGTTTGGTAAAACCGCAATATTTTGCGATGGACCATTGTTTTCAGAAACTAAAAACAGGAAACGATCATTGTAATTTGACGTACTGAATTCAGGATATTCTTCAGAAGCGAAAACATAGTTGAATCGAACTGTATCTGTTATTGTTGGAGTAAATTGAAATCCAATACTTAAAGCATCATAGCTCAAAGCGCCAGTATTCAATTGATCGATATTTACGTCGCCTGCTGCACCAAAACCGGTACTGCTAAAATAGTCAGCGTTGTAACTTGTATCTGAAAATACATTTCCAGTAGAGAGAACTATTCCTGAATTTAAACCGATTGCCTGACCATTTGAGAAGATTCCAAATCCAACTGGTACACCAGTTACCGCAACTGTTCCAATATTTTGACACTGCAAACCAAAAATATTGGTTACAATTTGTTGAATATCATTCGGCGCAGCTTGAAAAATAATTTCTTGCGATTGCGCAGGATTTGTGAAAAGTAAACCCAATACAGGTAAAAATTTTATTAGTTTCATAGTCAATCAATTTTATCAAAGACGACTAGAAAGCAATTTTAGTTGCTCAACACTAAATATTAGCAGTTAAAATGAAATTTACCAACCTTTGGAAATCAAAATCGCTTCCATTTCTTGTTGTAATTTTTGTGCTTCAATCTTCGCTTGTTCGGCAAAATCTAGTCCGTTGGAAGCATAAATGATTTGACGAGAAGAATTGACCAACAAACCACAATCTTCGTTCCAACCATAATGAGCAACGTCTTTCAAACTTCCGCCTTGCGCGCCAACACCTGGAACCAAGAAAAAGTTATTTGGAACGATGTTTCTCACTTCGCCAATTCCTTCTGCCCTTGTAGCACCAACAACATACATCAAGTTTTCAGGCGTTCCCCATTTGGAGGATTTTTTCAATACTTTTTGGTACAATTTTTCACCTTGCGTATCGGTCATGAATTGAAAATCCAAAGCGCCTTTGTTGGAGGTCAATGCTAGAACAATCACCCACTTATCTTCAAATTCGAGAAAAGGCGTAATACTGTCTTCGCCCATGTAAGGTGCGATGGTCACAGAATCAAAATTCAAATACTCGAAGAAAGTTTTGGCGTAATACTTAGAAGTATTTCCAATGTCGCCACGTTTTGCATCTGCAATGGTGAAAATATTTTTAGGAATGTATTCCAAGGTTTTTCTCAAAGATTCCCAGCCTTTTACACCCAAACATTCATAAAATGCGATATTTGGTTTGTAAGCGACACAAAAGTCTTTCGTTGCATCGATAATAGACTTATTGAACTCAAAAATCGGATCTTCTGTTTCTAGAAGGTGCGCAGGAATTTTGTCTAAATCGGTATCTAAACCAACACATAAAAATGATTTTTTAGCTTTAATTTCTGCAATGAGTTCTTTTCTAGTCATATTTCAATTTTGAGGCGCAAAGATAATCAAAGCTTAGATTTTAACTGAAAACTTATTGTGGAATTATTACCGTTTGCTCTTTTTGTGTTCTTGCTGAAAAGTATCCTAAGCAACTTTTTCCAAAATTAGAATCTGGATTGGCAGGTGCAGCCGTACTTCCAGTATTAGCAGCTATTGAAAATAAATATTTGTAAACTGGTTTGTCGATACAATATTGAATAATTCTCACTGTATCGCCCGGAAGAAAGTCTGGACCAAAAATGGGTTGTTCGTTTTGAACTCCATCAGAAAATTGGTCATCTTGTAGGTTTACACCAAAAATTTGTTTGCTATTTTGGAAAATATCAAATTGGTAATAATTCGCAACGCCAGCTTGATCTACTCTACTAGGAATCAATCCTCTTAATGTATCTACTCCAAAAGGAAAAACAATCACATCCAGTCCGTTAAAATCCACTTCAGTTGGCAATGTGCTAGTAGCAGTAAACACTTTGCCCTCAACAGTAACAGTGATGGTATAGGTTCGTCCTTCTACACCCAATAAACTGCTTGTTTTGTAGATTCCCGGAGATGCCAACGTCAACGTTTCTGAATTTCCCACATTGTCAGAGATAACCACAACCGCGTTGTCAACAGCTGGGAAGGCAACACTTTCATCGAAATTCAATGTTCTTGTGATTTTCACTTGATGTACGGTTTCTCCTTTGGTTACAAAACCTTCAATGACATATTTAGGATCTGAAGTATTTAAATCAACATCAATGACTTTTTCGCATGATACAAGGCAAAGCGCTGATAAAAGAGTTAAAATGAAATAATATTTTTTCATGATTTTTGAATTTAATCAAGGGTTATTTAAATTTGAAATTCCAAGTAACTGCAGGTACAATTCTAAATAAAGTTGTTTGTACTGCTTCCGTTTTGTTTGGGTCGCTTTCACTTTGTCTGAAAGTAATTTGATAGGCGTTTTCTCTAGCGTAGGCATTGTAAACAGAGAAATTCCAGCTGCTTTCAAACTTTTCAGTATTTTTTCTAATCCAAGTCACACCCAAATCTAGACGGTGATAATTAGGCATTCTTGCGGCATTTCTTTCTGTGTAAGAAAATTGTGTTTCTCCATTCACTTCGTATTTTCCTGTTGGAAAAGTAACAGCATTTCCTGTGTAGAAAACAAATAATGCAGAGACAGATAGTTTTTTATTTATGTCATAAATACCAACAACAGAAACATCATGCGTTCGATCTTGTTTCGCCACATACCAATTGTTTTCATTGATTCCGTTGATTTTTCTTTCAGTTTTTGAAAGCGTGTAACCAATCCAACCAGTTAATTTACCTGTTTTCTTTTTCAAAATCATTTCCAAGCCATAAGCGCGACCGATACCATAAAGCAATTCGCCTTCTAATTTTTCGTTGGCTTGTGTATTTGCACCATTTCGGTAATCGATTTGGTTTTGCATTGTTTTGTAGTAGGTTTCCACATTGAATTCATATGCATTTTCCTTGAAATTTTTGAACCAACCGATGGAAGCTTGATCTGCAATTTCAGGTTTTGTGTTAAGTGTTGTGGATAACCAAACATCCGTTGGTGAAGCTGAAGTAGCATTGGAAAGCAAGTGAATGTTTTGCGCATTTCTTGCGTAAGCAGCCTTGATAGATGCTGTTTTTGAATAACTATAACTTGCAGAAACACGAGGCTCAACAATCAAATACGTTTTCACCATTTGATTTTTCTTGTAAGTATTGGTTGTTGCTACATCACCATTTTCATCAAAAGTATAAGATTCTGAGCCATTTCCTAAAACCGAAAAGCCAGTCAATCTTGCACCATAACTCACGTTGATTTTTTCTGATGCTGTCCAATCGTTCGTAATATAAATGGCACTTTCGATGGATTTCAACGGATTGATTTTGGTGGTAGAAAATCCAGAATCTGAATTGGCTTCCACTTGCCCAGGAGTGATCGCGTGGTGAATGGCATTCAAACCGAAACGCAGTTTATTTCTTGTATTTAAGAAATATTGAAATTCTTGTTTCAGATTAAAATCTTGAATTTTTGAAAGAACTTTGAAATCAACATCACCACTTTTGATAGAAATTTTGTAATCATAAGAACTGAAAATGAAAGAAGTATTAGAGAATAATTTTTCATTCACGATTCTGTTCCATCTTGCTGTTGCCGTTGCATTTCCCCAATCGATGCCAAATGTTTCGCCAAAACCTAATTTATCTCGTCCAAAGTACCCTGACAAATAAATACGGTCTTTTTTGCTAATTCTGTAGTTTAATTTTGTGTTTAAATCATAGAAATACAATTTGTTATCTTTAAATCGATCTGTTGCTTTCAAAAAGACATCTGCATAAGTTCTTCGTCCAGTGACCAAAAATGAAGCTTTGTCTTTAATAATCGGACCTTCCACATTCAACTTAGAAGAAATCAAACCTAAACCACCGCTTACATTGAATTTCTTGTTGTTACCTTCATTCATCTTGATGTCAAGTACTGAAGATAATCTTCCTCCAAAATTTGCTGGCTGATTTCCTTTATATAAAGTTGCATCTTTAATAGCATCAGAATTGAACGTTGAAAAGAAGCCGAGTAGGTGAGAAGCATTGTAAACAGGTGCTTCATCTAACAAAATTAAATTTTGATCTGCACCACCACCACGAACGTAAAACCCAGAACTTCCTTCTCCTGCATTTTTAACACCGGGAAGCAATTGCATGGTTTTGATAATGTCTTTTTCACCCAATAGAACTGGAAGTTTCGACAATTCTTTTGGATCCAATCTTTCAACGCCCATTACGGCATCTTTCACATTTGCATCTTGACGGATTGCAGTCACTTTTACTTCCTCCAATTCCTCTACAGGATTTTTCATTTGAACACTCAATTGAACATTTTGATTCAAATTGACTTCAATTTCCTGAGTAACAAATCCGTATGCTGAGACAACTAAAGTATATTTTCCTTCAGGTAAAGTCATAGAAAAGAATCCGTATTCATTCGAATTTGTTCCGATTGCTTGGTCCTTTACTTTGACTCTTGCACTGATGATTTCTTCACCTTTTGCATCGTCTTTGATACCTCCACTGATGGTAAATTTATTTTGTGCAAATGCTTCTATCGAAAAGATACACAGTACAAATAGTATTAAAAAGTTCTTCATTTGAAACAGACAATTTAGGGTGCAAAATTGCGATTTTAATTTTTAGTAAATCAGCAAAATGTGTTAAGAGAATGTAAAAAGTGATAAGTGGATTTAGGGATGATATAAAAAAATCGCTGCAGAAGAACTACAGCGATTTGAAATTAATTGTCTTGACCCTTCATTCGTTCGGCGTTTTCTGCCATCTTCAATGCATCGATCATTTCTTGTATGTCACCATTCATGAACATACTTAGATTGTACATCGTTTTATTGATTCTATGATCGGTAATTCTTCCTTGTGGATAATTGTAAGTTCTAATTTTTGCAGATCGGTCACCAGTGGATACCAAAGTCTTTCTGTGTGCCGCTCTTTCTTCATGTAAGCGATCTAATTCTCGTTGATACAATCTCGAACGCAAAACGGAAATTGCTTTTTCTAAGTTTTTGTGTTGTGAACGACCGTCTTGACATTCAACCACCAATCCTGTTGGTAAATGCGTCAATCGGATGGCTGATTCTGTTTTGTTGACGTGTTGTCCACCAGCACCTGATGCACGGAAAGTATCACGTTTCACATCAGTCATATTTAATTCAAAATCCACTTCTTCTGCTTCTGGCAAAACCGCAACAGTGATTGCTGAAGTATGCACACGACCTTGAGATTCAGTTTCTGGCACACGTTGAACGCGGTGAACACCAGATTCGAATTTCAACATTCCATAAATTCCAGCGCCTTGAATTTCCAAAGAAATCTCTTTAATTCCTTTGGTTCCACCTTCATTTGAATTTAAGATTTCGTATGTCCAACCCATTTCTTTGAAGAAAAGCGTATACATTCTGAAGCAATCTTCAACGAAAATACAAGCTTCGTCTCCACCAGTTCCAGCGCGAAGTTCGAGAATGGCATTTTTGTCATCTTCAGGATCTTTTGGAATCAACAAAACCTTGATTTGTTCCTCTAAATCTGGTTTCTTGTGCTCTAATTCGTCGATTTCCATTTTGGCCATTTCACGCATTTCAGGATCTTCTTCACCTGCAAGCATCGCTTTGGCATTTTCGAGATTATCGAGTACATTTTTGTAGGTCGTATAAACGCCCACAATTTCTTCTAAATCTCGGTATTCTTTATTCAGTTTGACATAACGATCCATGTCGGAAATGATATCCGGATCGACAATTAATGTACCCACTTCAACAAAACGATATTGAATCGCTTCTAATTTTTTTAATAAATCTTGCATATGATTTTAATAAACAAACTCTCCAAATTCTGATTGAATGGTGAGTTTTTTTCCTTCATAAGATTCAACGTGACCAACAATTTGTGCGTCAACCCCAAATGATTCTGAGATGGAAATAATTTCTTGTGCTATATTTTTTGGGACATAAATTTCCATTCGGTGTCCCATATTGAAAACTTTGTACATTTCTTTCCACTCTGTTTTCGATTCTTCTTGAATCGTTTTAAACAGCGGTGGAACATCAAATAAATTGTTTTTGATGATGTGTACATTGTCTACGAAATGTAATACTTTGGTTTGTGCACCACCGCTACAATGCACCATTCCGTGAATTTCAGAGCGATGAGAATCTAATATTTTTTTAATAATCGGCGCGTAAGTTCTTGTTGGAGAAAGTACTAATTTTCCAGCATTGATGGGCGAATTTTCCACTTCGTCCGTTAAATTGTATTTCCCAGAATAAACCAATTCTTCAGGCACTGAAGGATCAAAACTTTCAGGATATTTGGTCGCTAAACTGTGGTTGAAAACATCATGACGTGCAGATGTCAAACCGTTGCTTCCCATTCCGCCATTGTATTCAGTTTCGTAAGTAGCTTGACCAAAAGAGGAAAGACCAACAATTACATCACCATTCTGAATGTTGTGGTTGGAGATTACATCGCTTCTTTTCATTCTACAAACAACTGTCGAATCAACTATTAACGTGCGCACTAAATCACCAACGTCTGCGGTTTCTCCACCCGTTGAATGAATTCCAATTCCTTGGTTTCTCAAATCAACAAGTAATTCTTCTGTTCCATTGATAATTGCTGATATGACTTCTCCAGGAACCAAATTTTTGTTTCTACCGATTGTAGAAGAAAGTAAAATATTATCCGTTGCACCAACACAAAGTAAATCGTCGATGTTCATGATAAGCGCATCTTGAGAAATGCCTTTCCAAACAGATAGATCGCCAGTTTCTTTCCAATACATGTAAGCCAATGCAGATTTGGTACCTGCGCCATCTGCGTGCATGACGATGCAATAATCTTCATCACCAGAAAGTGTATCAGGCACAATTTTACAAAAAGCTTGTGGAAATAAACCTTTATCAACGTTTTTGATGGCGTTGTGCACATCTTCTTTCCCAGCTGAAACTCCTCGTAAATTGTATCTTGTATCTGACATAACAGTATTGAAAGGTGCAAAATTAATAAAAAGCACTGATTTATGGAAAATCCAACTTGGATAAATCCTTAAAACAAAAAAAAGACTGCCAAAATTGACAGTCTTTCTTTGAAAATATTTAAACCTTATTTAGGTAGCTTTTGAAATTGTGTATAAATCACAGGAGCTACAGGAGTTGTTGCTGGATCAAATTCCATTGTCAACACTTTCGCATCTGTTCTACGATTTAATTGGTGCAATCTCTCAAATTCTTTCGGATTTGTTTTCTTGAAAGAATTGATGTAAGCTTCTGTCAAAACGATTTGTTTTCCAGCAGCATCTAAAACAGGAGCTCCAGTAGTTGCATCAGTTAATAATTGAGGCATACTTTCACCTCTTCCAACTGGAACAATTCTTCTTGGGTCAATTCCTTTTTCTTCAACCAAGTATTTGTAGCATGCTTTAGCACGATTTTCAGAAAGCACTTGGTTGTATTTGTCATTACCACGTGAATCCGTATGAGAATTCAACTGTAATACCATTCCAGGATATTCATTTAATAAGTCAAATACATAGTTTAATGAATCTTTAGAGTTGATAGTTGAATCAACTAACAATGACCATTGGTTGAACGGGTAACGAACTTCAGGTAATCTGAAAGTTCTGTTTGGAACCATTTGCATATCGATGACAAAACTTTGGTTGTAGTTCAAACCAACAGTCGTAAATTTCTCGATTTTTTTGTTTTCCAAATAACCTGCCTTGGTACCTAGACTAACTGAGTAACCTACATCTTGTTTGATGTATCTGCTTCCATCAGTTTTCTTTTCCCAGTTTACTCTTCCGTCAGCATTAGTTACACCTTCCCATTTTTCGCCATTTGTACCAACTACATATACTGGTAAATCAGCTACTCTTTTCTTCTTAGTCATGTCACCAACTTCACCAACATTTACTGTTAGGTCAAACAAGTTTGGAGGCATTACATAATTCCAGATATCTGCCTTGTTGTCTTTGTCACCTTTTCTTCTTTCAGAAGTGAAGTAACCTTTTTTGTCATCATGTTCAATTAAAGCATAATCATTGAATTCTGAATTGATAGGCATTCCAAGGTTAGTTGGGTTTTCCCATTTGTTTTCGTCTCCAATTTTAGCTGCACGGAAAATATCTAAGCCACCAACTCCTGGTAAACCATCTGATGCATATAATAAATCACCATTTAGTGCCAAAGTTGGAAACAATTCGTTTCCTGGTGTATTGATTCCTGCACCCATGTTGATTGGAGCAGACCAGCTGTCTGATTTTTTATCGTAAGTTGTATACCACAAATCTTTTCCACCAAATCCACCTGGTAAGTCAGATGCAAAAACCAAGTGTTTACCATCATCTGATACACATGGATGTCCAACAGAAATAGTATCACTTGCTTTTAAAATCAATTTTGTTGGTGCTCCCCAATTTTTTCCAGATAATTCAGAAACCCAGATATCACATCCGAGATTTTTCTTTTTCACGTTTGGACATCTAGTGAAGAACATCTTTTTTCCTCTTCCGTCGAAACAAACAGTTCCTTCGTTATCTTCAGTATTGATTCCTTCACCTTCAAAAGCTTTCGGAGGCATCCAGTTTCCATTTTTGTCTAATTCAGCAATCCAAAGATCCATATAAGACTCACATGTTCTTGGGTCAGTATCTCCACCTTTATCAGACTTAGAAATACTGTAAACCATTTGAACATTTTTTTTGTCACCAAACATTGGTGCCATTTCGTATCCAGAATTGTTTAATTTTTCTTCGTTTGAAACAATGTGTTTTGTTTTGTTCGCTTTAAACTCCTCATGTTTTTCACAAGATTTCAAACCTACATCAGCACGTGTATCTTCTGGTACAAGTGATTTGTAAGCCACATAATTTTCTTTTGCTTTTTTGAAATCACCCATGATTCTGTACATGTCAGCATTGTATAGATATACCAAAGGCTCAACTTCCTGGAATTTTAATAACAATGCTTTTTCATACCATTCAGTAGCACTTTTTGGGTTTTCTGTTTGACGGTAACATTCAGCTGTTTTGTAAGCCATATCACCTTTCAATTTTAAAGCACCTGTACTTTTACGTACAATTTTTGTGTAAGCAAATGCACACTTTTCTGCTCCTTCACAAAAATTTTCGTTGCGATATATATCATTCGCTTCTTTAACGTAATTTTTTTGAGCTTGTGCTAGCCATGACAAACTAACAAATACAAGTGAAAACAGTAGTTTAAAGTTCATATTATCTGTGTTTATAATCATAAATCAACCCCGAATTAAGCTATAATTTATCTCTTAAACAATTTTCTTTGGTTTAAATTCAAAAAAAAAATCGCGTGAATTCAAGTTAATTTAAATTTTACTTTTTAAATGTTTAATAATCAGAAAGTTAATTTTTAAATAAAAAGATGTTAAATATTTAACGAATTAAAGTTCATTCAAAGCTTGGGTATATTTTTCCCATTTTTGAAGAATCTCTTGAAAGCCATCTGCAAGGGTTGAATCGAATTGTAAAAATTCATGTGTTATAGGATGTTCGAAGCCTAAAGTTTTTGCGTGAAGAGCTTGGCCAGGAATCAGATTAAAACAATTTTCTATGAATTGTTTGTATTTGGTATGTGTTGTTCCTCTCAAAATTGAATCACCGCCATATTCATTGTCATTGAATAAAGGATGTCCAAGGTGCTTCATGTGCGCTCTAATTTGATGCGTTCTTCCTGTTTCTAATTTACATTCGATTAGCGTTACTAGGCCAAACCTTTGTAATACTTTATAATGAGTTACAGCATGTTTGCCATGTTCTCCTTCAGGAAAAACCGCCATCATTTTCCTATTTTTCAATGATCTTCCAATATGTCCTGTAATTGTTCCTGCTTCCTCTTTGACATCACCCCAAACCAAAGCATGATAACGTCTTTCTGTTGTTCTATCGTAGAATTGTTTGGCAAGATTTGTTAGTACATATTCTGTTTTGGCGATTACCATCAAACCTGTTGTATTTTTATCCAATCTATGCACCAATCCTGGGCGACCATAATAATCATCCGTTTTACTTGGCAAATTATCAAAGTGATACATCATAGCGTTTACTAATGTCCCTGTATAGTTTCCGTATGCAGGATGTACTACCATATTTGAAGGCTTATTTACAATGGCTAAATATTCATCTTCAAAAACAATTTCAATCGGAATATTTTCTGGTATTAGTTCAATTTCTCGAACTGGATATGGGAGCACAATAGAAATTTCGTCACCTGGTTTTACCTTATAATTTGGTTTGATTTGATTTTTATTTACCAGAATATTGCCATTTCTAGCAGCAATTTGAATTTTATTTCTGGAAGTATTTGGAAGTCGATCTAATAAAAATTTATCGATTCGAATTACTTCTTGACCTCGATCTGCTTTTACATGGTGATGTTCAAACAATTCGTCTTCTCCATTTTCAAAATCTTCGCTTTCAAAATCAGGGTTTAGCGGAGTTTCATCAAATATTTCTTGGTCAACCATTTTTGTTTTCAATTAATTTGATGCAAAAGTAATCATTTCAAATTGGATTCAAGAAAACAGAAAGCGGAACAAAATTTCTTCTGCCCCGCTTTCAAAAACTAGTTTGATATTGTTTATTTTCTTAACAATGTAACGTGTCCATGTCCTTCGAGTTTTTGCCCGTCTAGACCTACGATATCGTAAGTGAAAAAGTACACGCCGTCTGATGCATCTTTTCCATTCCATTTGGTTGTGAAATCATTTATTTCAAACATTTGATTTCCCCAACGGTTAAATATGGTCACTTTGATTGTTGCCCCATTAGTAACTCGAATAAAAAATTCATCATTTGAATTGTCTCCATTCGGGGTAAAAACGTTCGGCACATTAATCTCTAAAGGAGGATAACCAATGACGATAATTGGAATTGTGAAGATACTTTGGCAATTTCCACTGCTCGCAGTTAATTGAACTGTGTAAGTACCAGGTTCAGAGAATGAACTGGATTGATTTCCATTTGAGTTTGTATTAACAGGTGTTGTGCCATTCCCAAAATCCCAAGTATAATTTGTAGCATTTGTACTCAAATTTGTAAACACTACATTTAATACTGGAAAACCAGTAGAAACATCAGAAGTGAAATTCGCCGTTGGAATTGTAATTACATTTATTGTAACTTCATCTGTGTTTACACATCCATTTGCATCAGTGCCTGTTACGGTGTAGGTTGTAGTAGTAACGGGACTAAATGGTGTTGCATTTGTTATCCCGCCTGTCCACGAGTACGTGACACCACCTGAGCCAACAAGAATGACAGAATCACCTGCACAAATTGTTTGGTCAATTCCTGCATCAATATTAGGAATATTGGTGGTAGTTAAAGATACACTCTGGGCTGTTGTACAACCATTAGCGTCTTCAACTACGATTTGGTAATTTCCACCAGCCAGATTGTTAAATGTGCCCGTGCCTTGTGAGGTCACTCCATTGTCAATACTATATGTCAAGGGGGCTGTTCCTCCAGATGCTGTAACAACAATACTTCCATTTGTGCCCCCGCAATCCGGATTTGTAGGTGTAACATTACTGATAGAAGGTGAATTTGGGCTTGCTAAAACAACTGATTGTATAGCCTCACATCCGTTGTCATCAGTTACCACAATTTGATAATTTCCTCCACCTAGATTAGGGAAATTGTTAGTAGCTTGTGTTGAGATATTGTTATCGATGCTATAATTTAAACTTCCTGTTCCCCCAGTGGCATTGACTATGATACTACCATCATTGTTGCCACAAGTTGGGTCGGTGGTATTTACTGAAGTGATTGTTGGAGGATTTCCTGCGGTTAAAATTACCTCCTGAGTAACCAAGCAATTTGCATCATCAATTACATGAATTTGGTAAGTGCCAGGATTCATTCCAGAAAAAGTATTTGAAGTTTGGAAACTTGCCCCGCCATCTACACTAAACAATAAACCAGTTGTTTCCCCAGAATAAGAAATTACAATACCTCCTCCGTTTGGTGAAGTACAATTGCTATTTGTGATTTGGATATTGTCAATCGCAAGCTGACAACAAACCCCGTCAGTAGTTACTGAAACTTGGTCTGTAACAGTTACGCAACCAGCAGTGTCTGATGCAGTAATTGTATAAGTTGTGTTTATCGTTGGACAAACAGTTGGGGTCAATGTATTTTGCTCACCTGCCGTCATAAATGTAGTTGGAGACCAAATAATATCTGGTGTGTAGCTGTCAACTTCATCGTCAAAGGTGATTGACCATCCGTCAAAAGTTCCACTTCCCGAGAGTGAATTTGTAGCTACGGTTAAAGACCATACTCCGTTTGCAGTGCAACCATCCACTCCAGTTAAAGGTTGATTTGAATTAAAAGTACCAGTTATGGGAGTTGCATTTGCTGAAGGAACAGATAATAAAGTAGCTCCACCTGAAGTCACAAAGCAGACATTTTGATAGGAGGAAGGAGATCCAAAAAATCCCCCAGCTCCAGCTGGCGCGCCTCCAATTGGAACTAATACAACTTGAGTTCCATCTGGGCAAGTCAATGTAACAGAAAGCGCTTCAACCCCTGAAGGAGGTAAACCAAAACCAGAAAAATCTAAATTTGAAATACATACTTGTTGCAAAGATCCTGGATTTACATTATCCATATTTAAGTCTTGAATGTTGACATTTACTGTAGCGCCGCCAAAAAGGGAAGCATCAAAATTTTCAACTTGGTTGTTAGAAAAAGTTTTTATTCCTCCTGGGTCATTGATTACATTTGCTGTTGCTTGTAAATCGACACATTGCCCTGGGCAAACTTGTAAATCTGGACCAGCAGAAATCACAACATTTGGGTTGTTGACGATTACTGTCACACTTGCTGTACAATTGCCAGTGCTTGTAGCCATATTTACAGTGTAAGTTGTAGTTGTATTTGGTGAAACTGAATTGGGATTATTTCCAGGTAAACTTGTTGTATAGCCGTCATGGGGCCAAGTATAGGTTACAGTAGGATCATTTACAATTATTTCAACATTATCAATGCCCCAGTGGTCATATTCGGCACCTGAATCTGCATCTTGAAACCATCTAAATTTGACGCCATTCACTAGCGCTCCATTTGGTATCGCGAAACACCAATTGTTCCAATTTATCAATTGTGGGTCAGAACCACCGTTTGGATCGAAATAATTTATTGTAATCCAATTAGCTCCATTATCAACAGAATATTGAAGGTAGACACCTTCATCAGTTTCATCTGGTCCTTCACAAGGAGAAGCGTCACCTTGTTCAGAAAAAAGCAAATCAAAACAAATCGTTCCACCAGCAGGTGCTACAGATGGACCAAAATTAAGAGGTAATGTTTCAAGTGTTCTAGGAACTCCAGATTGATCTCCCATCCAAATATGAGGAGTACCATCGACACCACCAGGACTGCAAGGATTGGAAAAAGTAGCTTGTTGAGTAAATGCCCAGCCAGTTGTAGCTCCATTGTTAAAATTTTCTTGAAAACTGATATTTCCAGAAGATGAGCCGAAATGCGATAGTATAACCGATTCCCCACAAGTGATTTCTAGTTGTGTTGCATCTGCAATCACGTTACATTGTGTACGGGCGATGAAAACGGAACAAATAGTAAGTAATAATAGACTAAATTTTTTCATCTTTTCAATTTTTAGGATTGATGATAATGTCTGTTAGTTCAAATTTTGAAAGTGCTTTTTTTGAATATGAATTGCTTTCAAAAATTTTTAATTCTTTGGTTTTTGAGTCACAGTCAGCTTTTTGAACTTCGTTGGGTTGCAAATTGATTTTAGTTTCAAATTCTTGCATTTTGGTGCAAGTTGTGCAAATTTGATTGTACCATAATTCCTTATAGAAAGAAACTTCAATATTTTTGTCCGTTTTATTAGTTACTTTCAAGATGATGTATTTATTGTGAATATCATCTGATGGTTTATCGCAGGAAAATAACGATGACTCAATTTTGATTGTTTCGTTTTCAAAATAGATTTTCCAATCATTTGGACTTGGTGCAAACGAACTTACGGAAAGTAGGAGCGAAATAATTCCTATTATTTTTAGTAGTTTTTTCATAACATTTGAAATTGATTAGCTTTCAAAAATATCGATAATTAATTACAAAGTAACATAAATATTAATAATTTGTTTAGTGGACGAGGCTATGCTCATTAAAGTTGCTTCAAAAAAAAAGGTGAAAAATAATTCACCTTTTTATGCTTTATTATCACTAATTCTGCAATTTATTTTCTTTCAATGGTAATGTTTCCGTGACCTTGAACCGTTTTCCCATTGAGATCAAAAATCGTGTATTTGTGAAAGTAAACACCTTCACTTACATCGTTGCCATTTACCTTTCCATCCCATCTGTCAGTGAAGTTCTTCATTTCAAGCATCAAATTTCCCCAACGATTGAAAATTTGTACCTCAATGGTGGCAGCATATTTGACATCAATCCAGAATACATCATTTATATTATCTCCATTTGGAGTAAAAACATTTGGAATGTGAATGATTGGATCTGGGAAAGGCAAAACTGTAATATTAAGTAATGCAGAGTCAGCGCAAATACCATTTGATGCGATTAAAATGACAGGGTAATCACCAATATTGGTAAAAGTATAATTAACTGTTGGATTGTTGTTTGTCACAAATAGATTATTATCAGCAAAGTCCCAAAGCATTTGGTTTGCATTAGCGCTATTGTTTGTAAAAGTTACATTTAGCGGCGAATAACCAATAGTTGTGTCAGCTGAAAAATCAGCTACTGGAACAGGAAGAACAGTTATTGTAATTTCATCCGTATTAACACAACCGTTTGCATCAGTACCAGTAACTGTGTAAGTATTTGTTCCTGTTAAAGGTGTAAAACCTTGTCCATTGTTCACACCATTTGACCATGTATAACTTACACCACCTGATCCTGATAGTACTATATTTGTTCCTGCACAGATACTTTGGTCGGCTCCCGCATTAATTGTGGGAAGCGGATTTACAGTTATAACCACCTGGTCAGTATTTTGGCAATTGTTTCCATCAACTGCTGTTACAGTGTAAGTTTGTGTTGCATTGGGTGTAAATGAGACTCCGTCGTTAATACCGTTATTCCAATTGTATGTATTTCCTGTGCCACCAGTCGCAGTTAGAATTGTCGCTGCCCCTATACAAAGAGCTTGATCTGATCCCGCATTTACGGTTGGAAGCGGATTAACAGTAATTGTAACATCATCCGTGTTTACACATCCGTCACCATCTGTTCCTGTTACTGTATAAGTTTGCGTTGTAGTTGGAGTAAAAGTAACATTGTTAGTGACACCATTATTCCAAGCATAAGTCATAGCACCTGTTCCCTCTATTGTAACAGCAGTTCCCGCACAAACTGTTTGAGAAACACCTGCTTCTACGATTGGAAGTGGATTCACAGTTATATTGAAAGTCATTGGATTTCCCAAGCAAGTATTTAACGCTGGAGTTACTGTAATAAATGAGGTAGAAGCCGAGGTTGTCGTATTAGTCGCTGTGAATCCTGGAATATTTCCAGTACCACTAGCACCAACTCCAGTGCTAGTATTGTCATTTGTCCAACTATAAGTGGTTTGTGGAATCACACTTGTGAAAATGACATCATTGAAAATTGTACCATGACATTGCATCATATCAGCCATTATATCCATAGTGGGAGTTGGTACTACAGAGATTGTAAAGGATGAGCTTATTCCTTCACATCCATTCAATGTAGGAGTTACAGTAATTGTAGCTTGTAGCACTGAATTTGTGGAATTTGTTGCAGTAAATGCAGGAATATCACCAGTTCCATTTGCTGCTAATCCAATCGATGGATTAGAATTTGTCCACGTATAAGTAGCACCAGTAGGTGAACTTGTTAAAACTGTTGCAGCAATTGGCGTTTGATTACAAACAGCATAATCAGCTGGCAAAGTAACTGTTGGTGGTTCATAAACTGTGATTGTTGTAATCGAAGCACATGTTCCAGAAGGAACGGTTGCTGTTACAGTATAATCGTAAGTTCCGGGTGTTGTTGGTGGCGTTATAGACAAAACATTCTGATCCGTAGAACTAAAGCCATTTGGTCCCGTCCATGAATAGCTTGTGGCGTCAACAACTGTGGTTGAGGAAATATTCGCATTTCCACCGGGACAAACGTTTCCGCTGTTTGACGCTGTGATTGAACAAGTACAATTGATGACCTGCACTTGGACGTTGGCGGTGTTTGTCAAAGGACAGAGCGTGCTTCCGGCACCTGAGGTTACGGTGTACGTAAAGGTTCCTTCGGCAGGAGGAGTTACAGAAACTGAAGCGCCAGATGTAGCAGAAATCCCATCATTATTTGACCAAGAATAATTTCCGTCCCCCCCATTGGCAGTGAGTGTAGCACTTTCTCCTAAACAAATAGTTTGACCACCTGTAATAGAGGAGGTTGCCGCAACAGGAATTAAAGCACCACTTTGAATTCCTATGACATAATCACAAACATCACCTGCGAAACCATCAATCATAATGTAGTAGTTATTTCCTGGTGTTAAACCTGAAGCAGTAATGGAGGTTGGTCCCGCTGTTCCAGTTCCTGGATTCCAACAAGCGTAACTTGTTACAGCGCCTGAACAGGCGCCAGAGGAAGAAAAAACCATAATTTGGATTCCATCGCCATTAGCACTTGAAGTTAGCCAAACATTGAAAGTCATATTTGGAGCCGAGGCAGTGAAGATTAGAAAAGAGTTGTTTTCAATAGAAGCATTGCAAAATGCATTCTCCAGTTCTGGCCAATAATCAGCAGTATAAGTTGCAGATGTACTACCACAATAGCCGTTTAAATCACAAATTGGAGTGGCAGTTGCGCAGGTATTTCCTGCTGGATCATTCACTGCACAGTTTGGTGCTGGTGATGTTGGATTTCCAATACCTCCACCTGTAGAAGCATGAGCTGAAAGCGCTAATACTAAAAAAGGGAGAATTACTAGAAGTTTTTTAAAGTGTTGCATTTTCATAGCTTTTTTAGTTCTGGCAATTATTTGATTTTAATTAATTTCAATTTTTCAATTCGACTTCCTCTGAAAACAGTAATATAACAAATATCATTTTCTTCTTTGTCTAATGAAACTGTGAATCTTGGTGTATCTTTCTTTTTCGTTCCTTCGAAAACTTGTTCCATCAAATAACCTTCTGTATTTTTAGAAATCAACTTATAGGTTCTTAATGATTTTTCACCTTTCCACAAAGTGTAACCATTGTTGGTAATGACAATTTTATCAAAATCTCTTTTTTCATTTTTGTCTAAAGCCTCTATTTGAAATTTTCCTGTAATCGGAAGCTTAACTTGTGCTTTGGAATGTAAAGACCAAGTCAATAGAACTAATAAAACAATAAATACCTTGAATTTCATTTTGTAGTTTTTTTGAAACAAATTGTTTCGGTTGATATTTAACTTACCGTTCAGACGGAAAATCGTCAAAAAGGTTGCAATCGTCATTACGACTAGCGTTGTAAATATAAGCTGTTAAAATTAATTAAACATTTTTTTGTTAAATTTTGAACAATATTTCTCCCCAAAATTTAAAAATCGTTAAAAACTACTGCTGCTGAAATTGATTAAGGCAAGATTTCAAAATGAAAAAATAAATGAATTGTACCATTTGAAATAACTTTTTTAGCCTGATTAAAACTTTCTAGCAATTTAAAATGTTTTTTTATTGCATCAATACCATAAATTAGGTATTTTTGTAGCGAAATTTCACTCTATTTATAATTATTCTAAATAGAAAGATTCACGAATTGAAATAAAATTATGATAAAAGTTACAGATACAGCCAAAAAACAAGCGATTCGCTTGATGGAGGATGAAGGTAAAGATGGTTATTTTATCCGAGTTGGTGTTGAAGGTGGTGGATGTTCAGGATTGATGTATCAATTGACCTTTGATAACACCGAAAAAGAAGGTGATAAGGAATTCATGGACAATGGAATTAAAGTAGTTGTAGATAAGAAAAGTTACTTATATCTAATTGGAACAACTTTAGATTTTTCTGGAGGTTTGAATGGAAAAGGATTTGTGTTTAATAATCCGAACGCAGATAGAACTTGTGGATGCGGTGAAAGTTTTGCGGTTTAATGATTTCAAAAATAATTTTTGAATAATACAGACAATATTTAAAATGAGTTATACCGAAAACGAATTAGCGAAAGACTTAGAAAATCAAGAATATAAATTTGGTTTTGTCACAGATATTCAGTCTGACCAGGCTCCTAAAGGTTTGAATGAAGATATCATTCGATTCATTTCTGCTAAAAAAGAAGAGCCAGAATGGTTACTAGAACATCGATTGAAAGCATTTACTGCTTGGAAAGAAATGGCGGAACCCAATTGGGCACATGTTCATTACGAAAAACCAGATTTTCAAGATATTATTTATTATTCTGCTCCAAAGCAAACTAAAAAATACGAAAGTTGGGATGACGTTGATCCAGAAATGAAAGCGACCATGGCGAAGCTCGGAATTTCAATGGAAGAGCAACAAAGATTGACTGGAACGAACGTAGCCGTTGATTTTGTGATGGATTCTGTTTCTGTCGCAACATCTTTCAAAGCAAAGTTGGCCGAATTGGGAATTATTTTTTGCTCGTTTTCAGAAGCAGTGAAAGAGCATCCAGAATTGGTGAGAAAATACATGGGAACGGTTGTTCCGACAACGGATAATTTCTACGCAGCTTTAAACAGTGCAGTATTTACTGATGGTTCATTCTGCTACATTCCAAAAGGAGTGAGATGTCCGATGGAATTATCGACTTACTTTAGAATCAACGAAGGCGGAACAGGTCAATTTGAAAGAACACTTGTTGTTGCTGATGAAGGTGCATATGTTTCTTACTTGGAAGGTTGCACAGCGCCACAACGAGATGAAAATCAATTGCATGCCGCCGTTGTAGAGTTAATCGCATTGGATAACGCAGAAATTAAGTATTCAACGGTACAAAACTGGTATCCCGGAGATAAAAATGGATTGGGTGGAATTTTCAATTTTGTGACCAAAAGAGGTTTGTGTGAACGAAATGCAAAAATTTCTTGGACACAAGTGGAAACTGGTTCAGCTGTTACTTGGAAATATCCATCTTGCGTTTTGAAAGGTGATAATTCAGTAGGCGAATTTTATTCAGTTGCGGTAACCAATAATTATCAGCAAGCAGACACTGGAACCAAAATGGTGCATTTAGGAAAAAACACCAAAAGCACGATTATTTCAAAAGGAATTTCTGCTGGAAAGTCGAATAATTCTTATAGAGGTTTGGTACAAATTCACAAAAGTGCTGACAATGCGAGAAATTTCTCTCAGTGTGATTCATTATTGATGACAGACGAATGTGGAGCCCATACGTTTCCATACATCGAATGTAAAAATAGCTCTGCGAAAATTGAGCACGAAGCTACAACTTCGAAGATTGGTGAAGATCAAATTTTTTACTGCAATCAACGTGGAATCAGTACTGAAAAAGCGATTAGTTTGATTGTGAATGGTTACTGCAAAGAAGTGTTGAATCAATTGCCGATGGAATTTGCGGTAGAAGCTCAAAAGTTATTAGCGATTAGTTTAGAAGGATCTGTGGGGTAGTGAAGATTGGAAAATTGCAGATTAGCAGATTGGCAAATTTAAGGAAAATTGGATATTAAATTATAGATTTTGGCTAGGATAGATCGGTTTGAGGAATTGGAGGTTTGGAAAGTGAGTATGGCTCTGTGTTCTGAGATTTATAAACTTACAAATTCTGAATATTTTTCTAAAGACTTTGGATTGAAAGACCAAATTCGTCGTTCTGCGGTTTCAGTTCCATCCAACATTTCTGAAGGATACGAAAGAGATAGCAAACGTCAATTTTTGTATTTCTTAGTTATTGCAAAAGGATCTTGCGGTGAGTTGAGAACACAATTGATGATTGCGAGAAATTTGAATTATTTGGATGAAGATGAATTTATGAAAATTAATGAGCAGTGTCTTTCAACAAGCAAACAGCTAGCAGGATTTATAAGTTATTTAAAAAAATACGAGGAAAAAAAGTAAAAACTAAAATTACAGATTGGTAAATTAGCAAATTGCAAATTAGCAGATTACAAATTATTATATTGCCTGTAATCTACTAATTTTTCAATCTGCCAATCTGCCAATTTACAATCTGAAAATTAAAATTAGATGATAAAAATTACAAACTTACATGCCTCAATCGATGGCAAAGAGATATTAAAGGGCTTGAATTTAGAAGTGAAAGCTGGAGAAGTTCATGCAATCATGGGACCAAATGGTGCTGGAAAAAGTACATTAGCGTCGATTCTTGCTGGCCGTGAAGAATATGAAGTGACTGAAGGTTCTGTTGATTTTGACGGCAAAGATTTGTTGGAAATGGCGACGGAAGATAGAGCGCGAGAAGGAATGTTTTTGGCTTTTCAATATCCAGTGGAGATTCCTGGTGTTTCGAATGTGAATTTCTTACGTACAGCGTTGAATGAAATTCGCGAATACCGAGGAGAAGAGCAGATTTCAGCGAAAGATTTCATGGCATTGGTTAAAGAAAAATCTAAAATCGTTGAATTGGATGCTAAATTGGCCTCTCGTTCAGTGAATGAAGGATTTTCTGGCGGTGAGAAGAAGAGAAATGAAATATTTCAAATGGCGATGTTGAATCCAAAATTGTCTATTTTAGATGAAACAGATTCAGGATTGGATATTGACGCATTGCGAATCGTTGCAAATGGCGTTAATACATTGAAATCGAAAGACAATGCATCCATTGTTATCACACACTACCAAAGACTTTTGGATTACATCGTTCCAGATTTTGTGCATGTTTTGTATGATGGTCGTATCGTGAAAACGGGACCGAAAGAGCTCGCATTGGAATTGGAAGAAAAAGGTTACGATTGGATCAAAGCGGAATTCGCGCAATAAGAAAAGAAATGATTGAAGATTTAAAATTTGAAATTGAAAATTTGAACATTGCGTCTGATGTCAATTTCGTTTTACCCTTAGCAAATAGAAATCGCGCGGCTGAAATTCTGCAAACACTGGATTATCCAACAACGCGAATGGAAGCGTGGAAATATACACGCGTAGCAAAAATCAAAAACACTACTTTTTCTGTTTCCAAAAGAGACAATGAAAATTTGGATTTGACACCTTTTTTGATTCCAAATTTACAAGGTTCAAGAATCGTCTTTGTGAATGGATTTTACAACGAAAAACTTTCTGTATTTGAAGCTGAATCAGGAATTTCGATTTCGCCAATGAGTGAAAACCCAACATGGGCAAGTTCGTACATTGATTCTATTTTACCATTTGATGGTGAAATTTTCAATGCAATGAATTCATACACAGCAACTGACGGTGTAGCGATTCAAATTGCAAAAAAATCAAATATTCAACAAAGCGTACAAGTGATTTTTATCAATTCTGGTGAATATACATACGCTTCAAACAGAAATATAATCGTTTGTGAAGATTTTGCGTCAGCGCACATCAGTCTAGGATTTTTCTCGGAAAATGCAGTAAACTCTTTTCAAAATGTGGTTTCTGAGATTTTTGTAGGTGCAAATGCGAATTTGACAATCGATAAAATTCAGTTGGAAAATGAAACTTCTTTCACGATTGCAACTGAACAAGTAAAACAAGAAAAAGACGCCACTTTTACCATCAATACAATCACTTTAGATGGTGGATTGGTCCGCAATAATCTTTCGATAGCTGTTGACGGACAAAATTCTGAAACGAATTTATCTGGTGCCTATGTATTGAAAGGAAAACAACATGTTGATAATCATACTGTCGTAGATCACAAAGTGGCACATTGTCTTTCGAATGAATTGTACAAAGGCGTAATGGATGAAAATTCAACCGCTGTTTTCAACGGGAAAGTTTTTGTGCGAAAAGATGCGCAGAAAATCAATGCTTTTCAATCAAATGGGAATGTGTTGTTGAGCGACAATGCGACAATCAATTCCAAACCAGAATTGGAAATCTATGCGGATGATGTAAAATGTTCACACGGTTCAACTACTGGACAATTGGATGAAGAAGCCGTTTTCTACTTGCGTGCAAGAGGAATTTCTGAAAAATCAGCGCGTGCTTTGATGGTTGCTGCTTTCATCGGCGAAGTGTTGGAGAAAATCGAAAATGAAGCTGTTCGTGATTTTGTTGATCAAAAATTGTTAGAGAAATTTGGTTGGGAAATGTAAATAGGAGATTTTAAGACTTTAGGATATTAGGATTTTAAGACGTTAGATTTAAGACATTAGACTAAAGACATTTTAAAATTCTAAATCACTCTATTTTATTTTTTTTTACAATATTTCCCCGTAATCCACTGATTCAATTTATACGACAGAAAGGCTGAACCTGCACCGACAAATGCGCCTGCGAGGACATCGCTTGGATAATGTACGCCTAAATGCATGCGAGAATATCCGACAGAACTTGCCCATAAAAATGAGGGCGCAATCACATACCATTTTGGGAAAGCCAAACTCAATGAAGTTGCGGTTGCAAAAGATGCTGACGTGTGTCCAGATGGGAAAGAATGACTTCCTGCTTCTGCTTGCTTATCAATGAAAGGATAGGTGACAAATGGTCGATCTCTGTTGACGGAAAATTTCAACGCCGTGGTGATAAATCCATTGACAACAAACGTTTCCGCTAAAAATATTCCTTTGTTTTTCAATGTGCTGTCCTTTTGAATTAAGCCTGCTGAAAAGACAACCAACGGTGCGCCAATACTAATTGGAGTGAGGCTATGTGTAATCACTTTGAAAGTCGGATCCAATGATTTGTTGCGGTCAACATTGATTGATTTCAGTAAATTGATATCCGCATTTTGCGAGAATCCGAACTGATTTATGCAAAGTGAAAAAAGTATGAAATTAATTATCAGCAGATGATTGATTTTTTCTCTGAAAATGAGCTGTTTGTATAATTTCATGCAAAGAAAATTTATTGCTTTTAAAAGAATTTGTTTTTCAAATGTATTGAAATTCAGTAAAATAATTGATGATTCGAGACAATAAATTTGAAATTCTCAACGAGACTCTAGAATTCAACTTACCTTTGTAGTATGGAAAATATGGAAGAAGAACGCCTCGATAAAATCATCATGCAACGCGGATTAATCACTACGCGTGTTCGTTGTGAAAAAATGATTCAAGAAGTTGGTGTTTTGGTCAATGGAAAATTAATCAATAAACCAGGAAAAAAATTTCCAATTGATGTAAAAATTGAATTGATTGAAGACGAAATTCCATGGGTTTCTCGTGGGGCATTGAAATTGATACGCGCCAAAGATGCTTGGAACATTGATTTTACAGGTAAAACAGTATTGGATATTGGTGCTTCTACAGGTGGTTTTTCAGAAGTTGCGTTGCATCACGGTGCTAACAAAGTTTTTTGTGTGGACGTGGGTTCTGACCAATTACACGAACGATTGAAAAGCGATGAACGTGCTATAAACTTAGAAAAAACGCATGTGAGAGAATTGACAATCAATTTGATTACTGAACCGATTGATATTTGTGTTATCGACGTTTCCTTCATTTCACTTTCCAAAATTTTCCCTTTCATTCACGCTTTTTTGAAACCGCAAGCGCAATTGATCGTGTTGGTAAAACCACAATTTGAAGTTGGCAAAGAAAACATAGGAAAAGGTGGAATTGTGAAAAACAAATCGCTGTATCCCAAAATGATAGAAGACATCAAATTAGAGGCATCGAAAAGTAATTTGAACTATTTGAAGCACATTGAATCACCAATTTTAGGAGGTGATGGGAACATGGAGTTTTTAATGTTGATGGAGAAAGTGAATTAATATCGATTTTGACACTCAAATTTCACGTTTCCAATCCTTTTTTTATCTTTGTCTTCCTTAACTTGGCTGACTTTTGCACTATCAATTTGAAAAGAGATGAAGAAAATCCAAATGGTCGACTTAAAGTCGCAGTATGACCGCATAAAACCAGCTGTTGATGCAGCAATTTTGAGTGTTATAGAGAAAACTGAATTTATCAATGGTCCTGAGGTTGGTGCTTTTCAACAAGAATTGGAAAATTATTTGGATGTAAAGCACGTCATTCCTTGCGGAAATGGAACTGATTCTCTTCAAATCGCTTTAATGGCAATGGGCTTGAAGTCAGGAGATGAGGTGATTACTCCTTCTTACACTTACATTGCTACGACCGAAGTAATTGCACTGTTGGGTTTAAAGCCAGTTTTTGTGGATGTTGATCCAAAAACTTTTTGCATTGACCCAACTAAAATTGAAGCAGCGATTACACCGAAAACCAAAGCAATTGTTCCTGTTCATCTGTATGGACAATCGGCTGACATGGATTCGATTATGGCAATTGCTAAAAAGCACAATTTGTTTGTGTTGGAAGACAATGCACAAGCTATCGGTTGTGATTATACGCACGATGATGGTCGTGTTTCTAAAACTGGTACAATCGGAGATGTTGGTTCAACTTCCTTTTTTCCATCCAAAAATTTGGGTTGCTACGGAGACGGCGGTGCACTTTGTAGCAACAATTCGGATTTGGCAGTTGAAATGAAAAAGATTGCCAATCATGGACAGAAAGTGAAATATGTGCACGAAGTAGTTGGCTGTAATTCTAGATTAGATTCTATTCAGGCAGCAGTGCTACGCATCAAGTTGCCTTTGTTGGACAGCTATTGCGACGCTCGCAGAAAAGCGGCTGATTTTTATGATAATTATTTCGCGTCCATTGAAGGAATTACAACCCCTTTTCGTGATCCAAAATCAAAGCATGTTTTTCATCAGTATACTTTACAGTTGGATGGAATTGACAGAGATGGCTTAAGTAAATATTTGGCTGAACAAGGAATTCCGTCGATGATTTATTATCCAATTCCTGCTCACAAACAAAAAATGTTTGAATCTTTTGGATGTGAAAATCAAGATTTGCAAGTTACTGATTGGTTGACAAAAAGGGTGCTTTCATTACCGATTCATACAGAATTAGACGAAGAACAATTGAATTACATTTGTGCACATGTTGTTGCATACGTAAATAATAAATAAGATGAATAAAATTGCCGTAATCGGAACAGGATATGTTGGTTTAGTTACAGGAACTTGTTTTGCTGAAACTGGAAATCAGGTGATTTGCGTTGATATAGACGCAAATAAGGTGGAGAAAATGAGAAACGGTGAAATTCCGATTTATGAGCCACATTTAGATGTCATTTTTGAACGAAATATAAAGGCAAATCGGTTGACATTTACAACAGATTTAGCTGCAGGAATCAAAGATGCCGAAATCATTTTTTTAGCATTGCCTACACCTCCAGGAGAAGATGGATCTGCTGATTTGTCCTACATTTTGGGTGTAGCGGATCAACTAGGCAAGTTGATGACCGATTACAAAGTAATTGTAGATAAAAGTACAGTTCCTGTTGGTACAGCGGAAAAAGTACATGCGGCGATTGCAAAAAATGCAACAGTACCGTTCGCAGTAGTTTCAAACCCGGAATTTTTACGTGAAGGTTTTGCAGTGGACGATTTCATGAAACCAGATCGTGTTGTGATTGGAACGTCCGATGTAAAAGCGATGAAAGTGATGGAAAGTTTGTACAAACCATTCGTAAGACAAGGAAATCCAATTATTTTCATGGATGAAAAATCTGCTGAATTGACAAAATATGCAGCCAATGCATTTTTAGCAACCAAGATTACTTTCATGAACGAAGTGGCAAATTTCTGTGAATTGGTTGGTGCCAATGTGGATAAAGTACGTATTGGAATTGGCTCAGACGAACGCATCGGTAAACGCTTTTTATTTCCAGGGATTGGATATGGTGGTTCTTGTTTCCCTAAAGATGTTCAGGCATTGGTAAAATCAGGAAAAGAAGAAAACTTCAATTTTGAGATTTTAGAAGCTGTTATGAAAGTAAATGAAGACCAAAAAACGGTTCTTTTTCCAAAAATCAAGAATTTTTTCAGAGGAAATTTGGAAGGAAAAAAAATCGCCATGTGGGGATTGGCTTTCAAACCAGACACAGACGATATTCGCGAAGCTCCAGCATTGTATATGATAGAGGCATTGACTAAAGTTGGTGCAGAAGTAACAGCTTTTGATCCAGAAGCAATGAAAAATGTGCGTAATTTGATTGGTGACAAAATCAATTTTGCAAGCAATGAATATGAAGCACTTGAAGACGCTGATGCTTTGGTAATTTGCACCGAATGGGGAATTTTTAGAAATCCTGATTTCAAAAGAGTTTCAGAATTATTGAAAGACAAGGTAATTTTCGATGGTCGAAATTTGTTCGATTTAGAGGAAATGACTGAAAAAGGATATTTTTATGCGAGCATTGGAAGGAATGCTGTAAAGAAGTAAGAAATGGAAAGAAAACGCATATTAATCACAGGCGCTGCAGGATTTTTAGGTTCTCATTTGTGTGATCGATTTATCAAGGAAGATTACCATGTAATTGCAATGGATAACTTGATTACCGGGCAGTTAAAGAACATTGAGCATCTTTTTCACTTGGAAAATTTTGAATTTTATAACCACGATGTTACTAAATTCATTCATGTTCCTGGGAAATTAGATTACATTTTGCATTTTGCTTCTCCAGCAAGTCCAATCGATTATTTGAAAATTCCAATTCAAACCTTGAAAGTTGGTTCTTTGGGAATTCACAATTGCTTGGGATTGGCGAAAGAGAAAAATGCACGCGTTTTAATCGCTTCAACTTCTGAAGTTTATGGTGACCCAACAGTTCACCCGCAACCGGAAGAATATTGGGGAAATGTGAATCCTGTTGGTCCCCGCGGAGTTTATGATGAGGCAAAACGTTTTCAGGAAGCAATCACGATGGCTTATCATACATACCACGGTTTGGAAACGCGTATCGTGCGTATTTTCAACACTTACGGCCCAAGAATGCGACTAAATGACGGTCGCGTTTTACCTGCATTTATTGGTCAAGCGTTGCGTGGAGAAGACATAACTATTTTTGGTGATGGTTCTCAAACGCGTTCTTTTTGTTATGTTGATGATTTAGTGGAAGGAATTTTTAGATTGTTGCTAAGCGATTATGCTGAACCGGTGAATATTGGAAATCCGGATGAAATTACAATCAGTGATTTTGCTGAAGAAATAATCAAATTAACGGGAACAGACCAAAAAGTAGTTTACCATGAATTGCCAGTCAATGATCCTAAACAGCGTCAGCCAGATATTACGAAGGCAAGAGCTATTTTGAATTGGGAACCAACGGTTAATCGTGCTGAAGGATTGAAAAGGACTTATGCTTATTTCTTGAGTTTAACTCCAGAAGAATTGAATAAAAAAGAACACAACGATTTCGATAAATACATTATCAAATGACAAATTATTTCGCGCACGAAACAGCCATTGTAGATGCTGGTTGCAATATTGGAAATGGAACTAAAATTTGGCATTTTTCTCACATCATGCCAGATTGCACGATTGGGGAAAATTGTAACATTGGACAAAATGTGGTTGTTTCACCAGGTGTAATTTTGGGTAAAAATGTGAAGATTCAAAACAACGTTTCGATTTATTCAGGTGTTGAATGCGAAGATGATGTTTTTTTGGGACCATCGATGGTTTTTACTAATGTTATCAATCCAAGAAGTGCTGTAAATCGCCGAGGAGAATATTCTAAAACAGTTGTTAAACGTGGTGCTTCTATCGGAGCAAACGCAACAATTGTTTGCGGACACGATATTGGAGAGTTTGCTTTCATCGGCGCTGGTGCGGTTGTTACAAAACACGTTCCTGCTTTCGCATTGATGGTTGGAAATCCTGCGCGACAAATGGGTTGGATGAGCGAATATGGTAATCGTTTGGAATTTGATGCAGACGGAATTGCCATTTGTAAAGAAAGTGGTGACAAGTATCAGCTTTTGAATCAAACAGTTAAAAAAATTGAAAATGCATAAAGATCAAAAAGTAAAATTCGCTGTCATCGGCGCTGGACATATCGGTAAACGTCATGCTGAAATGATTAGCAGAGATGCTGAAGGGGAATTGGTTGCCATGGTGGATGTTCGTTCCCCAGAGGAATGTGATGCAACGCATTTCAATGTTCCATTTTTTAAAACCGTGGAAGAATTGTTGGCTTCAGGCTTGGATTTTGATGTTGTAAATGTTTGTACACCAAACGGTTTACATGCTTCACAAAGTATCGCCGCCTTAGATGCTAAAAAACATGTCGTTTGTGAAAAACCAATGGGTTTAACGAAAGACAATTGTGAACAAATTATTTTCAAATCACTACAAATGTCCAAGCAGGTATTTTGTGTGATGCAAAATAGATATTCACCTCCTTCTGAGTGGATTAAATCTATTGTTGCAGATGGAATTTTAGGTGATATTTACATGGTTCAATTGAATTGCTATTGGAATCGTGACGATAGATACTACAAAAAAGGAAGTTGGAAAGGAACTTCAGATTTAGATGGAGGAACATTATTCACTCAATTTTCACATTTCATAGACATCATGTATTGGTTGTTTGGAGACATCGACAATATTCAAGGTAAATTTGCTGATTTTGCGCACAAAGATTCTACAGATTTCGAAGATTCAGGTTTCGTGAGTTTCGATTTCATTAATGGGGGAATGGGTTCAATCAACTATTCAACAGCAGTTGTAGATCAAAATTTAGAATCTTCCATGACCATTATTGGAAGCAAAGGAAGTGTAAAAATCGGCGGTCAATACATGAATGAAGTGGAAGTTTGTAACATTCCGGGGTATGAAATGCCAGAATTGGCGCCTACAAATCCAGGCAATGACTATGGGGCTTACAAGGGATCTGCAGCGAATCATCATTACGTGATTTCAAATGTGATTGATACGATTAAAGGCAGAACAACTTCAACAACCAATGCGTTGGAAGGATTGAAAGTAGTGGAAATCATCGAAAGAATTTACAAAGTTAGAAATGCCCAACTGGGTTTATAAGCTTTGAAAAATATATTTGTTTAGAAGGAATGTACTCATGGTATGTTCCTTTTTTATTTGATTGTAACTTTTTGTCGGAATGAAAGTCTAATCAAAAAAATTGCGGTGAAATTGAACTTAAAGAAATTATTTGTTTGCACATTATGCTTGATTTTTCAAGTTTTTTTGTGTGCACAAGAATTACAAGGTACAGTTAGAAACTCAATAGGTGAAACGATTCCTTTTGCAAAAATCAAAGTTCAAAATACCATCCATAAAACAACAGCCAATAAAGATGGATTTTATAAGGTAACACTAAAACCGGGTAAATATTCGGTTGATTTTTCCGCAATCGGTTTTGAATCTAAAGTAGACACAATTGTTATTTTCAATGATTCTCAAAAGCATGACGTCGTGCTTTCGGAATTGACAAATATATTGGATGAAGTGACAGTCTTCAGTTTAAGCAAAAGAGATCGAGGCAAAGAAATCATGCTTCAAGCAATTGAGAAGCGACCTTTTTATCAAGATTTATTGTCAGAATTTAGTTGCAATACTTATTGTTTATCAACCTTAAGACAAGATAAATACGATACGATCTTCAAGGATTCAGTTATTGGAAAACAAACGATTGACATGATTGAATGGCGTGCAAAATCATTTTATGAAAAGCCAATTCGTTTCAAAGATGAATTTTATGCGTACAACGATTTCAAAGACAATTCTACCAATTACAATAATGTCAGTTTTAGCATTGACATTGAATCAAATCCTGCATTGGCTCCTGAGGGATCGGCAATTTCGGATAATCCGTATTTGTTTGTAAACGGGATGAAAGAAGCGTATTTTTCACTGCTTGACAACACCATTGAAGCACCTCGATTGACGCAAAATCCTTTGATTTCTCCTTTGGCTTTCAATGCAATGTTGTTTTATGCATTTTATCTCGAAGAAACGTATTCTGACAGTTTACAGCGATTGATTCATGTGATTTCTGTGAAACCAAAATTCAGTTATGAAGCACTTTTTGAAGGAAAAATCTGGATACAAGACAGCACATGGGAACTGATTTCTTATGATTTAGAAGTGAATCCAGGCGTTTTGATTTATTTCAAAAATATCCGAATCAAAGCAAATTACCAGCGACTAGGCGAGCGAATAGTTCCTGTTTCTAAATCGTTTGTTTACACGATTAAGGAAGGAAAAAAAATAACAGAAGGAAATGTGACTTTGAGTCAATCTGAATTTAATTTTGACAAGATTGAAAAGCCGAGTAAATTTTGGCTTGAAACGAGCAGTTTTGATGAAAAGGCATTTGACAGAGATTCCAGTTACTGGGAGAAAAATCGTCCTTTCAGTTTGAATAGCATTGAGCAAGATTATATCCACAAGCAAGACAGCATCATCAATTACCATGAAAGTGATGAGTATTTGCACGAACAAGACAGTATTCGTAATAGAATTTCCTTTGTTTCGGTTTTTTTCAACGGCATTGGACATGTAAATTCTTTCAAGAAATACAGTTTTACTTTCAATCCGTTGATTTCTCAAGTGATTCCATTTGGAGTTGGTGGATATCGCCATAGATTGCAATTTGTTTACCGCAAGGAATTTAAAAACGGGAAATATTTCACTGTAGAACCAGATTTAGATTATGGTTTTTTGAATAAAGATTTGAAGGGTGGAATTGGTGGTACATTTATGTACAATCCGATGAATTTTTCAAAAGTTGGATTTGAAATTGGCGATGTGTATGATTTTGTGACAAGCAATCAAAATATCCAAGGAACATTTGCCCCTTCAAATCGGGTTCGAAATAAAAAAGTTTCGGTTTCATATTCAAGAGAACTTTTCAACGGATTGTATTTGAAATCAAGCGTCTTATTTTCTGATCGACAATCGATTGACAGTCTAAAGTATCCAAGTTGGATTTCCTATTTTGGCAATTTTCAACAAGCTCAGAATTTTGAACCATATCGTATTTTTTTGACCACCATTGATTTAGAATATCATTTCAGACAGAAATATTTCATTCGAAAAAATCGAAAATATGTACTTGGTTCGCCTTGGCCAATCATTAATTTGACCTACAAAAAAGGAATTCCATCGTTTATTGGTTCGCAATCCAATTTTGATTTTGCGGAATTTCAAGTTCGAGATGAACTGAATTTTAAATCATTCGGAAATTCAGATTTGAAGTTTGTAGCAGGAGTTTTCATGCAGAAACAAAATTTGAGAGTCATCGAGAATAAATTTTTTAGACCGTCAGATCGCATTTTTTTCTCCAATCCCGTCAATACTTTACAGCTATTGGATACTGCATTAAACACTTCAAATTCTTATTTTCAATTCAACTATATTCATCATTTCAACGGATTTTTCTTGAATAAAGTTTGGTTGATAAATCGACTAAAATTGCAAGAAACTGTCGGCGGAAATTTTCTTTTTATTCCTGATGCAAATTTCGCTCAAGTAGAATTTTATGCAGGTTTGGAAAGAAGAATCAGAATCAGAAGATCAATCTTCAAAGTCGGAGTTTATGCCGTCACACAAGACAACAGTTTGTCGAAAGCTTCCATCAATTTCAAAGTGGGCGTGAATTTTTACAATGCTTTTACGGATAAGTGGGATTACTAGTATAAGATATTAGGATGTTAAGATTTGCTTCGCAGCTGCATGCGGCGGTTTAGGATATTAAGACATTGGATTTTAAGAATTTTGATTTCAGTTTATTTGTATTTTTAACAAGATTTCAATTTTACACCTTTTGTGGTAGTAAATTTTGGAATTTTTGTTTATACTTACCGTATATTTGAATTTTTTAACATGCAATTTTCGTTGGTAGACATTTTAAGTATAATTGCGCTGTTGCTGGGCTGTCTCTACAACTTTCAAATTTTAACGCTTAAAAACAGGACAAAAGCGATTAACTACTTTTCTTTTTATTTGTCCAACATTACTTTCATCGTACTTTTTTTCTTTTTGTTGCGAATGAATTTAAGTTCTATCTTAAAATATTTCACACCACTCTTGATATTCAGCGTTTTGATTATGCCAATCAGTATGTGGATTTACCTCAAGAAAGTTACTCAATTTGGTGAATCGAAAAGTTTGAAAAAGCACTACATTTTTCCAGTTATTGCCAGTGGAATAATTGTAATTGATTTATTGTTAGTACTCGCAATTGACGACAAGACAATCACATTATTTTTATCATCATTTCTTATTTCATTCGTTTTGTTTATGCTAACGATTGGATTCTTGATTTTGAACTCAATCTATTTGTTTTTGGCTTTTAAACTTTTGAATGACCATCAAAAACGTATCAAAAATCATTACTCTTACACACAAGAAGTAGATTTAGAGTGGGTTAAAACAATGTTGTTTGCGTATGTCTTTTTAATAATTGGTCTCATTGTGAGTAACATTTCTAGTTTGGACTGGACAGATTATGTATTCTACATTGTATTGATAATATTTATCGTATTCACTGGACATAATGCATTGAAGCAAAAAAATATTTGGAACGAAGAAAGTTCGCAAACTAAAAGTCCAAATTTGGACGAGGAGACTGTAGAATTGATTCAAGAAAACTATTCCGAGAGTCAGTTAGAAATGTTTCAAATGTTGAAAGAGAAACTGGTTAAATTCATGGAAGAAGAAAAACCTTATATCGATCAAGATTTGAGTATATTAAAATTGGCCAAAGATTTGGGTACCAATACTAAATATTTATCTTATGTTATTAATAAGGAATTCAATCAAAGTTTTATTAACTATGTAAATGCTTATCGAATTCAAGATGTGAAGTCAAAATTAAAAGAGGGGAATTTGACATATACGATAGAAGCACTAAGTCAAAATGCTGGCTTTAAGTCAAAATCATCTTTTAATGCCGCATTTAAAAAGTACACTGGTAAAACACCAAGCCAATACTTGACATTGAGTCAATAATTATTGCGTCAGAATGACTTTTATTTTTTCCGTCTTTTGATCATCAAATACCACTTCCAATAGATAAGTGCCAGAGGATAAACATTCTAAGTTTAAGAGATTTGTATTTTCAAATGTCATTACCAATTGGTTTATAACCGAGAATACACGCACTTGTTTGATGTTTTTTTTAGCTCTAAGTTGAATATTTCCTGAAGTGGGATTTGGAAAAACTGATAATTGATCTCCTACCTCAAACATAATAGTTTCGATACCATGATAACTGAACATTCCGTTGTAGTCAGTTTGTTTTAACCTGTAATATGATATGCCATTCCATGGATGAAAATCACTTGTTTTATAGTGGAGAATGGTCGACGAGTTTCCAGCACCTGCAACTTTAGACACTTCTTCCCAATCTGTAAAATCTGTTGTTTTCTCAATTGTATAAAATTCGTTGTTGATTTCAGTAGAGCTTGTCCAGGTGAGTTCAACTGTTTGATTTATTTTTGTTGCTTTGAAGTCAATCAATCCAATTGGTAATGGAGTGCATGCTTCTATATTGAAAGCTTTTGGTGTACTGATTTCAGCGCATACTATATTTTGTAAATTTTGAATACTTGTAAAATTTACTCCAATTTGCAATGCATTTATTACACTCAAATCATTAGTATTGAGTGCATACACTGTATAAATTCCAGATTGATTGTTGTAGTCGGTTTCATCAAAAGCGCCTATTGAATTGAATGCGATAATGTTATTTGAATTCCCGTTGCAAAGAGCATAAAATTGCGAGTAACTGCTATTGTATCCGTTTGTTGATGCTTGAATTAAGTTTGGTGCACATAGAGTATTTAGGTTACAAACATAAATCTCACGGTTTAGATAAGACGTCGATATGTTTATGCACATTGATGCTGATGCTGTCACAAATGTATTCCAGCTTGATCCTATTGCTAGACTTCCTGGATTCGTTCCAGAATAGTTGATGGCGTAGATATAATACGATCCTTCGGGCACGGAAGTAAATATTCCATTATTGTTTACACTAATAATATTTCCAGGTAATCCTGATGAACTTGCTACTAGTACATATTTTTGCGTATAACCAGAACTCGAGTTAAAGCCGGTAGCAGCTACATTGATATCATCATAAAAATCGCATTGTGCCAACGATAATTGAGCAATTAAAAGCGTTATGATGAATATGCTAATTGATTTTAACATCCTTGACTTGATTAATTCCATGTTCCTGCATTTGCATTACAAGGCGGTAGAGAGATACAATTTAAATCTATTTCAAATTGACCTTGTGATGATCCAATTCCACTTATATACACGTAATAATTTGTACCACTTGTTGAAACAAATGTGTATTCAGCTCCGTTTCCTGTGCCATCTGCGCCTCCGAGGCAAACTAGATTGCTACAATAAGGTGCAGTTGTTGCTGTATACAAGTTAATTCTGGTATTGAAGTTAGTTCCAACATTATTTGTGCTCACCACCATTTCTTGGCCGTTACCAACAAATTTATACCAAACTCCGTTACCTGTAGGGTTTGATCCACCCCCTGAACATGAAGGGGGTGCGCCAATTGCTGTTGCTAAAATGTTACTTGAAATGTGGCTACCACCACAAGTAAGTGTGATTGCATCTGAACAAGCATCATTTTCAGGAGTTGTAACGACTCCCGAAACAGGTTCAAAGAAATAGTTGCATAAATCACCTGCATAGCCATCGATCCGAATATAATACATTGAACCAATCGTTAATCCTGAAAAATTCCAGCTTCCTGTTGTATTTTCTCCAGTAGGATTTACACAAGAGCCAGGAATAAGTGTCAAGGATCCGCATGAGCCACTGAAAACAGATAATTGAATGCCATTGTTACTTGAGCAATCGCCTATTGTGAAATCAATTTCTACACTTGTCGCTCCAGCGATGAATGACATCCATGAGTCGTTTTCGATGCTCATCCCACAGGCCACTGGACTTCCAGCACTGGCGGAGTATGTGCAATTTGTGCTGCCTACGAATGCTTGAGAAAGGTCAATCAGAGGTGCAGAAACACATTCGTTTGAGGGTAACGCAGGTGCATCGGTACAAATCGAACATGGTGATAACGTGAGTGAAAATCCTTTGCAGGCATCTGAAATATCAGTTATGATGATTGTATTAATTCCTGTAAGTCCTGGAATTGTGTAGGTTCCTAATCCAATATTTGAAAAGTAAGTGGTAGCGCCACTGGAAATGTTCACTCCTGAACTACCGTTTAAATTTGAAACTTGAACAGTTGCATCATACGCAGAATAATCTCCGATACAAGTTTTTGTAATTGTACCAGTTGGGCCTACTGCGATTTGTGTTGCTTGAATGTTGTCCATAACGGCCCAAAAATCGCCACTAAGGCGACTTGCCACAATTCGCAGATAGACTGGAGAATTACATGGAGGCGTAAATGTGTTAAATGTATACGTATTACAATTGACACTTGATAAATTGGTGATGGAATTTAATGCTGTCCAGCTAATTCCATCGGTTGACCAAAAACCTTGAAATGAACAAACTCCTGCAGCAGCAGCTGCCCCTGTTGAGTAATTGATTGCTTTGCCACTGAAGCTAAAAATTACCGCTGTGCCGTTCGAGGTTCCAATATTGCTAGATGTCAATGTAGTTGGTGTTGCGTTGTAAATATTACTTTTTGCAGATGCAGTGCTACATGGTGTATATCCAGTGCTTGATGATGAGGTAATGCTTGGAGAAATTCCTCCTGATATTGACCATCCATTGCAAGTTGCGCTATTGCAACCGTTGAAGCTGGTTGTATAATTCAATTGAGAAAAGCCCCATTGATAATTACAAATTAGCCAGAGGATAATGATTTTTTTAAGAAAAGATTGATTGACTATCATTGCTTTTGTTTTTCAATAATTTCTTGCATTTGACGACTGTTCGTAAAATACTTTCTTCGGTTTTCTGGCAATAAATCGTATGCTTCTTCGGAAATCAGTTGTAGGTTTCCTGTTTGTTTGAGGCTGATGATTTCTTTAATGGACTTTTCAGTCAAAATGGGATCACCTTTTGCAAGAATAGAAATGGCTTCTATAAATGTGTTTGGCGAACTACTTTTTAAATGTGCAGTTGCGGAGGGCATTATACCCGTATTTTCTGTTTGTGCTTTCAGCGAATTGACGGAAAAGAAAATTCCAATCATCGCGAAAATCATTTTTGATTTTGAACACATAGTTTTTCGTTTTAGCTGTGTAAATGTATTAATGGCTCTGCAATTTTTTTTTGATTGCTTGTGTGAATTCATGAATAAGTACTTTTTGGTTGTATGGATTCTTGAATTCGCACATTTTGCACACGTAAATAGCTGTAAATTATATTTTTGGACTTGAGGTGTAAGGAGGTACATTTATTGCTGTTTTAAGATGGTAAGGTACTAAGACTTTAGATTTTCGTAAATATTTGTAATTAATTTGAAAGTTTGAAGCCTAAATTAAAGTCTTAAAGTTGCATTGCAACGTGTCCTAAAATCTTAATATCTTAAAGCGAAGCGTGTCCTCAATGCTTCAATCAAAATGAAAAAACTACTTTTGTACTTTATTTCAAAGCAATAAACAATCATTATGAGCAAATTCAGAACCATTTGGCCAACAGAAGATAAATATGTGGAAGTAATCGACCAACGTAAATTACCACATGAATTTGTGGTTGTGAAGTTGGAAACTTACGACGATGCGGTGGATGCAATCAAAGAAATGATTGTCCGTGGTGCGCCTTTAATTGGGGCCACTGCTGCTTACGGAATTTATTTGGCGGTTCGTGAAATGATTGAAAACGAATTAGATGGTTCTTTTTTGGACCAAGCTTTTTCCGAATTGCGTGCTTCTCGTCCAACTGCGGTAAATCTTTTTTGGGCATTGGATAAAATGCGTGAAGCGATGGACAATGCAGAAGATTTCTTGAAAACAAGTTGGGAAGCAGCGGCTGCGATTGTGGAGGAAGATGTTGAAACTTGTCGCATGATTGGTGTACATGGTTTGCCAATTATTGAAGAAATTTCAGCACAAAAAAATGGGGAGGTTGTCAATATTTTGACACATTGCAACGCTGGAATGTTGGGCTGTGTAGAGTGGGGGACAATCACTTCACCGATTTACCAAGCGGTTCAAAAAGGAATCAAAGTGCATGTTTGGGTGGACGAAACGCGACCAAGAAATCAAGGTTCGAATTTGACTTGCTATGAATTGACACGCCACGAAGTGGATCATACTTTGATTGTTGATAATGCTGGCGGACATTTGATGCAACACGGAATGGTAGACATGGTAATTGTTGGAACAGACAGAACAACGCGTCAAGGCGATGTTGCTAACAAAATCGGAACTTATTTGAAAGCATTAGCTGCTAAGGACAACAATATTCCTTTTTATGTTGCTTTGCCTTCAACAACTTTAGATATGACAATCAACGATGGTTTGAAAGAAATTCCAATCGAAGAACGCAACCAAGACGAAGTGAGATACATGATTGGAAAAAACAGCAAAGGAAGCATTGATTCCGTGTTAATTTGCCCTGAAACTACGAAAGCAAGCAATTATGGATTTGATGTGACTCCAGGGAAATATGTAACGAAATTAATCACTGAACGAGGTGTTTGCGATGCTTCGGAAGCAGGGTTATTGAGTTTGTTTCCGGAGAAAAAATAGAAAATAGGTATAACTAAAAAAGCGGAAATCATTTTTGGATTTCCGCTTTTTTTATATTCTAAAATTACCTCAATATTGAAATAGTTCCCAGTTTTTCTTGTTCACCAAAAGTGATTTTGTAGAAATATACGCCATCAGTTAATTTCGCGCCGCTTGCGTCTTTTCCTTCAAAAGGAAGTGAACCTTGTTTTTGTTCATAAACAATTGTTCCCCAACGATTCCAAATAGAAAGTGAGTAGGGCAAACAAACATTGAAAAATTGATCCATGTCTAAATAATCATTGATTCCATCTCCATTTGGCGTAATCACATTCGGGAAATCTTCCGTTGGAGTTGTTAATGAACCTATGATTGAAACCAAAGTTCCCACTGTAGGTGAAGGACAACCATTTACCTCAATGTATGCTGTGTAATTTCCCTCATTATCAAAACTTGCAGGAAATTGCAGATTTTGATTCGAACTTGTAAAATTATTTGGCCCATTCCAGAAATACGTCGCGTTTGGTGTTGCATTCATTTGTAAAATGACTTCATCGCCAGGACACAAAATTGGACTATTGCTTGTTAAAATTGGCGCCTCAGGAATTGGATAGACGGTTACATCTTGTGTTTGTGAATCTGAACAACCATTTGCAGTTGTGACAGTTAATGTTACACTAAATGTATTACTTGTCGCATAATTATGTGTAGGACTTGGTGTAGTTGAAGTATTTCCATCGCCAAAAGTCCAGTTGTTTTGTGTGATTACATCGCCAGTGATAGTAGACTGGTTATCGAAAATTACATTCGTTCCCAAGCAGACATTGTTGGTTGAGAAAATGGCAGATGGAACAGAATTTACAGTAACTGTTAAGGTGTCTCCAGTTGTACAACCATATCTGTCTGTAGAAGTTACGTCGTAATCTGCAGTTGTATTTGGTGTTATAGTTGTGTTTTGTGTTTGTGCACCTGTGCTCCAATCATACGCATAAGGCGAAGAACCTAAAATGGTATTTCCAGCATTTAAGTTGGCTGTTTCGCCTCTACAAATAATTTGATCTACTCCAGCATTCATTACAGGACAAAGATTTACTTCAATTACCGAACGTGCATTTCCGATTCCGCAAGGTAAATCATTCCAAAAACCATCAGGATAAATCTGTACACAATCTTCGTCACCACCTGTATTGTTTGGTTCACCACCAGCCCAATTTGTGTAGGTTACAGGTGATTGATCATACCAGACAAAAGTTCCTTCTGTTGCTTCATCATTGTGTCCAATCCAAATAACATCAGAAACAGTATTTAAACCTAAATTAACGAGAGATGAAACGATACAGTCATTTTCAGCTTGAGATTGAATTGAAACTAAATTGGCACCTAAGTTTTGCGCAAATGCTTGTGCTGCTGAACCAGAAAGTGATTGTTGATTCAAGAAGTAAATGCTGCATTCATTCACGCATCCAACCATTTCGACACACCCTGCTGCGGCAAATGCAGCGCGAATGGCATCAATATCGCAATTGTAATTGTTAGGGAAATTTGGACAACCATCTAATTGCACCGAAACATTCACTGTATCGGAATTTTGACAATTGTTTGCATTTGTTCCTGTTACTATATAATCGGTAGATTGTGAAAAAGGTGTAAATGGTGTTGCATTCGTAATTCCATTGTTCCATGCGTATGCATTGGTCAAATCTCCTGAACCCGAAAGTGTTACCGTTTCTTCAGGACAAACAACGATGTCCGCTCCAGCAACTACAATTGGTAAATCCATGACATTCACAATCACTGTATCAGATGCTGTACAATTGTATCTATCTGTCGTAACGATTGAATATAACGTTGTATCTGCTGGAGAAACCGGATTACTTTGCACAACTGGACCATTAGACCAAGTGTAAGTATATGGGGAAGAACCAAATAATGTATTGCTTGCGTTTAAATTAGCTGTACTTCCAATACAAACTGAAATGTCATTTCCTGCGTTGATTACAGGACAAAGATTGACTTCTATAATCGATTTAGAGTTTGAGCTTCCGCAAGACAAATCGTTCCAAGTTCCAGGATTTGCTCCTGTTGGATAAATTTGTACACAATCTTCATTTCCAGATTGATTTGGTTCGCCTGGTGCCCAGTTCGTGTAAACGATTGGAGATTGATCGTACCAAACAAAGGATCCTTCGTTGATTTCATCTGAAAATCCAATCCAAATTACCCCGGTTTGACTCAGGTTTGTCAATGAACTCATGATACAATCATTTTCTTCTTGTGATTGAATTGAAACCAAATTCGCACCTAAATTTTGCGCGAAAGCTTGCGCTTGAGAACCAGTCATTTGCTGTGGATTCAAGAAATAAATGCTGCAATCGCTAGAACAACCGGGCATTTCTATGCATCCTGCGTCTGTCATTGCTTGTCTAATTGCATCGATGTCACAGTTATACAAACTTGGATCGGTACAACCGTAAGGATTCGTTCCCGCTTCACATGGACACAAGTCATTCAAATTGGAAACGCCATCATTGTCTGTATCCATGTTGTCACTTGTTGTTGCATCCGCCACCAAAAGTAAACCGTAAGGATTCTGATCGCCAGGATTTAATGATGGTGAATTGTAAACCAATACATCTACATAATTTGTTCCAACTACCCACGGACCTTGCAAATTGATATTTAATTGTCCTCCAGCAGCAAAACTTCCTCCAGTGATTCCAGTGCTGTTTCCATTTACAAAAACATCACTGATGGTATTGTCAGAATAACCTACTAAATCCAAGACATAATTTCCTGCAACAGTAACGCTAAAACCGTTACAATCAGCTGGAAGATTGAGGGTTAATCTAAAGTATCTATAACCGCTGGTGGTATTTGTGGCGCAGTTTCCATCTGAACCGGTAATCCAATTTCCATTGTTTACTGGGGCGGGAAGTGTTGTTGGATCTACCCAAGAACCCGGCGCACAATTGTTGTTAATCAGCGTTGAAATATACGTCAAACCCATTGGATTTGGTGGATTTGTTGTGTACCAAGGCGAAGCCAACCACAGTGGGTCGATGGTATTTGGTGCTCCCTGACCAGTTGATAAACTCGCTGGATTTGGAAAAGTTTGCGCACTAATTTGATTTGAAAAAACTATCAATAAAACTAACAACGTTGCTGTTTTGAAAGCAATTTTCTCAATGATTTGAATTAATGAAGTTCTTGAACGTAATTTTTTTTCCATATGAGTAGTTAGACTTGAAAATCCAAATGAACATTTATTTGATTTCAAAGACTAACAAATATACAAAATATGGGTTTGAAAATTACATTTAATTTGAACAGATGACTATTTTAATTATCTCAATGAATGAAACTTGATTTCCTTTGAAAGAAATTAAACATCAAGTTAAAACTCAAAAATAATTCCGATAGTCGGCACCACAGTTTTAGATAAATCATTTAAAATTACAGGTACTCCATTTGATCCATCTGCTTTGATTGGATTTCCATCTGTAGTTTCAAAATCTGTATTATCTGCATTTCTTTTGAAAGTATATTGTGGTACACCTTGAGATTCTAAAGCTAAAATATTTTGAATATCAATGTAAAGATCAATTGCAGTTCGTTTGAAGTTGATTTTTTTGTCGACACGTACATCTAATTGATTGAACGCTTGTAAACGATTTGTATTCAATAAATTCGTATTCAAGGTTCCTGTTCCTGTCAATAAATAGTTTTGCTGAGAAACTTCTAAATCAAATGGTGTATAAGGAGTTCCACCAGCAAATCTGTACTTCAATCCCAATTCATATCCTTTTTTGAATTTGTAGCCCAAGGTTGCTGATAGCAAGTGACGACTGTCCCAAGAGGATGGAATTAAATTGCCATTGGCGCCAGAAAATTTACTTCTCACAAAAGTGTAGCTGACAACATAGAATAACTTTTTGATTAATTTTTGTTGCACAAAAACTTCAAAACCAAAAGTTTCACCTTTTCCATTGCTAATTACTTTTTCACTACCGATCGAGCCAAATTCCGAACCTTGATTTGCCAAAGAAACTCCTGTTGCTGCTGAAACTGGATAATTTGCGTACTGCTTGTAAAATCCTTCTACTGTAATTCTCAATGCTTTATTTGGTAAAAACTGTGTTCCTAATACATAATGCGTTGATTGAATATACTTCATATCTTGATTTACCAAATTTCCCATTTGATCGCGATAGCCCAAAGAAGTGTAAGTTGGAATTTTATAATATGTTCCAATCGAACCTGTTAAATCAAATTTGGAGGTCAAGTGATAGGCTACAGAAAATCTTGGTGAAAGTGTTTTCAAAGGATTATTTCCCTCCTTTGTAAATGAATTCATATCGGTTCTCAATCCCAAAGACAGCAACAGTTTTTCATTGAAAACATTTTTTGCAACTTGTCCAAAAAGACCATACTTGAAAAATTCAGTGGCACTTTGAATTTCGATTATTTGTGCTGGTACAATCACATTTCCAGCTGAATCAAGTAGGTCATTCGTCACTTTGTTGTACAAATCAGTATTGTATTTTACATATTGTGCAGAGAGTCCACCTGTGATTTTCCAACCATTGATAAATTTATTGATGTCGAAGCGAAACTTATTTTCGATTTCTTGGGAAACTAATTTGAAAGTTCTGTCAGCTTCAATTTGTTCACCAGTAACAAATTTATCTAAACTGTTGTTAAACATGTTTCTAGATAAAGAGAAATTCATGTATCCTTTCTTTACTTTACGTTTCAGATTGAAACCAGTAGTATAATTCCATTGATTGATATAAGGCAGAGAGCGTGTAATGAAAACATTTTCAGGGGTTGAACTTTTGGTTGTAGCAAAAGAAAAACGATCAATTGCACCCAAACCAATGGCAGTCAAAGTTGTTTTATCATTGATTTTATGAGTCACTTTGTACTGAAAGTCGTAAAAATTGGGGCGAATTGGCAAATCAATTAAGGAAAACAAAAGATCCAAATACGATTTCCTAGCAGAAGCTAAAAAGGTGGTTTTCTTGCTGATTGGTCCTTCAAATGTCAACACAGCTTCAGTTAAACTCGCACGAACATTTCCTGATAATCTTTCTGGATTTCCGTCTCGTTGATTGATTATGAAGGTAGAAGCTAGCGCATTGTCATATCTAGCATCAAATGCAGAGGAACTCAATTTTACATCTTCGATGAATGAAACATTCAAAATTCCTTGCGCACCGCCAGAACTTCCTTGTGTTTGAAAGTGATTTAGTACGGGAATTTCGATTCCATCCAAATAATATACATTTTCATTCGGTGCACCACCGCGAATAATGATGTCGTTACGTGCCGCTCCTCCAGCGCTAGAACCTACACCAGGAAGGGTTTGAATTACACGAGAAACGTCAAAATTTCCTCCAGGATTACTTTTGATTTCTTCAGTGGTCAATTGTTGCACGGACAATGGCGTGATCATATCTGTCGCAACTGCGGATTTTGATTTGTCGTTGGAAACAGTTACTTCTCCGATTTCAGTCGTTACAACTTCCATGTCAAAATTCACTACTTGTGCATTTCCTGAAGAAACCACAATGTTGTATTTGATCAGTGAAACATAGCCTGAATAGATTGCTTTGATGTTGTAAGTTCCAACTGGAATTTCCAATTTATAGTTTCCATCGATGTCGGTTTGCGTTTTGAATTCTGTTCCTTCAACGATAATTGTTCCAGGATAAATCGTCTCTTGGGTGTTTTTATCTTTTAAATTTCCCAAGATAATTCCTTTCGATTGACCGAATGAAATCAAATGCAACAAGATGATTCCGAATGTTAAAGCGTATTTTTTTGACATGTTTCTTTATTTTTTACTTTACAAGTAACAATTCTTTAAAGATTTTGTTCGAAAATGCCCAACACTGATTTATTTGAATGTGATAAACTTTGATTTACAGCAGGTTTTTGGCATGATTTTGACAAAAAAACACACCAAAAATATGTAACTTTCTTCCTTATTGCGACGGATTTAATCCGTCTTTAGAATTGATTGATACCTTTGGTACCTTCCATTATTTAGCAAAGATTATTATTTCGCGCTGGACACAATTTTGTTTTGCAAAGTATTGACATCCATTCCGCCGCTTTGTCTCCAAAGGATTTCACCTGCTTGGAAAAGCACGAAAGTGGGAACGCCTCTCACTTTGAATTTGGCTGCCACATCTTGATTTTTATCGACATCAATTTTGATGATTCTAACTTTATCGCCCATTTTGTCTTTGAGTTGATCTAAAACTGGCATCATCGTTTGACAAGGACCGCACCAAGTGGCGAAAAAATCGACTAATGTAGGTGTCTCTGACTGAATGATTTCTTGAAATTTGCTCATGTTAATGTATTTTGTTGGGATTGTAACTAGTGAATAAATTCATCCAAATCAAGCGACTGTATCTGAAAGTAATTGGAACTAATGCGAGTAGAACAAAAACAATCAAGCCAAAATACAACCAAGCATCGGCATCTGGATAAATTAGATAGGTCAAGACAAAAGTTGCTACAGAAAACGCTACCGTCATTCCATAGCTGACATACATTGCGCCGTACCAAAAGCCATTTTCGATTTCATATTTGTGTCCGCAATGCGCGCACTTTTCGTACATTTTATCGAATTTTTTTGGATTGTAAATCGCACCGCTTTCAAATACATCTCCTTGGTGACAAGCAGGACATTTACCTTTAAAAACGCTGTAAAATTTGTCTTTTAACATAGAACAAAATTACACATTTCTTCAGTCTCTAAAAGTCAATTTTTGACAAAATTTTATATGATTTTGGTCACAATGAAACGCAAAAAAAATGGAGATAATTGAATTACCTCCATTTAAATCAATCTTCTTAAATTTTAAAAACTTGGCGCGCTGATCGTTCTCCATCGTTGCAAAGTGACCATCGCATCTTTTGGATATTTCACGCTGTATCCCAATTCAACGGATTTCGTTTCAGTTGGTTGAATGGTCAATTCCCATTTCAATTCGCCCGTTTCTGCATCTTTTTTGGCATTGGAAGTTTGTTCTGTCACCACAGTCACGCTTTCGTTTTTGCTGATTGGAATTTGGTCATAAACCACAATTTTGATCGGTACATTTCTGTTGTTTCTCACTGCAATTTCATACAAGTACGTTTCTCTTTTTGAGCTTCCTACTACTTTTTTAGAACTCAATTCTTGTTTCAATTTGCGCATCACAACTACTTTGTTGTCACGTCCGAAAGAAAGAGAAAGTGTATCGCTTACATTGCGCGTATCTACTTGTGAAACGCCTACATAAACGCCGCCGAAATAAACATTTGTCGGACCAGGAATTAAATCCAAATCTTGCCATCCAACGATATTGGCAATCAAGAATGCGCCGTTGTCCAATTTTGGGATGGTAACATGCGTAAATGTTGCGTCTAAATTCATTTCTTTTACATCAACGCTGTAAGGTTTTCCGTCGGTTGGACAAGAAAACTTGTGTTCAATCACAAATTCAGTCGTCAATTCTGAGATTTCAATTTGTTTCATCGCAACGACAGGTTTTTGCACTTTTCGTTCATTCAAACGCGTCAATCCGTCCATTTTCCAGCCCAATTGCTCGTTGTTTGACTGTTCAGCATCTTTTCCTAAAATGTAATTGTCAAAAACACGTTGATTGGCAATATTGAGATTGGTTTCAGCTTGTTGTCTGTAAGATTCTTCATACGCTTGCGGCGCGTAATATTCTTTGGACTTCGATTTTCCTTGCATGTTTAAGTTGTAAAAATCCAAGTACCAAGATTGTAAATTCGGTTGTGATGCCGACAATTTTGGGTCTGCTGTCGAAAGCACTAAATCAACATTGTCCCAAGCATTTCCGGTGTTGTTGTAAATTTTCGCTTTGTATTTGAGGTTGATTTTTTGGTTCAAATCTGTTGCCGATAAATCATACGTAGCCGCCCAACCACAATCGCTCACCAAATAGCTCAGTGTGCAGTTTGCGTTGATAGCTGCTTCACAATCAATCAACACAATCACTTGGTTGCTGCGTTGATTTTCATTGAAATTCAATTCAGTCAGTTGAAAACGAAGCAATTCAATTTGATTATTCAAGGTATTTTTTTCCTTGTTTAATTTGGTGATTTGGCGGTTGATTTCCAAGGTTCTTGTTCTGAAAAATTCAGCAGCTTCCTTGATTTGAGCTACTGTTAGATTTTGGTTGTCACCTTTCAAATCTCTGTTGGTGTTCAATACTGCCAATTCAGCTTGATAAGAATTGAAAATATCGGAATTTAACTGATAATTGTCTTTCAACAAATCCAAAGAATCTTTCAATTTCGAAATTTTCGGATTGAATTGTTCTGCAGCCATGAAATCCATTTCAGTGGAAACCGAAACCAATTTGTAAGGTTGGTTGGCGCTAAATTGAATACTTTGAGGATCAGCGAAAGCGGAAATTCCTGAAAAAATCAGTTTATTTCTTCCTTTCAACAATTTGACTTCCGTTGTATGCGTCATTTCTCCGGCAGTCAAGAACAACTTTACTTTCTTGATTTGCGATTTGACGTTGATTTCATTTGGTTTTTGCGTCCATCCGATAAGCGGAACAAACAACAATAAGCACAGTATTTTTTGCATGAGACAGAATTTAATTCTATCAAATGTAATGTTTTTTTAAGGAAGTTTCTGCAACTAATGATTTGAAAAAATGAATGTTTAACAAATTAAAAAAATTCATTTAATAGGATGTACAATTCCAAAATTGAAAGTCTTTGTCAAGCACTTCTCCTTCAACTATGGTAATGGTGTTGGCTTCAGAATAAAGATACAAATTTTCAGGCATGACCACATAGGTATTGGCTGGCAATTCTTTACCCAATTTTCCTCTTTTTATTTTCGTTTTGATGCTATGCTGTTTTAGATTTTCAAAATCACCATTTCCTAGGTTATCCAAATCAGTTTTTACGACAAAAACTAATTCACCTTTAAATTTTTTATAAGATCGATTGGTTTCATTAATAGGCGGCATGCAATCACCACTTTCATATTCAACTTTACCTTTAATTCCCGTTTCAAAATTTGATTTCGTACAAGCATTGATAAAAATTAAAAATGTCAAAAGACCAAAAAATCGCAAGCTGGCTGTAGTTTTCATTGATTTATTTTTTGATTTAAAAACGCTGTTTTGACAAAAGTATTGTTTCAATTATTCCAACACAATCTTCTTCGTCGCTACTTTCCCGATGGCATCCGTAATCTGCACAAAATACATGCTCGCTCTCAGCGATTCTCGGGAAATTTTAGCCTATAGAATGAATGTCAGTCCGAAGTCAAGTCTGACGCCTATCTTGGTGTTTGAAATGTTGTGATAACCGTCAGAATCTAACGATTTCAGGATCGATTTTCGTTCGTGCACTCCAATATTGAAATCGTATCCAATGTGCTTGGTAAACTTACTCAACATTCCAAAAAATACGCCTTTTGAATAATCTTTTCCGCGGTAGTAATAACTTGGATTTGTGAATAATGGCTCGTAATGAATGTTGTTTTGACCGCTGCGATAATAGAGTCCTGCATAGAAAATAAAAGCCGTTTCTTTGTTGAATTTTATCGGATTGAAGTACAAACGATAATTCATTGTAATTGATTCCCTTACGTTTGAACTTGTGACGAAATCGGCGTAATAATTTCCATTGTTGTCTGTTACTTTTTTTTCATTGTGGTCATATTGTGTTCTGAAAAAAGTGAGTCCAACAGAGTGATTTCTAAAGAAGCGAAAATCAGCTCCTGCAGCAGTTAATAAAAACAAACTTTTGCCCAAAGGCATAGGAATAAATTTCACTTTTACCAACAATGAAACTTTCTTCATCGGTTTTTCGATCAAAGGTTTTTGAATCAATGGTTTGAGCGAATCTTTTTGAGCAAATGCTGAAAAGCCAAGAGTCAAAAAGAATAGGAGAGAGGTTAGGGTTTTAGTCATTGGGTCAAAATTTATAATTATTGATTCACCACCTTCGCCGTTTTGAAAAATGCAATCCATTTTGTTTTCAAATCAGCTGCAATTTCCGCTTTTTTGACTGCTCTGAAATTGGTGTACAAAGCAGTTTCTCCTTGAACGATATACCAAAGTTGCGATTCAGGAGTTTTGTCATTTTTAAAATTTGGACATTCAATCGTGAAAATAATCCAAGGAAATTCTGCATTTTCATCTTTTTCGATGAAGGTCAATTTGGCTTTCGGCGAGTTAATTTTCGATTGATCATACATCAGATTCATCGCTTTGTCTAATCCTACATTTTTGGCACCTTTGATTGAAGTCATCGTTCCAATTTCTGTCCAATTTTCCAATGTTTCGTTGGAGTGAATCAATTCCACCAAGGTCATTTTATCATTTTCTTGCTGACTTCCTACTTTCCAATTTTCAGCGTCTGGCCAATCGAGCATCAACGATTCATTTTTTTGTTTCTTGTTTCCGCAAAACTTTTTGATGTATTCATCTGCTTGTTTGTCGCCATTCTTTTTTGCCAAATTAAAATCTTCGCAACCTCCTTTTTCGTTCCCAGATTGCATTCTAATTTGTCCGCGAAGGGTCAAAGCGTCGGGTGCAGCTGGATCAAGTTCAATTGTTTTGTCCAAATCTGGCAAAGCTTCTAAATATTTGTCTTGAACCACAAAAATCGTTGCTCTACGGTAATAGGATTCAGCATCTTTCGGATTCAATTCAATCGCTTTCGTGAAATCGGCATACGAATCTTTGAAATTGCTCAACGCGAGGAAACAAGTTCCGCGGTTGAAATATGCTTTTGTAAAACTTTTGTCTTCTTTGATGGCGTTGTTGTAATCCTTGATAGCGCCTTTGTAATCTTCCTTGTTGTGTTTTTGAACGCCATTTTTATAATGCTCTTGGGCAGTTTGAGCAAAAGAAAAAGCGACAAATAAAATGGTAATGGTTGAAAGAAGGAATTTCATAATTCAAAAAATAGATTAGTACTTATTTTTCAAATTTAGTGAAAAATATTAAAATCCTAACTATTGGCTTCTTTCAAAAACTTATGAGAGCCATCACAATTTGGCATGCGTTTCGAAAGTCCGCAAATGCAATCGTTTAAACCTTTTCCTTTCATGATTCTAGGAATGCAATTTTCAATTCTTGTTTCGCGGGTTTTGGATTGTTTGGCGCCTTCAAAATGCAAATAATAGCCTTTTTTTCGTCCAGGAGTCAGTGCTTCGAAAGCAGATTTTAACGCAGGATTTTCGTTTAATTTATTGGTCAATTCTATCGGAACATCAAATTCTTCCGCTTTTTTGTAAGTGACATTCAAACCTGCTTTCTCCACTTCAATGGCTTCAAAAATATACGCTTTAATAGTACTTTCCTGCGCAATGATTTCTGGTAAATTGGCAAATCGAATTTGTCTGGCAGATGTCGAATTTTCTGTTTGTTGATGTAAAATTTGATTGGTGTCGCTGAGCAATGCTCCTTTGAAAAAATTGAGCGCACAATATTCTTTGAAACCGTGAATTAACACCACATTTCCATTCTGAAAAACATAGCAAGGCACTTTCCATTTCAACGCTTCAACAAGCTGACATTCCAACACAATTTTGCGCAAATACTGCATTTCAGCGTTCCAGTTTTTGGCATTTTGGAAGAATTCGTCAACTTGTGGATTCATGCGTTTTATTTTTAATTTATTTTTCAGCGTTTTTCTTGATGTGTTTTAAAACCCTGTTGTGTATTTGATGAACAATATAATCGCTCCAAATATTCCAATAAAAATTAGGTTTGATGTTGTTGTAATACCAAGTTGTTCCTATCAATTTGGTATTTCCATTTTTCAATCTTACCAATTTAAATTGACCTTTTTTAGAAACAAAATAATCATGAAGATGTGGAGCATCGATGTCCCAAAAACTGATTTCTTTCATCGGTGCAGGTTGTTCTAGCACATCAAATGCGAGTAAATTTGGTTCGTCCCATCTAGTAATAGGCTCAACAAAACTTCCTGTAGTAAAATTACAATATCTTATTGCTCCAACTCCTTTGCCTTTAATTTTTGCATTGATAGGATAGGAAATTCCAGTCTGAAAAAGAAATTCTGTAGGCTTTTCTAATTGTGGAAATTCAACGACATTTTCCCAAACTTTTTCAGGTGAAGCAGCTATTTCAATCGAGGTTACAACACTGTAAATTTCAGGTTCAATCTGTTTTTCAAAGAGTGAATAAGAAGGTATAAAAATGATTAAAACAAACATTCCTACTGGACCTTTTTTGTGACTTTTGCGAATTACGAGGTAGCCAATATAACTTCCTATCCAAGCAAAAACAAGTCCGATTGGTAACGCCATAATGATACAAATGAATCCTTCAATGGCGAAAAAAACAAGTCCCAACATGAAAAAGGTCAGCGAAAAAAGCCCAATTTTTCTTGAATCACTCGCGCGGATTTTATTTTTATATCCGAACAAAATAACGGGTGCAAATCCTAGAAAGAAAGGTGTTGCAATGAAAATAGCAATGCCGTATTCGCCAACTCCATAAATCCCCAAAATTGTCAACAAGCCCCCAATAACCACAGAAATTGAAATGGAAACAATTTGCCTTTTGGTAGCATTCAATTGACTGATTTTATCAAATGGATTCATGTTGTTTTCAATTATTTATTACCTGTGTTGATCAATCAAAATCACATTTCCGTCAGGATCTGAAAGCATAATGAATGCTGGTCCTACCGTTTTTTCATCAGCTTCTGGGGCAATCGCAATTTCTTTGGCTTTTAGTTCTTTTTGGATGACACGAACATCGTCCCAATCTTTCACATTTTTGGCATTTTCGTCCCAACCAGGATTGAAAGTGAGCAAGTTTCCTTCAAACATTCCTTGGAAAATACCAATCAAGGTATTGCCATTTTTCATGATTAAATATTTTTGTTCTAGACTTCCGCCAAAGACCGTGAAACCTAATTTCTCATAAAATTCCTTGGAGATTTTGACATCTTTCACATTCAAACTCATTGAGAAAGCACCCAATTTCAAGTTTCTTTGTTTTTTTTCAGTTTTATCTTTGCTTGCGTTTTGATTTCCATTAACGAAGGAACCTAAAAAAAATGCTGCGAATAACGCTGAGATGATGATACTTGTTTTTTTCATGAGTTAAAAATTGCCTATTTTGATTAAACAAAAATAGACTATTTCATGAAGATTAGTTTTTCTAATGTGGGAATTTTAAAAATCAGAGACAAAAAAAGAGGCTACCAATAAAGATAGCCTCTGTAACCAATTTATTTTTTTATTTATTGCTTGATTAACTTACCTTGGAAATTTCCTTCCTCATTTGTAAATCTTACAATGTAACTTCCTGATTCAAGATCCAATACTGAAATTAAATTGTTTTCAATTTTTCCAGCTTTAACCATTTGACCCAAACTATTTAAGATTTGGTAGTTTCCTGTTGTGAAATTATCTATTGAAATGTTTTCTGTTGCTGGATTTGGATAGAAATTCAAATCTGCAATGGTTACTTCATTGATATCAGCAAACCCTGGAAGCAAAACAGCATCAATCACATGCACTACACCGTTCTGAGCTTGTACATCTGCTAGTGTCACATTTGATTCGTTAATTTTAACCGTTGGGGTAGTTGTTACCAAAACAGTTTGACCGTTCAATGTTGGCACATTTGAATTATTTACTAACTGAGTTGAAGTAACTTCTGTAGCCAAAACATGGTAAGTCAAGATTTCAGTCAAATTTGGACTAGCCAATACTCCTGCCAAATCTGTTCCTAAAGCAGTTGCCAAGTCGTTAAAAGCGGTATTTGTTGGAGCAAAAACAGTCAAAGTTGCCAAAGGATTTGTCAAAGCTGGTAACAATTCTGCTTTCACAACTGCTGCAGTCAATGAGGTGAATCCATTGTCAATCGCTACGTCAACCACCGTTTCAGAAGGAAGAACAACGGCGTTCAATACATGTACGATTCCATTGTCAGCGTTAATATTCGCTGTTGTTACTTGCGCTTGATTTACAAAAACGTCTCCGTTTGTTTTCAAAGTCAATTTCAAAGTGTTTGTAGTACTCAATGGTTGAACAATTGCACCATTTGTAATTGCTGATGAAGCTACTTCAGTTCCCAAAACATGGTAAGTCAAGATATCTGCTAAGTTTGGAAGATTTAGCAAATCTGCCACTGTTACACCCAATCCAGTTGCAATGTTGTCGAAAGCTGTATTCGTTGGAGCAAAAACTGTCAAAGTTGCCAAAGGATTTGTCAAAGCTGGCAATAATTCTGCTTTCACAACTGCTGCTGTTAAGGAAGTAAATCCATTGTCGATGGCTACGTCAACGACTGTTTCAGAAGGAAGAACTACGGCATTCAAAACATGAACGATTCCATTGTCAGCGTTAATATTTGCTGTTGTTACTTGCGCTTGATTTACAAATACATCTCCATTTGCTTTCAATGTTAATTTCAAAGTGTTTGTAGTACTCAATGGTTGAACGATTGCACCATTAGTAATTGCTGATGAAGCTACTTCAGTTCCCAAAACATGGTAAGTCAAGATATCTGCCAAGTTTGGAAGGTTTAACAAATCTGTTACTGTTACACCCAAACCAGTTGCAATGTTGTCGAAAGCGGTATTCGTTGGAGCAAAAACAGTCAAAGTCGCCAAAGGATTTGTCAAAGCTGGAAGTAATTCTGCTTTCACAACTGCTGCAGTCAATGAAGTGAATCCGTTGTCAATTGCTACATCAACCACTGTTTCAGAAGGAAGCACTACAGCGTTCAAAACATGCACAATTCCATTGTCAGCGTTAATATTCGCTGTTGTTACTTGCGCTTGATTTACAAATACATCTCCGTTTGCTTTTAAGGTCAATTTCAATGTGTTGGTAGGGCTTAATGGCTGAACAATTGCACCATTTGTAATTGCCGATGAAGCTACTTCTGATCCTAATACGTGGTAAGATAAGATGTCGGATAAATTTGGCAAAGCCAACAATCCATTGATGTTTGTTCCCAAAGCAGTTGCAATGTTTGTAAATGCATTGTCATCTGGCGCAAAAACGGTTAAAGTAGCACTACTGTTGTCTAGCGCACCGTCTAAACCTTCTTGAATTAATGCTGTTTCAAGGTAAGTGTGGTTTGGACTGGCCGCAATCACATCAAATACACTTGTTTGTGCATAGAATCCCGATGAGCAAAATAGCGCTACCGTAAAACCTACGACTTTCTTCTTGTTTAAGTTTAATAATACTTTTTTCATAATACGTTTTGTTTAATTAATTGATTAAAACGTTAAACAAAACTTTTTCTAATTAGTTTAGAAAAAAAATGTTAAAAATTCAAATAGGCCTATCGAGATAAGTCTAAGTATCTAATAAATAGACAAATATCTTTTTTCAACATTTTTATTTGCATTCAATTTAGGAAGATTTTTTTCTATGTCAAATGTAAAGCCCTCTATCAAATCGGATTTTTCAAAAAGGATATCTTGTCCATCGAGAATGTGTTTTTGAAAAAAATAGCTGATGTCTTTTTGTAAATATTTTTGAACCAAATCAAGAAATAACTCGTCATTAAATTTCTTATGCTCATTTTCGCAAATCTGCAATAATTCTTTCATTAAATCATCCAGTGATTTGGTATAGTTGCTTTTAATTAAGATTTGATTATCAAGCCAAAACGCAAAAATTGCACCTCGTCTGTACGGGATTTTTTCAACGTCTCTGCTCTTCCAAAAATCATCTTTAATGATAAAGTTTGCTTTATTTCGTTCCGGATTTTTCCAATGAGCTTGTAAAACCTCCACATTGAAATCTTCCAACCAAGTTTTGAAATCCAAATCTTTGCTTCTTAATCTGTTTTTGTAAGTATAATAATCGGTAAAACCTTCACTGAACCAATAATTTAGTTCTTCATGTTTCATTCCAATTTTGCCTCCAATCCAACTGTGCATCAATTCGTGGTTAAAGATATAATTGATAACATTCCAATTATTGAAGGGATTATTGGTGGACAAAATATCAAAAGCATTCCAAACACCTGAACCAGTTGTACTTTGACCTGAGAACGAGCTGTCAGCAGTTGATATAGTGGGTGTCATAATGACTGTGAAGTAATTTGCGCTATTGTCATTCCAAAAAGTGCGTTGAGATTGAATTGTTTTTTCTAAAGCATCCAATAACTTTTTATCTTGATAATCAACAAACCAGTTACCTCGAATGGCGAAATATACAGGTTTATTTTCACAATTAAATTGATGAATTCTATAGTCTCCGCCAACAAAAACCGAATGGTATAATTCTCCCCAAAGCTTAATTTTCGGTAAATTTTGGTGCTTTTTTTGGCTGTCAAAAGTATTGTGAATGACATATTTTTCTGGAAAATCAATCCAATCGATTGTGACACCTAGTTCATGATTTTCAACTTTTGAATTAAAAACTTCCTCGGGCACCGTAAACATACTTTCTCCTAAAATATGGAAGTGATCTGGTCGAATTCTTGGTCTATTGATTTTTTCCAACGGTTCACCAACGTAATCTTGTTTGATGCGATAATAAAATCCGATTTCTTTGGATGTTGGGTGATATACAACGATTCTATTGCTATCAGGAATTAATTTGAATGCGTATTTCTGATTTTCATTCGCTAAGGTTTTGAAGCAATTCAGCAAACTATCTTGTCCCCAAACTTGGTTTGAAAAATGAAAATAGGTTGAATCCGTCGCTTTCTTTTGTTGATAGTTTACTTTTATTTTGATTCCTTCAGTTGCCATGTTTTCTGTGTAAAAAACCTGATATTGCACCTTAATCTGTGCGAATAAAATTGAAGGAAAAAAGAAAAATACAAATAAATATTTCATTTGAATTTGGGGATTGAATTTGCAACTGTATTCAGTCTGTAATATTAATGTTTTGATTCAAAATAATCAACATTCAAAAATCCAAAAAAATAGAAAGTTTGCAAATTGAAAACTTTTGTCTTAATTTTGAAAAATGAAAATCTTAGTAAAGAAAACAATATTGTATTATATCAAAAAGTATCCTGCTGCTGAAATGCAATTACTTTTATGGTTCAATGAGTTTTCAAAATTTGATTTTTCAAACTTTAACGAATTAAAAAAGATTTACGGAAACGCGAGCATTGTTAGCAATAATAGAGTTGTTTTCAATATTAAAGGAAATGACTTCAGATTAGTCGTTTCTGTCAATTTTATTCAAAAAGCAAGTTATGTCATTTGGTTTGGAACGCATAAAGAATATGACAAAATAGACGTCGAAAAAATCAATTTTGATACGAAAATATTAACAACTAAATTGTAATTTATGAACTGGAAAATTTTAAAAACTGAGGACGATTATACCAAAGCTTCTATGCGAATGATGGAGATTTTTGATGCGGAAGTTGGCACAGCCGAAAATGATGAATTAGAGTTGCTTCTGATATTAATCAAAGATTATGACGATAAATATTATCAATTGCCAGAATTAAATGTTTTGGAAATAATAAAATTCAAAATGAAAGAATCAGGAACTAAAGCAAAAGACTTGGAATCTATCATCGGCAGTAAAGGTCACATTTCAGCAATTCTCTCCGGTAATCGAGAAATTACGCTGAAAATGGCCAAAAAACTCAAAGATTATTTCAATATCCCTGCAGAGATCTTTTTCAATAAAGCATAAAACAAAAAAAAACCGCCTGATAAAAATCAAACGGTTTTCTGTGGGAACGGAGGGAATCGAACCCCCGACACAAGGATTTTCAGTCCTTTGCTCTACCGACTGAGCTACGTTCCCGCCTTAATTGTGGGTGCAAATATAACAACTTTATTTAATATGGAGTTTTAAAAATAGATTTTTTTTCATTTTTTTACTTGTATCTTTGCATGCAATGGTAAAAAATAAAAGGTATTTGGTTGTTGATGCGGGGAATACACGTATCAAAGTCGCTGTTTACAATAATGATAAACTGGCCGAAATTCACCTATTTTCCAGTGATGAACTCACACAATTGAAATCTTTTTTGATTGACAATCGTTTTCACGAAGCAATTTTATCATCAGTCCGTTCCCAAAAAGAAACAAAATGGATGTTGCAATTGATGCAAGGGGCTAAATTATTCAAAACACTATCTAAATTTCCGATTGGCTTGAATTACGATACACCCGAAACTCTGGGCGCTGATCGTTTGGCGAATGCAATCGCTGCTTTTTCTCAAGCGAAAGGAAATGCATTGGTGGTGGACATTGGAACTTGTATCAAATTTGATTTTGTGAGTGAAGATGGTGTTTATCAAGGTGGATCGATTTCGCCAGGAATCCAAATGCGCTATAAAGCAATGAATCAATTTACAGCAGGACTTCCATTGGCAAATAATTTAGAGCAACCAAAATTAATTGGAAAATCAACCGTTGAATGTATGCATACAGGCGTGATGCTTGGAGTGGAAGCAGAAATCAGTGCTTTTATTCAAGATTATCAAGCGAAATATGATGGTTTAACAATTTTTATTACCGGCGGAGATGCTCAGTATTTTGATTTCGCATCAAAAAACAACATCTTTGTGGACGAAAATTTGACCCTCACGGGTTTATTCATTACAATTCAAGCACATGTACATTAAACTTTTGACGTTTATTTTTATTGGTTTTGCACTTTTGACTAATGCTCAAAAGTTTTCAAATTCACCTTTCAGTTCATACGGAATCGGTGAATTCGGGGGGCTAGACAATGCCATTTTTAGTGGAATGGGGAACACCTCTGTTTCAAATCTAGACTCGACCATACTTAACATAAACAATCCATCTTCTTACGCATCTTTGGCGCACGGTCAGCCGCTTTTTTCCACAGGGATTTCATCTAGATTTTCAGAATTTAAATCTGGTGATGCTCTGTCAAACTCCAAATATATTGGTATTGAACAATTCGCGATTGCCATTCCTTTTGCCAAAAAATTGGGTTTAGCTTTTGGATTGAAACCGTATTCAAGAACTGGATATGATTTCTATGATTTGCAGACATTGAATGCACAGCAAGAAATGAAATATGTTTATCGCGGTTCTGGCGGAACTCACCATGTGTTTGTTGGATTTGCTGCAAATTTGTTTGAATACAAAGGTCATAAGTTGGGAATCGGAGCTAATTTGGGTTATATTTTCGGAACAACATTAAATGAAAGAATTTCTTACATTAATGCTGAATACGCCTCAACAGACGCTATTCCGGGCGGTATTGAAAATCGTACATATACCTTAAAAGCATATAATGCTGATTTTGGCTTAAATTATCAATGGAAAATTGATAAAAATAAATCCCTTTTAATTGGTGGAACATACAAGCCAGCTCAAAGCTTGACAACCAGTCGAAGTCAATTTTTAGCATACTCGGAGGACGTTAACAACGTAAATAAATACATTTATCAAGATACGATTTCTTCAAGCAAAGGTAAAATTGGAATGCCCTCCATGCTTGGTGTTGGTGTAACATACGTGATGAGACCGAAAAATTTGCAGAAATCTAAAAAAGTTTATCAATTGACTTTAAACGGCGAATTTAAAACAGCCGATTGGTCTAATTACCAAACTACTTTTGAAGGTGTAACTACCAATGGAAACTTTGAAAGTACTTCAAGTTACGCTTTTGGAGCTCAATTTACGCCCCACAATGATTTCAAGGACAAAACTGTTGGATATGCAAATAGAATCCGTTACCGTGCAGGTTTTCAGTATGGTACATTGCCGATTGTAACTCAAAATAAGCAGCAAACGAATACTGTGTTTACTGCAGGAATTGGACTTCCATTTGCCACACAAAGATCTTCTTCTTCTCTTAATTTTGGTTTCGTTTTCGGAAAACAAGGTAATGGCGAATCAAACGCTGTGAATGAACGCTATATGGGAATTAATTTTGGAGTAATAATTTCTCCAGGAGTAAATGACCGTTGGTTTAGAAAATTCAAAATTGATTAATCTCCTGATTTTCTAACTTAGTCGTCAAATGGTTTTTGGTAAAGCTAAAATTGTTCATTTCCTATTTTTAATTTGCTTCAGCATTGCTCTTTCTTCTTGTGTAAATGATTTGGATTCAATTCGAAAAGTCACATTTAAAGCCAGTGATCCTGATGAAAGAACAACCAATTTAAAGGTATTTTACACTGATAGCGGCTATGCCCGAGTACAAATATTCGCAAAGTTGGCTGAGACTTATTCTAAACCTGAACCTGTTATCAAATTAAAAGATGGCGTTAAAATCAATTTTTTCTCTGAAAGCGGTGAAATTGTTTCCGTTTTGACTGCTTTGTATGGCGAAATTCAACAAGAACGGGGAACGATGTTTGTGCGAGATTCGGTTCAACTTTATAATTTTGGCAAAAAGCAACGTTTGGAAACTGAAGAATTATTTTGGAATCAACGCGATTCTTCGATTTATTCTGAAAAACCAGTGGTAGTTCGAACCCCCGAAGCTGTACTTTTTGGTCAAGGAATTAGAACTAAACAAGATTTTTCCGCATATGAATTTTTGCAGCCACGCGGACAGATGAGAATGCAAAGCAAATTGTAATGCTTGGTTGTACGGTATTTCATTGAATCAAGAACTATTTAATCATCAATTAAAACTTGTTTTTAACTTTGTACTTAAAAAGAACAAAATCATGGGAATTTATAACAAAGTAATGCTTTATTTTTGGCTCGTAATGGCAATTTTTATTTTTATCGGAGTAACAGTAATGGGCTTAAAATCAGGGTTTGAAAGGTGGTACCATTTTTATCTTTTTGGTGCAATTTCATTGTTGATGTTTTTTGTGAGAAAATGGATGATGAAACGCATGGAAAGACATTTACTCTTTTTAGAAGAACAGAAAAGACAATCTGAAAATCAAGCTTAATTTCCATTTATCATTAAAATGGAACTTTCCTAATAGGAAATCATCATTGAACACAATCTTGCTATCAATGGAGATGTTTTCATTATTTTTGATAAACTTTATTACATATAATGTGTTCTTATTTTGTTTTTGAGGATTAACAACTTATGAAGCTACAAACAGTTTTTCTTTCAATCATTTTCTTTCTTTCATTTTTATCTGGTTTTTCTCAACGATTGCTATCAGGAGTGATTTTGGATGAAAAAAAGAATCCGATTCCTTATGCAAAAGTTTATGTAAAAACGAGTCCTGATTTAAGAACGCAGGCTGATGTCAATGGCTATTATGAAATGCGTTTGTTTGAAGGCGAATATTTTTTGGTTTTTTCAGCAACGGGATATGAAGACAGAGAGTCATATGTGGTTATAAATCCAGTTGATTCGAAGAGAGATATTCAACTTTTCCCATTGAAAATCGAAGAATTGGAAGGTTTTGAATTGACAACTAAGAAATCAAATCCAGGGAGAGAAATCATGCTCAAAGTGGTTGATAAGCGTGATAAAATCAATCCATGGAATGTGCCCCATACGGTAGATGTTTACATAAAAGCGTCAGAGAAGATTACCAGAACTGGCAAGGAAAAAGGGAAGAAAGACGATGAAGAAAACGCGAATGGAAAAGAAATTGAAGATCCATTTGAAGCTGAAAAACGAAAAATAATTGCAGAATCAAACAACATGAACTTGTTAGAGGTTCAAATTCAACGAAATTTTGCGCCACCAAGTAAAGTCAAAGAAATACGAAATGCATATACCTTACGTGGAACCGACAAACAATTGTATTATACCACAACAGTGAAATCTAATTTCAATTTTTTTGAAAATTTATTACACCTAAATGACTTGCATCAATCTCCAGTTAGTTCACCCATTTCTGGTCCTGGAATTTTGTCTTATAAATATAGACTGGAATCTCAATACGAGGAAAATGGGCAGAAAATTCATAAAATCAAAATCCTACCGAGAAGTACCGCTACGACCACCTTATCTGGTTATATCTATGTCATCGATTCCTTGTGGCTGATACAAAAGCTTGAACTATCTATGGAAAAAGGGAATTTGTTGAAATATGATTATTTCAAAATCGAGCAAACTTTCAGTCATCCTGGAGATTCACTTTGCGTTTTGACCAATCAAGTATTGACTTACGGAACTAAATTCAAGGATGAAATTTCAGCTTGTAAAACCGAAGCTACATACAGTAATTACATTTTTAACCCGCAATTTTCAAATAAATTTTTTGGAAATGAAGTTGCTATCACAGCTCAAGAAGCTTACGAAAAAGATACTTCCTTTTGGGCAACAGCAAGAACAACTACTTTGACACAAGAAGAACAAGATTTTATCATTTTAAAAGATAGCTTGCGTGATAGATTGAATCGAAAAGAATATTTGGATTCAATAGATGCTGTGTTCAACAAAGTTACATTTTGGAAGGTCGTTTGGTTTGGTGTAGATCACCGAAATAGAGAGAAACAAACTCAATGGACCATCAACTCTGTTGCAGCTTCTTCCAGACCAGTTTATATTGCTGGATCACGGGTTGCTCCTGGTTTTAGTTATTTCAAAAAATGGAAAGACCAGCGAGCCATTGATATGTATACTGAATTATCTTATGGATTTAGAAATGAAGATATTAAAGGTAGGACCTGGTGGCGTTATCGATACGATCCATTTCATTTGGGAACCATTGGTTTTGGCGCTTCCCACGATTTTGATGCAATTCGAAGCTACGATGCAATTTCTCAAATTTTCAAGCGATCTAATTTTATAGAGACTACCTCCATGAAAGTTTTTGGTGAATATGAAATTTTCAATGGTTTTTGCGTAAATCCAGAGGTAAGTTTTACAGAAAGAAGAAGTTTAGATACTACTAGATATGCCTTTAATACTGTGTTGGATGACGCACTAAATAATGATGATCCAACCTTATTCGACTCCTATCAAGCTGCTTTGGCAGAAATAACAATTAGTTATGTTCCAAATCAAAAATTTATGCGTGAGCCATATCGAAAAGTAGTTTTAGGTTCCCGTTGGCCAACATTTTATACTTATTACCAAAAAGGAATTCCGAAACTTTTTGGTAGCGATATCAATCACGACTATTTGTTATTTGGAATTATGCAGACGTTTAAAATTGGTACATTAGGAACATCTAATTATCACATTAAATCTGGAACCTTTGTAAATTCTAAGCAATTGAAAGACGCCGACATGAAATTTAACCGTAGAAGTGATCCTTTTTGGTTTTCAAACCCACTTTATTCTTTTCAAGGTTTAGACACATTATTGCCAACCAAAAGACGAATTTTTGAAGGACATTTTATCCACCATGATAACGGAGCAATAATCAATAAAATTCCTTTTATGAAGAAGACAGGAGTTGGGCTCGTTTTCGGCGCTGGAGCTTTATACGTCACCGAATATAAATATCAACATTACGAAGTTTTGGCTGGTTTAGAACGCAATTTTAAGTTTTCTAGACGGAGGTTGAGAATTGGTATTTATGGTGTAATGTCCGATGGAAACGCAATCAAACCGACCCCAACTTGGAAAATTTCATTTGCTGTTTTGGATGACAGAAATATGAAGTGGAATTTCTAGAGAAGAATTTAATTTCTCTTTTTTTACTATTTTTGTTTAAAAAACTTATATTCAGTCGCATGAAAAAATACTATTTACTCCCTTTCTTTGCCGCAATTTTGGTTCTCGTATCCTGTAAAAAAGAAGAAGTTACACCTGAAGTGAATGAACCAAAATTGATCTTTTTATTGGATTTTGATTCTACACAAGTTAGATTAAATAACATTGGTCAAACGTCAACAATTCCATCAGGACACGCAACTCAGAGTCCAAAAATGAACAAAATGAGTGCGCATTACATTGAATTGGCACAATCTGCCTTAACACAAATCGGCAGTGGCGTTGTGGTTTATCACGCTCCTGAGACTTCCATTGGTGGTGGAGTTGCGATTGATTTTAGCAAAGCGATATTGGTTGGAAAAGGTGGAAAGTTTTTTGAAATCCCCCTTAAAAATGTAGCTGTAGGTGAATATGAATATTTGAGAGTTTCCATAGGCTACCAAAATTTTGATGTTAAACTACACGTTGATACAACTGTCAATGTGGCTGGAATAGGAAATGTTAATATTGTGCAAGATTATCCTTCAACCATTGCAAGTTTTGTTGGCTTTAATTCATACATCACAAATTTTCTAATTAAAACGGATAATATTGTTGTAAATGCAAACAAAAGCCAAGGTTTTTGGGGATTTGAAATGAAAGGGAATTACAACGGATACCCAATTAATTATACAGGAACAGGTCAAGCACCAGCTGGGGCTACGACAGTGGTGAATCCAATTGCATCCACTTCACCAAATCCTGTAGGTTCATGTTTGGTGACTGGCCCATTCAATGGTGGGAAATTAAAAATTACTGGCAATGAAACCAAAGATATTGTTGTACGCGTTTCAATGTCAACCAATCAAAGCTTTGAATGGATTGATGGAAATGCAAATGGAAAATGGGAACCTTCCAAGGGAGAATCTGTTGTTGATATGGGATTAAGAGGAATGATTCCTTTTGTTCAATATTAAAAATGTGATTATTTAATCATTTCCTTATTTTTGACGCGAATTTAAATTGTTGATATGAAATTTTTAGCCTTAATTTTCTTTTTGGTATTCGGTTTATCATTGTCTGCACAGAAGACATTAGATGTCAAATTAATTTTAAAATACAGAAACAATCCACTTTGTAATTGGGATGTGACAATCAAGCATGATGATGCCACGATTGCCAAAAGTAAATCCAACGAAAAAGGGGAAGTTACTTTCAAGAATGCGACAGTTTATTCTTTGAGCATAGATGCTTATGGATATAAAGCTTTTCAAGGTGGTGACAAAAAATGGGATGTAAAAGGCTACATTCAATTAAATGAACAAGGATTTGCGAGTTTTGATTTCGAACCCTTGGTTAAAGAGACCGGAATGCCTGCTTCAATGTTAGAAGCTGCTTGGGGTTTGACTATCAGCGATTGCGGACAAGTGGCTTCAACGCCAAAGTCGGAAGAAAAACCTAGTGGTGCATCTCCAGCCAAAACAGAAGAGAAAAAATCTGTTGAGGAAGTTGAGGAAGAAAAGTATTCTATTGAAGAAATGCAACAAGACATGAAGACTGGAATGGACAACATGAAATTGATGCAAGAAAATAAAATTGCCAATTTGAATTCTAAAATAGAGAAAAAAACCGCACAACGGAATGAGTTGGATGTAAAATCTAAGGAGTACAGTAAACTTTCATATGAAATCAAAGATTTAGAATTGGAAAGAGAAATTTCTAAAACTAAGTTGGAAAAAGTAAATCTTCAAATTTCGAAAGGTTATAAGCCTTTAAATAAATCAGAAAAAGCACCTTTAGATGACAAAGAGAACGCCTTTTCAGAAGAACAAAAATTATTAAAAAAGAAAGAAAAAGAAGGGTACTTCTATGGAACTACTGAATTGATTGAATCTTCTAAACCAAAGGCTCAGGAAGAATCTCAAGCAGAAGAAAAAACCGAAAAGTCAGAGAAAAAATCTGAAAAACCAGAGAAAGAGGAGGCAAAAGTTGAAGAAACTAATGAAAAGGAAGCAAGAAAATTTTACACGGAATCAGAATTGGCAGAAATGAGTGTATTTGCTTTAAAAAAATATAAAATGGAATTGAACACCAGCAAAATGAAATTGGAGTTAAATTTAAAGACAAAAAATTCTATTTTCATGCCTGATGAAATCGAACAATTCAAAGCTGATTTAGCTAAAATCGAAAGTCAAATATTGTTGATTGATACCGAACTTCAAAAAAGATCAGAAACTAAAGAGTAATTTCCGAGAAATCATTTACATAATTCTCCCAATTTGCAGTGTTACCAGGTCTAACTAATTGAATTGTTTGAAATTGAGCTTTTTTGGCTGCTTCTAGTTCTTCAACTATATCAGATAGGAATAAAATAGAATTCGGCTCTAGATTTAAAATCTCAGCAATTTTCCTGTAAGTCTCAAACTCTCTCTTTCCTCCGGTTTTGGTGTCAAAATAAGCTGAAAAATTAGGGGTTAAATTACCACTTTCACTGTATCCAAAAATCAATTTTTGCGCCGCCACTGAACCCGATGAAAAAACGCCCAACTCAATACCATTGGATTTCCAATATTGAAGTGCTGCTGCAACATCAGGATAAACGTGTCCTTTAATTTCGCCCGATTTGTATCCTGCTTCCCACAAAATTCCCTGCAAAGTTTTCAAAGGAGTGATTTTTTTATCCTCCAAACTCCACTTCAACAATTGCGCAATTTGATCGTCGATATTTCCTAATTCAACTCCTTCATCCAGCGCTAATTTTTGCGTTTGTTCCAATGCCTCTTTTACCTCTTCAAGGTGAAGTAAATTTTTTATTTGCTGAACGTTATTTCTAAAATATGGAAATAACTGCTCATAAACAAAAGAAACAGAAGTCGTTGTGCCTTCAATATCTGTTAGAATAAATTTGACGTTAGAAATTTTCATGATGCAAAGATAAGGTGAATTGAGATATCAAGACTTTAGGATTTTAGGATTTTAAGAGGATTATTCGTCCTTAAATATTAGAATCCATTTAAAAGTTGCAAAGCAACAGTGATAATTAAAGTCTTAAAGCTTCGGAGAAGCGTTTCCTAAAATCTTAATATCTTATAACGAAGCTGGTCTTTTTCAATCTAGCGAAGCAATAAAATCCTGATAAGACTTCAAATTTTTGACTTTTTTGAGTGGCTTGGACAAATAATTTCCTTCTGGCAAACCTTCGGCGAAATATTCCCAATAGTGTTTCATTTTGATTAAAATATTTCCTTCGTTCGATGTTTCTTTCAAATAACTTTCTAGCAATAATTCCAAAAATTCACTAAAAATTTCTTGCCAATCATCAGGGAATTGTTCGTTGTCTTCTTGTATCATTTCAAATAAAAACGGATTCGAAATTCCGCCGCGTCCAATCATCCAACGACTGATAGAGGGAAAACGCGCTTTCAATTTTCTAAAATCGTCGACTGTGCATATGTCGCCGTTGTACATTAAATCGTGTTTTGTCAGTGGAATAATTTCTTCAAAGCGATCTAAATCGCAAGGTCCGTTATACAATTGCTTTCCGTAGCGCGCATGAACGATAATTTCTGTCAATGGAAAATCGTTTAGCAATGGAAGTAATTTCAAAATGTCAGAAGTGTCTTCATAACCCATACGCATTTTGAGTCCGATTTTTAAGTCTGTTTGGATGTAAACTTCATGCAAAATTTGCACAATTTTTTCTGGTTTATTCAAAATTCCAGAACCTAAATCCCGTTTGGCAACCATCGGGTAGGGGCAGCCCAAATTCCAATTGACTTCCGAATAACCCAAATCAGCAAGGTAATTTGCCATCAAAAGAAAATCTTCGGTACAACAAGCCATCAATTGAGGAATGACAGTTTCGAATGGATTATTTTTTGGCAAAACATCCAATTTTGGTCCTTCTTTGATTGTTCCATCATTCGACATTTTCAAATAAGGCGCATAAAATCCGTCTACATCTCCAAGTACTTGTTGGAACGCATTGCGAAAATGATGATCCGTAAAACTTTGTAATGGTGCAAAATAGAGGAAATCTCTCAATTGATATTTTTTTGCAAAGATAAGCAAGAGTTTTTGGCGAATGGATATTTTTTGCTTAACTTTAAGTAACAGACCTTTAAAATACAACGCAAATGAGAGAGGAATACCTACATCAAATTTGGAAAACCAAGAGACTTCCAATGCATGATTTACAATTAATTGACGGACGAAAATTAACCATTCAGCAAGTTGGTTGGCATAACCATGAAAGTGGTCCTGATTTTTTCAACGGTTCAATCGAATTGGACGGAATCAAATGGAATGGAAATATTGAGATTCATATCAAATCTTCAGATTGGTACGCGCATCAACATCAAATCGATCCCGCTTATGACAATGTGATTTTGCATGTGGTTTATCAATACGACAAACCAGTCATTGTCAATGGGGAAGAATTGCCAACCTTGGAATTGAAATCTTATTTAGATCAAAACGATTGGTCGAGTTACGATTCTCTGATTAAAAATCAAACTTGGATTCCGTGTGAAAAATCAATTCATGAAGTAGATGAACTATTTGTTTCGATGCAAATTGAAAATGCACTTGTAGAACGACTTGAACGAAAATCGACACAAGTAGAACTTCGCTATCAATTACTGAATAGAAATTTGCAACAATTGCAATATGAAGTCATTGCGCAATCGTTTGGTGCAAAAGTGAACGCTTTGCCTTTTGTTGAATTGACGCAACACATTTCTTTGAAAATTTTGTGGCGAGAAGGTAAAGATGCTGTTTTTCCACTTTTACTGGGCGCGAGTGGATTTTTAGAAGCAGAATTGGATGAAATTCATTTTAAAAAATGGCAAAAAGAATGGCGATTTATGGTGATGAAGCATCAGTTTTCAAGCATGGATTTATCGACATGGAAAAGTAAAGGCTTGCGACCACCTGGATTTCCCAAAGTAAGAATCACACAGTTTGCTGCCGTTATTTCAAATTTACAGTCTGATTTTTCGATTTTTATGAAATCTCCCGAAGAATTATTGGCATTTTTTAAATTTGACAATCGCGCTTTTGAAACGATTGAGGGATTAAAACCATTGACCATTTCATTCCAACATTCTCTGATTATTAATTCATTGGTTCCCCTTTTGTGGTGGTATGGAAATCATTTGTCAAATGAAATTTTCAAACAGAAAGCGCTGATTTTGTTGAGTAAAATTCCAGCAGAAAACAATGAAATAATTCAACGTTGGAAAAATTTAGGAATTAGATGTAAATCTGCTGAAGATTCTCAAGGATTATTGGAATTAAAGAACGAAATTTGTACAAATAAACTTTGTTTGATGTGTAAAATTGGCAACAAAGTTTTGGGACGATAAATTGAATTGTATGAGAACCATTCAAAAAATTATTTTCTTTTTCGAATTACGGTCCTATGGCGTTTGTTCATGGTTGGCTCGCAAATTGGGAATCAGTTCTTCTCGCGTGCGTTTAGGATTCATTTATGCCTCTTTCGTTACGCTTGGTTCGCCTTTGTTGATTTATTTGCCGATGGCTTGGATTTTAGAACACAAGCATTTTTTCAAATTTCAGCGTAAAAGACGTTCGTCTATCTGGGAACTTTAAATTCACTAAAGTTTCATCATGCGAATCATTATTACTGGGGCAAATGGCGTTTTGGGCCAAAAATTGGTTGAATATTGTATCGCCAATAGATTGACTTTCATTGCAACTTCCAAAGGTTTGAATCGCAATCCAAATTGTCCTGATTATCTGTATTTATCGATGGATATTTGCAACAAATTAGAAATCAATCAGGTTTTTGATACTTTGTATCCAACACACATTTTGCATACCGCCGCGATTTCGGATGAATCATTTTGTGAGAAAAATCCAACATTGTGTCATCAAGTGAATGTGGAAGGAACCGCGCTAATTTTCCACGCTTGTCAACAATTTGAGGCACATTTTAAAATGATAACCAGTGATTTGACAGACAATTTAGATTCTGAATATTCTAAATCAAAGTTGCTTGCACAAAAAAATCTTGAATCGAGTAATTACAAAAATTGGTCAATTGTACATTTCGATGAAAATACAACAATCGAATCCCTGTTCAACTGAAAATTCTATCACGGAATTTATTAGTCAGCATTTCGAATTATTTTCTCGTTTATAATACTTCCTCCCCATTCAATAATGGTGAATTCATTTCTTCTCAAAGGTTTCACGTCAAGTGGTTTGTTGACAAATTGGTTTGAAATGACCGTTAATTCATTGAAAATCGCATAAACTCTGCGCAAGTGATCCGGTTTTGGATTGATTTCTAATTTGCCAATGACTTCGCAATTTTCATCCACAAAAAATTCGACTTGAATCATTTTGAATTTTTGCAATTTCGGGGCCCAATAAGTGATGAAATCCGTTCTTTCTTTGGAGTTTAAGCCAAGATTTGAAAGATTTTTTTCTAGAAATGGAATCAAGTCTCTTTGCGCGACAATTTCATTTGAATTTGATTTCTTGCCACGAAGTACAGATGCATTTTGATTTGATTCCCAAAATAGATAAGGATAATTTGCACCATTCGAAGCAGTAAGATTTCCATTTTCATCCGTTTTCATTTTCCAAGTATTGTCTGTCGGCAATTGAGGATAGGTAAAAGTCAAAACTCCTTGCGGAATCACTTTTAACCTGAGTTCGATTAAAAAAGCACTAATTGATTTGTGTCTGAATACTCCACTTTAATTGCTGGTTTTTTAGGAAAAAAACAATAGGCAATTAACCCTGAAATTAGGTTGGTAATAAAGTTTTCAAATGACCGATGGCGAGAGTGTTCTA
>CANHQP010000014.1 GCA_947462925.1 Flavobacteriia bacterium | reverse complement strand
GTGTAAATAGCATTCAAATTTGTTGCATTCGGACTAAAAGTTCCTGTTCCACCACTCCATGTTGCTGATGTCGCTGAACCTCCTAATGTTCCTGAAAGAACTGCTGTCGATGTTCCACAAATTGTTTGATCGACACCTGCATTGATTGTTGCTGGTTGATTGATTGTTATCAAAACTTGGTCTGAAACCGAAGGACATGGACCAGTTGGATCATTCGATGTCAATGTCAACGTCACAATTCCTGCATTAATTTCCGCTGCACTTGGAGCATAAACCGCATTCAAAGTTGTCGCGTTTGGACTGAAAGTTCCTGTGCCTCCACTCCAAGTAGCTGAAGTAGTTGAACCACCTTGTGTTCCTGCAAGAGCAACTGTGGAGTTTCCGCAAATCGTTTGGTCAATTCCTGCGCTAATTGTTGCTGGTTGGGCAATCGTTATCAAAACTTGATCAGTCGCCGCTGGACATGGACCTGCTGGATTGTTAGTTGTAATTGTTAAAGTAACAGAACCTGCTGTAACGTCCGCTGCACTTGGCGTGTAAGTCGCGTTCAATGTTGTTGCGTTTGGACTAAAAGTTCCTGTACCTCCACTCCAAGTGCTAGAAGTTGCTGCACCTCCTTGCGTTCCAGCAAGTGTTACAGGCGTTGAGCCACAAATAGTCTGGTCGATTCCCACGTCAACAGTTGCTGGTTGATTTATTGTTATCACAACTTGGTCTGAAACCGAAGGACAAGGACCAGTTGGATCATTCGATGTCAATGTCAAAGTCACGCTTCCTGCACTAATTTCCGCTGCACTTGGCGTATAAACTGCATTCAAAGTTGTCGCATTCGGACTGAATGTTCCTGTTCCTCCACTCCAAGTAGCCGAAGTAGTTGAACCACCTTGTGTTCCTGCAAGAGTAACTGTGGAATTTCCGCAAATCGTTTGGTCAATTCCTGCGCTAATGGTCGCTAAGGCATTAATAGAATATGTAAAACTTACAGGATTTCCAGGACAACCATTTGCATTTGGTGTTACGCTTATTGTTGCATTTTGCTGATTTGATGTATTATTCAAACCTACAAACGGTAATATCGATCCTGATCCTGAAGCAGCGAGGCCGATAGTTGCATTTGAATTTGTCCAACTAAAGGTTGTATTTACAACTGGACTTGAAAAATTCACAGTGTTCGTAGTTGAATTGGCACAAAAAACTTGATTAGTAATAGCGTTAACTGTTGGTGTTGGTTGAATTCTAATCGTATCCAGCGAAGGAATGTACCCAAAACAAGCTCCATTTGACAAAAACAGAGACGGCACAAATTGTATTTGTGTTGTTCCAGTGTTACAATACGAGTAAGTTACAGTCTGCGCTGTATTTGGAACAAGGTCCACAAAAGCGCCATTTCCAAAGAGTAATTTTGCTTCAGTTGCTCCTGTTGTATTGACATCAATCGACGCCAAATAGCATGAGCAACCCGTTAAATTTGAATTGGTAACATCTAAAGTCCCATTAGGCCCACCAATATTGACGATGACAACTTGCTGAGTATCTCTACAAACAGCTCCAGAACTCGTAGGCATTGAACTTACAATCAAGGTAACATTATAGGTCCCAGGAAGAGAATAAACTGTAGATGGATTCCAATTCGTTGATGTTTGTCCATTTCCAAAATCCCATTGTGCGGAATTGTTATCAGGGTTGTTTGAACTTGTATTGGTAAAACTCACAACATTAGGTGGATTGAAACAAGCAAAAGAATTAGCTGAAGCAAGTGCTGATGTGGAAACATCTAAAACTGTTATTGGAATTATCGTATCATCGATACACCCCAAATTATCACTTACAATCAAACTAATCGTTTGGTTACCTTGTTGATTAAATGTAAAAACTCCAGGATTTGCACCATTTGCAGATATGGGAGAAGCATTTGAGGCATTCCACTCATAAGTCAATGTACCAACACCAAAAGAATTAGGCGAAACGGAAACAGTTTGGTTGTTACATATAAAATCCTGATCGACAGAAAATGATGCAAAAGGTTTTCTTACAACAACATTTCTAGTCGACGTTTTTTGGCAACCAAAATCATCCGCAACAGTTAGAGTAATTGTATAATTTCCAGAAGATGAATATGTATGTGTTGGATTTGCAAAATTCCCAAGTGTGTTAGGTGTTCCATCTCCCCAATCCCAAACGCGAGAAACTATAGAGCCATTTGGTGCAATTGAATTATCCGTAGCTGAAAAAGATAAGCCGTTACATATTGTATCTGGCGTGACAAAAGTACCTGTGACTCCGTGAATATGAATTATATGAATTACAGTGTCGTTGCAACCATTATTATCTATGTTAATCATACCTACCCCATAATTACCTGGAGCGTATGTGGGAGAATTAAAAGTTCTACTGCGAGGAGTTCCTCTCAAACCTGCAGATGTGTTCACAAATGAAATTCCTGTATTTGTATTCCAGTCCCAAAGAGTATTTACAGAACTAATCGAGGCTGGTGCAACTCCTGAATTATATTGTGGAGCTGGAGTTGTATTTACAAATTGTAGCGTACCTCCAATACACACATCAGATGATAAAACCCCAGCATCATTCGATTGAAAATCAGCTAAATTATTAGGATTTGCATTTACGGTAAAATTACGTTGAGTTGGTAAACAACCAGTTGCAATGTCAGAGACCGTTAAGTTTACAACATAAGTACCATAAGAAGGGAAAGTGTGAGTCACCGATTGTAAATTAGAGTTTGGTGAGCCATCACCAAAATTCCAAGTATAAACCGTTGATGGTGAAGTACCTGTTGAAGTTGAAGAAAAACTTCTAACTAATTGATTATCACAATCTACTTGACTTGCAGAAAAATTTGACTGTGGTCCTGTCACTATAACATTTACTTGTGAAGTAGACCCTGAACACCCTAATGCATTCCCAACAGTAGTGAAAGGAGTCATTGAAACTGTATAATTTCCCAATACTGGATAGGAATAGCAATATGAAATAGTTGGGTCAAAAAATGCACTGAAACCATTTCCAAAATCAAGCAAAATTGTATCAGCACCACTTCCAGTGTATTGAAAACAATAATTATCAGCATTCACACATTGCGTAACTGAAGTCAAATTCACAAAAGACGACGTTGGTGGAGCTCCATTTCCCACCGTAATTGCGCTTGGAAATACTGATGTTGAAATACAACCATCCAAGGAAGTAGAAGTCATTGAAATCGAATAATTTCCAGATGAATTATACGTTACAGCAATTGGTCCAGCTCCAATTCCTGTTGAAGGACTTGACGCTCCAGGAAAACTCCATGTCGTAAGTGCACCATTCGCATTTAATGTAGTGGAAGTGAAAGCTGTTGTAACCGGCGCAGAACAAGCATTTGAAGTCGATGCTGTGAATGTATTTATTGGCAAATTGTTTACAACCACCGTAATTGAATCAGGAATACTTGGACAACCTAGTGTGTATACCAATGTATAGACAGTAGTAGATAAAGGAGAAACAGAAATTGATTGGGCGGTCAAGTTTCCTGGCATCCAGAGATAAGTTCCACCAGCAACAGCTGGACTGGCAGTAAGCTGAACTGCAGAGCCTGCGCAAATTGACGCATCATTATTAGCGATACCTGAATTTTCTGTATTAGATAAATTTACAGATGGAGCTACAATTGTGTTTACATTGATATTTAGCGGTAAACTTGTGCAAATACCGTTATTAAAAGTTACGGAATAATTTCCAGCGGTAGCAACAGTTATTGCATTTGTTTCTTCACCTGTTGACCAACTAAATTGTCCATTAGGAACACTTCCTATTGCATTCAAATTGGTTGTTTGTCCCTCACAAATATTGATATTAGTCGTATTTGCAGATACTGTAGGTAATGCCCTAACTGTAACATTGATTGTCTGAACACTTACACAACCATTTGGCGCCGTTAATGTTACTATATAAGGAACAACAATACTATTTAACGTATTGTTAATGAGAACCTCACTAATATCCCCATTTCCATTGCCAGAGTTTGGAGAAATTCCAACGACTTGCGCTCTGGTCCAAGAATAAGTTGTTCCAGGCATTGAACTTGAAAACCCGTAATTGAATAAGGTACCACTACAAACAGAATTTGAATTCAAAGGACTTGTCAAACTGGGAGCTTGCAATACTGTAATTGCAGGTAAATTCATCGTAGTAAAGCATCCAAAAGAATTAGTAACTGTGGCAGTAGGATTGTAAACTCCAGCTGAATTATAAATTACTGAAAAATCTTCTGTATTAGAAATCGTTCCATTGGCAGAACTTATTGCAAATGATTGAAAGGTTCCACTTCCGGGAGTTGAATTTCCGTTGAAATTAACATTTAATGGTGAACAACCAGATGCAGTAGAAAGGTTGTAATTGATTGTCGGAGGTGAATAAACTTCTAAAAATCCACTTTGAATATTTGTTGTTGAAACCCCTGCATCAGTTACGGTTAAAGTAACATTATACAAACCAGGGTTATTTAAAAACACAACGATAGAATTGCCAGAAAGCGAATTATTGAATCCAGCGGGACCTGTTATTGTCCAAGCATAATTTGAATAAGTCGGATTAGAGGCGTTTAAGCTAAATAGGTTACCAGGACATTGATTTTGATCAGCACTTGTGAAGGTGGCATTTAATTGTCCTTTTACTTCTGATACAGAAAGCAATAAAAAAAGCAAGAGACTAAAATATGTACCAAAAAATCTACCCATTGAAAATCATTGATTAAACAAAACTTGATGATTAAATCTAAACTTTTTTTTTAAAATATCAAAATTTAACTTATTAATTGTAAGAATTCTAAATTCAGAAAAAATGATTTTCATAGGTTTCACCTTATAATCTCGTTTGATTCTACCCAATTACTTTCATGTAATGCCCTATCAATTAATTGTATTTTATATTTGATTGTATCACTTTCTGCTGAAAAAGGATTGTAATAAATAGGTTCAATCGTTGCAATTATTTTTCCTTTCAAGCCTTTCGGCTGACCGAAATAAATAGGCTTGATCCTGTTTTTAAAGACGATTGAATCCCCATTAATATCCTTTCCAACATCCCATCCATCTACATCGTCTTTTTCATAATATACGATGTAAACATTGTAATAATATTTCGATTCAGGATTATAAGGTGCAATTATTTGATCATCAGATAATCCAATATCTCCTTCGCCATCTTGAAAAGTAAAACCAATTTTAGCAGAATCACCTATTTGGAAAAATTCAACAAACTCAATTTCAGGTACCTCATTGTAATTCTGTTCTTTGAAACACGAAGAAAAGAGCATTAATAAAGCCGAAAACAAAAGAGAGTATTTTAACATAGAATAAAGATATACAAAATCTCGACAATCTAAAAACAACAAAGTTTAGCTTCTTCTACCAAAAGGGATAGCACAAAGTTTCAAAAACCCTTATTAATTGGATATTATTACAGCGTCAACTTTTGTATCCTTCTATCATCTTTATGTTTTGAATTTTATCTTTCCATTAAAAGAATTATTTACTGATTTTCAACTAATAAAGATGCGATATCTTTGTCCCGTAAATCAAAAAGATTTATAAAAAAGCAAAAAAATGTAACATTTTAATGCTTGAAAAGTCAAATTAAAAACGAAGTAAAAAAAAGAAAAATGAAAAAAACAACATTCACATTAGCACTTTTTTTCTTGGCAACTGGAATCTCAATTGCAAGTAAAAATCCAATTGAAGATGAGAAAAAAGACAGCTCGAAAGTTTCAGAAACGAAAACTGAAGAAACAACTTTCATTACCCAGTTGTCTGAAGATTCACAAAAACTAACAGTTAGCGTATCAGGAATCAAAGATCCGTATGCAAGTATCTCTGTCACAAACCAACGTGGAGCAACCATTCAATGCACATTTATCAATGAGCAAACCAATGAGTTTAATTTTGATCTTTCCAAACTTGAAAAGGGAAATTATAACGTAATGTTGATTACTGACCAAGAAATTAGAATCAAACGAATACAAATAGATTAAGGATACAAATCACCCTTCACCCGAAAAAATAATGCCGCTTTAGGCGAAAATCAAGATAGTCGCCAAATTAAACCGTTCACAACCTTATTCAAGCCGTATTTAAATAGTTATGTAACTTTTCTTACAAAAGTTGCTTATCCTTGTACTAATTATTACAACAATATGAGGAAAATACTATTTCTAATCTCTCTTCTGGCAATATTACCAATGTTTTCTTTCGGTCAAAACATGCATATATCTGGAAATGTTTTTGACACAATTAGCAATGCGCCACTAGAAAATGCAATGGCAATGGTAGTTAGAATTAAAGATTCACTATTAGTTGATTTTCAGCGAACAGACAAAAAAGGAAATTTTAATTTCAATACTTTACCGCTTGATACTTTGCAATTGATTGTTTCTCACCCAAAATTTGGAGAAAGAGAATATTATTTTTTTGGAAGACCTGATAACGCTGATTTTGAGCTTAAAAAAATAATTCTTCCCGTCAGAAGTACTCGTATAGATGAAGTAACTATCTATGCCTACAAAGACCCTATTTATTACAAAGGCGACACTTTAGTTTATGTTGCTGATTCATTTGCAACAAAACCGAACGCTGTAGTTGAAGATTTACTCAAAAAATTACCTGGTATTAAAGTGGAAGCAGATGGCTCAATCACTTCACAAGGAAAAGAAATTTCTCAAGTCTTGGTTGATGGAGACGAATTTTTTGGCGCAGATCCGACCATGGCAACTAAGAACCTCGCAGCAAAAGGAGTTGAATCTGTTCAGGTGTATGAAAAGAAAAATGAGAATGCCTCTGAAGGCGATGAAACAATTCAAGTTTTAGATTTGAAATTGAAAGATGACGCCAAAAAAGGATATTTTGGAAAAACATCTGTCGCAGGAGATTTTAAACGCTTTTATGAAGGTGAGTTACTCGCTAATAAATTCAATAAAAAACAAAAAATATCCGTATTTGCTTTGGTTTCAAATACAACCAATTCGAGCTTAAGGTGGCAAGATGCCTATAAATATGGAATCGAAACTGGATATACTTATAATGAGGAGGAAGACGAATGGCAATCGGATAATATTCAGCAAGGAACTGGGTTCCCAACAACTCTAAAAACGGGCGTTTACTATGATGATCAAATCACAGAAAAAACCAAATTTGCGATCAATTACACTTATTCAAACAATGGATTGGAAACTGCTGAAAGAAATAGATCTCAGTACTTCTTAGAGGATACATCCTATATCACAGATCAACAAAATCAATCAACAAGCTTAAATCAATCACACGCTTTGAATATGCTCGTTGAACACAAAATCGACTCTTTGACAACCATCGAATTTGAGCCAAAATTAAAAATCAATTTGGCTAATTATGAAAGCATTGATAAAACAGATTTTACTGGTTCTAATGATATCTTAAACAGGTCTACTAATGTAAAAAATAATTCTGAATCATCAGGAACGAATTTAAAAACTAGACTTTCTTTAATCCGAGATTTCAAGAAAAAAGACAGGAAATTGGTGGCTACTTATCGATTTACTTACGATGACAACAGATCAAATGGGAAATTGTATTCACTAAATGACAATGTGTTTAACACCGTATTTAATGATACAATCGATCAACAAAAAGACAATAACTCATTGTCTTTGAGTCATACTGCGAGTGCAATTTATACAGAGCCATTAAATGCTAAATTTAAATTAGAATTTGACTACGAAATGTTTTCGAACCACAACAATCAGTCGAAAAAAACCTTCAATTTCGCAAATGGAAATTATGAAACTGTAGACCTCAATTTTACCAATGAATTTGAAAACAATAAATTACAAAATAGAATCGGAAGTTCAATCATATATGACCATAAAAAGAACCGTTTTGTTGGAGGAGTAAGATTTAGAAATGTAGAAATTTCAAACAAAAACTTAATTTCTGATACAACAATTTTCCAATCAGTAAACAATGTTTTACCTCGATTTAAATACACCCACAAATTTTCTCAAAACAACAGATTAGTGGTCAATTATAGCACCTCATCTTCTCAACCAAGCGTAAACCAACTTCAACCAGTCAGAGACAATACAAATCCAAATAGAATATCTTTGGGAAATCCAAATTTAAAACCCAATTTTGTACACAGCGGTTTCATTGCCTACAATAGTTACAAGCCTGTTTCTGGAAGATACATATGGTCACGATTAAGTCAAACAATTACTCAAAATGCATTTACAAGTTCTGTAGATTTTGATGCCTTTGGTAGAACTTACACCAAAACTGTTAACACAAACGGAAACACCTATACAAACTTGTATTTTGGTGGTGGATTTCCATTTTATAAGCAAATTATCACTGTAAATCCAAATGTGAACGCTGGTTATTCTAAATTCAATAATTTTGTAAATGGTGAAAAAAACTTGACAATCAATAAATCTGTTGGTGGTGGTTTATATGCGGCATACCAAACAGATTCACTAGAATTTTCTTTGTCAGGGAATGTAACATATACGGACCCTAAAAGTTCAATTAGTGCGGCAAGCAGCCAACCTTATTACACGCAAAATTATTCAGCCAATTTACTCGTGAAACTGCCTTGGAAATTGGGTATCGAATCTGACGCAAATTATACAATCAATTCTGGAAGAGCCGCAGGTTATGATATCAATTATTTCATTTGGAATGCAACGGTAACCAAAACTTTCGGAAAACTCGATAATTTAATTCTTGGGGTCACTGTATATGACATTCTAAACCAAAACATCAGTGCTGGTCGAGATGTAAATGCAAACGTGATTACTGATAGTCAAACAAATATCATTGCGCGCTATTTGCTAGTAAAATTAACTTATAAATTCAACAGTGCTAAAATCAAAGAAAATGAAGAAGACCATTTCTAAGACAATCCTTTTTGCAATCTTTTTTCTAGCTTTTGGTTTGATTTCAAATGCACAAATCACTGCTGGAAAAATAACTTTTGAACGAAAAACGAATCTACTGAAAAGATTCAACGACCCGAATATGATTCGTTGGTTAGGCGAAAAAAACAAAACCAAAATAGATCTATTTGATCTCTATTTCAATGATAGTATGTCGCTTTTCGTACCTCAAGATATTGTTGGAACAGATGAAATGAGCTGGGCAACGAATAGAAATACAGTTTATCAAAACTTCAATCAACATTCAAGATTATCCATCTTCAGTGTTTGGGGAGAAAATTTATATGTCCAAGACTCCACCTACCAAAGAATATGGAAAATCACTGAAAACAAAAGAAAAATCGGTAAATACGAATGTCGAAAAGCCATTTGGGAAGTCAATGACACAACCAGAATATACGCCTGGTTTAGTGATGAAATTATTCCTTCCGTTGGTCCTGAATCTTTTACAGGTTTACCCGGTGCAATATTGGGTTTGGCAACTGAAGATGGCGGCGTAATTTATTTCGCAAAAACGGTTGAAATTCAAAATCCAAACTTTACCACTTTGGCACCCAAAATAGGGAAAAATAAAACCGTGACGTCAGCCGAACTAAGGCTGAGATTAGAAAAACAATTCGGTTCTAAACCTGAATTCAAAAACTTTATTGTTGAACTATTTACTTGGTGATGCTGGAAATAATTCGTTCACTTTTTTGAAGCGATAGTCAAAAATGTCATCTAATTTTCGTTTAACCAAAATTGGATGAACCATTTTTCCTAAAATTCCTAAAGGTAAATCATAGGAAACGATATCGGTCATTTCAACTCCTCCTTCTACTTCCTTGAAATGGTGCTCATGGTGCCACATTTTATATGGGCCAAAGCGTTGCTCGTCTACAAAAAAGGATTTTTCATGCACATATTTAATTTCAGTTACCCAATTTACTGGAATTCCCAAAAGAGGTCTGATTTTATAGGCAATCATCAAACCCTCATACATCATATCAGGAACATATGTCAACACATCAAAACCCATGTAATCAGGAGTAATTGTCTGCAAATTTTTGGGCGAGGAAAAAAAGTCCCAACAAGTTTGAATGTCAGTTGGAACGAATTGTGTTCTTTTTAATTGATACATTGTTTACGATTTCTGAAGTTAATTAATAAACAGTAAAAACTAAAAATTGTTTAATTTTCAATAGTATCTATTTGGAATCAAGTAATTTTTAACATAATCTTCAACTCCCGCCTCTAGCGTGTGGAATCCTTTGTCAAAACCTGCCTCCAACATTTTTTCCATTTTTGCTTCAGTAAAATATTGGTATTTATCTCTGATATCAATTGGCGTGTCTATAAAACCGATGTTTGCTTCTTTCCCCATCGCGTGAAATGTATTCGTTGCCAAATCCAAGAAAGTACGCGCTTTACCAGAACCTAAATTGTAAATCCCAGAAGTTGGCTGTTCCTCCATCAAAAACATGCAAACTTCAACTACATCTTTCACATAGACAAAATCGCGTAATTGTCCACCATCGGTGTAATTAGGATTGTGAGAACGAAATAAATTCATCGAACCTTTTTCAGAAATCTGATTGAAGGCGTGAAAAATGACAGATGCCATTCTTCCTTTATGGAATTCATTCGGACCATAAACATTGAAGAATTTCAGGCCTGCCCAAAAAGGAGGCTGTTTTGTTTGCTTTAAAGCCCAAATGTCAAAGTCATTTTTTGAATCTCCGTATGGATTCAATGGTTTCAAACGTGGAATGATCTCATGGTTATCTTCGTATCCAAATTCACCCAAACCATAAGTAGCTGCAGAACTAGCGTAAACCAAAGGTACTTGTTGATCGGAACAAAAATTCCAAATCATTTGGGTGTATTCCACATTCAATTCATCAAAAATGGATTTATCAAATTCAGTTGTATCTGTTCTAGCACCGATGTGGAAGATAATTTCAACCTCTTTTCCGTTGGTTTGCAACCAAGATTCAAAGACGTTTCGTTCAACTTTTTCAGCCAATTTTTTTCCATCCAAATTTTGGTCTTTTTCATGTTTGGTGAAATCGTCTACAACAACAATATTTTCTTTTCCAGCTTGATTCAATCTTGAAACCAAACAACTTCCAATAAAACCAGCGGCACCTGTAACAACAATCATTTCTATGAATTTTCAGCAAAGATACTGTTTTTCAAAAAGAAAAAATCGCCTCTCGTTTGCTTTTCCTTTTCCTTATTTTGGAATATCGCCTTATTCCGATTTTGTAATAACCCTCCATTTTCAAGTGGACTGAAGATTTGAAAGCAGGTTTTTGCATCACGTTGCAATTATTCTTTTCTATTTTCGTAATTTTGAAATCTCAAATAAAATGGATTTCAGATGAAGCAATACCACGATTTATTAAACCACATTCTTGAAAACGGAACTCAAAAAGGAGATCGCACTGGTACAGGTACAATTTCTACTTTTGGATATCAAATGCGTTTTGATTTAAATGAAGGTTTTCCGGTATTGACCACAAAAAAATTGCATTTACGCTCCATTATTGTTGAACTTTTATGGTTTTTACAAGGCGATACTAATATCAAATTCCTTAAAGACAACAATGTTTCAATTTGGGATGAATGGGCAGATGAAAATGGTGATTTAGGACCTGTTTATGGACATCAATGGCGCTCATGGCCTGCGAAAGACGGTGGAACAATTGACCAAATTTCCAATCTAATTCAGCAAATCAAAACCAATCCAAATTCTCGAAGATTATTGGTTTCTGCTTGGAATGTCGCTGATGTTGATAATATGGCTTTACCACCTTGTCACACCATGTTTCAGTTTTATGTTGCTGATGGAAAATTGAGTTGTCAATTGTATCAAAGAAGTGCTGATACATTTTTGGGTGTGCCTTTCAACATTGCTTCTTATGCGCTTTTAACCATGATGATTGCGCAAGTTTGCGACTTGCAATATGGAGAATTTATCCACACTTTGGGTGATGCGCATTTGTATAACAATCACCTTGAGCAAACCAAATTGCAATTGACAAGAGAATGTCGCCCTTTGCCCACCATGAAAATAAATCCTGATGTGAAAGATATTTTCGGATTTAAATTAGAAGATTTCGAATTATTAAATTATGATCCACATCCACACATCAAAGGCGCGGTGGCTGTTTAAAGATTCATTTCAAAGCATTCAAAAAATCGATTCCCTTTTCTAGTCCATATCGATAATCCAATTCCAATGCAACTTTTGAATTGGTATATCCTCCCGTTTTGAGCTTTTGAACAGGCGCAATTTGTTGAATTTTGATTCCTGTAGGTGGATTCAAAATGTAGTCGATTGATTCATTGAATTTGACATGTTGATTGGAGAAAATGGTTGTCAATCCTGGATGATTCTTGAAATATTTTTCACCCAAAAAATTAGGCAAAGATTGCTTTTCCTTCAAATCTGCGAATGAAGTTCTAATGACTAAAATGTCTGTTGCACCTTGGTCAACTGCCCATTGAACTGGCAACGGATCACTCCAACTTCCATCCATGCATTCGTGGCCGTTGATTTCGTGTTTGGCTTTAGTCACAAAGGGAATAGCACACGAAGCAATCAAACAAGAAACCCAATTTTCAGCCGTTGGAGTTAAATATTCTGGCTTTCCTGTATTTCTATTCGTGGCAACAATTCCAATTGATTTATGTCCATGGTTTTCAAAAATTACCTGCATATTCAAAGGCACAATTTCTTGCGCAATTTCATCAAAAAAGTCTACATTCATAAAAACTCCAGAGGTAAATAGTTGCTTGTAATTAATGAATTTGGGATCTTCTAAAAGCACATGGATCGATTGAATACATTTCTTGTATTCGCCATTTAAAAAATAAGTGAGTGCATTTGCACCTCCAGAAACACCAACATAAACATCAAAAGGATTGTAGTTTTGGGCAATAAATGCATCTAAAACACCAGAGGTAAAGGCCGTTTTAAATCCTCCCCCTTGAATGACTAAAGCTTTTTTGGACATTGGATTGAATTAACTTTCCTAAAGTTAATATTTTCTTTTTACACTTAATGAAATAAATTACTTCAATTGTAAATTATCAATCAGGCGAACTTCACCACAATAAGCAACAATACAAGCAACTGCATTTGGAACCCAATTATCGGTCAAATCCATCAAAGAATTCGGGTCCACAATTTCGAAATATTCAAGGTCCATCTTGGATTGACTGAAAAATTCAATCGTTGCCTTCTTAGTCTCTAGTGGTGAATGACTTTGAGCAAAATTTTTAGCAAAATGTAAGGCTTCGCTGATCTTCACTGCCTCTTCACGCTCAGAAGATGACAACCTTAGGTTCCTACTGCTCATCGCCAAGCCAGAGGATTCACGCAATGTAGGAACAGCAACAATATTGATTGGCAGGTCGAAAAATTTGGTCATAAATCTAATTACAGCAACTTGCTGAAAATCTTTGAGTCCGAAATATGCACTAGTAGGCTTAACAATATCAAAAAGTCTATAGACCACTTGCACCACGCCTTGAAAATGTCCAGGTCGATGTTCGCCTTCCATCACTTGATCCAAAAAACCCAAGTCAATTTTTGGAAGAACAAATTCATCAGTATAAATTTCATCCACTGATGGTATCAAAACTGCATCACAACCTATTGCAGAAAGAATCTCGCAATCAGCCTCTACTGAACGTGGATATTTATCCAAATCGGAGGCGTTGTTGAACTGAGTAGGATTTACAAAAATACTAGCAACTACCAAGTCATTAGACTTTTTTGCCTCAACAATCAAAGAACCATGTCCAGCGTGTAAAGCGCCCATAGTAGGCACAAAACCTATGGTTTTTCCTAAATCTTTGTTTGATTTTATAAACGATTTAAGTTCGTCAACTTTTGTAAAAACTTGCACTTGAAAAGATTCTTATAATTGCGAAAGCGACAAATCTATTCCTTTTTTTGATTTGTGCCATTTTTTTTCGTACTTTTGTACTGTTTTTTTATTAATAAAAACTTCCATGGAGAAAAAAAGAATTCTTTTTGTTTCACAAGAGATTGCACCATTCCTTCCGAAATCAGATATTTCTAACACTGCCCGTAAACTTCCACAAGGAATTCAGGACAATGGAAAGGAAATCCGCGTTTTTACTCCCAAATTTGGAAGTATCAATGAAAGAAGACATCAGTTACACGAAGTAATTCGTTTATCTGGAATGAATTTAATCATTGACGACAAAGATCACCCGTTAATTATCAAGGTAGCATCCATTCCAACTGCAAGAATGCAGGTATATTTTATCGACAACGATGAATATTTTAAGAGAAAAAATGCAATAACTGAAGATGATGGGAGTTATTATAATGACAATGATGAAAGATCAATGTTCTTTTGTCGTGGAGTTTTAGAGACTGTTAAAAAATTAGGTTGGAAACCAGATGTGATTCACTGTCACGGTTGGATGGCTAACTTAATGCCACTTTACATCAAAAAAATGTATCATAAAGATCCACATTTTGCTGATACGAAAGTAGTTATTAGTTTATATGACAACGGATTTAGTTCTAATTGGGATGAGCGCTTTGCCGATAAATTGAAGTTTGATGGTTTTGACAAGGAAATTACCAACAGTTTATCCGACTCTTCATACGAAAATGTGACTCGTGTAGCTCTGAAATATGCAGATGGTGTCACAATTGGATCTGAAGCTTTAGATGAGGTCTCTATGAGTCTATTTGAAGAAGCAACGTGTTTAAAGCAAACTTTTTTACCAGAAGAAACTCAAACAAAAGTAATGTCAGAATTTTTTGACAAAGTTATTGAAGAAGAAGTACTTATTTAAAAATATGGTTCCAACATTCAAATCAATTCAGTGGCGGAAAGTTCAAATACTTTCCGCTACTTTTTTTTGCATCACCCTTGCTTTGGTTTCTTGTAAGAAAAAAGAAACCATGGTCGGAAAGGACGCTTTTGATGCTAATGGTTTACTGAACTCAAATGCAGTTGACACATTTAAATTGAAAACCTACACCATTGCAGAGGACTCTGTGGATACTAAAAATCAGCTACATGCATTACTAGGTGCCTATAATGATCCTAAATTCGGAACTGTTGATGCTTCGTTTTACACTCAAATTAGTTTAGACAATCCAGGATCAACATCCTTTGGTGTGAATCCTACTGTCGATTCAATTGTCTTATCGCTACAGTACACTGGCTATTACGGAGAAAACAAAGCGCAAACGTTTGAAGTATTTGAGTTAGCAGACGATTTAAGTGCTTCAGCTGATACTGTTTATTATTCGTTCTCAACGAAAAATATTAAACCAACAAACCTTGTTTTCCCAGGAAAAGAAACCATTACGCCAGCACCGTCAGTTAAATCAGTGGTTGGGACAGATACTTTGGCTGCTCAATTAAGAATCCCACTTAAAAACAGCTTGGCAACATATTTAATGGATGGTGTTGCTTTGGGGAAATATGCGTCTCAGGATCTTTTTCATGACTATTTTAAAGGAATATATGTAAAAGTAAGTGATCCAAACCCACCAAGTGGACAAGGCGCTGTTTACTACTTTAGCTTGAGTGCTATAAATTCGAAATTAACTATTTATTATAAAAATGATTTAATCGCAAAAACTTTTTCATTTTTGATGAACGGTACAAGCGTGGACTTTAATCATGTAAATTTTAATCGCACAGGAAAACCAATTGACAATTTAATCAATAATCCTGCGCTAGGTACATCGGAATATTATGCCCAAGCTTTTACTTCAAGAGCAGTCATTGAAATGCCTGGAATAAGTGATATACCCAAAAATTCAATCATTCAAAAAGCGCAGTTAATTATACCTATCACACACTATACCAACAACTTGCTTTACCCAAGTGTGCAATTGAATTTTGGCACAAGGATTACTGCTGACAACGATACAATCTATTCAAGAGGCAATGTGATTTATGATGACAATCAAAAAGCCTACATAATTGACGTCCGTCAACATGTGCAACAAGTAGTAAGTCAAATAATTGCTAATAGGGGAATATTTTTGCGTCCAACTTACTTTAATTCTACGGTTGAAAGAATTATTTTTAATGGCACAGAATCAGTTAACAAGAAAAAACCTAAATTAGTCGTCACTTACACCAATTATTAAAAGATATTATATGTGTGGAATTGTAGCTTACATTGGAAAAAAAGAAGCTTATCCTATTTTGATTAAAGGATTAAAAAGATTAGAATATAGAGGATATGACAGTGCAGGAATTGCATTGTTGAGTGGAGGAAATGTCAATTTATATAAGAAACAAGGAAAAGTTGCAAACTTAGAAGAATTCGCAACTGGTAAAGATATTAGCGGTCATTCGGGAATTGGCCATACAAGATGGGCAACGCACGGACTTCCAAATGATATTAATTCTCATCCACATACATCAATGGATGGGAAAATTGCTTTGATTCATAACGGAATCATTGAAAATTATGATTCTATTAAAGAAGAACTTATTTCGCGCGGTTATATTTTTAAAAGCGAAACTGATACTGAAGTATTGGTTCATTTGATTGATGATATACAAAAGCACGAGAAAGTAGATTTAGTGGAAGCTGTTCGTTTGGCTCTTCAAAGTGTGGTGGGTGCATATGCAATTGTCGTTCTTTCAAATGAATTTCCTAACCAACTAGTTGCTGCAAGAAAAAGTAGTCCACTAGTAGTTGGAATTGGTGCTGAAAATGATTTTTATTTGGCATCTGACGCAACTCCAATTATAGAATATACTAAACAAGTAGTATACCTAGACGATGAAGAAATCGCTGTAGTTGATTTAAAAGAAGGATTGAAAATTATCAATATTAAAAATCAAGTTAAAGCACCATATATTCAAGAACTTGAAATGCATTTAGAAGCACTTGAGAAAGGCGGATATGAGCATTTTATGTTGAAAGAAATCCACGAACAACCAAGATCAATCAAAGATTGTTTCCGTGGTCGTTTGAATGCTGAAAAAGGCTGGGTTTCTTTAGGTGGTTTGAAAGACTACCAACAAAAAATCATGAACTCAAAAAGATTGGTCATGGTGGCTTGTGGTACTTCTTGGCACGCTTGTCAAGTGGGAGAATATTTAATTGAAGACTTGGCTAGAATCAATGTTGAAGTGGAATACGCATCTGAATTTAGATATAGAAACCCAATTATTAACGAAGATGATATCGTTATTGCTGTGTCACAATCAGGTGAAACTGCCGATACTATGGCAGCGCTTGAACTAGCAAAATCAAAAGGAGCGACTATTTTAGGGATTTGTAATGTTGTTGGTTCTTCAATTTCAAGAATCACTGACGCAGGATCATATACACACGCAGGACCAGAAATTGGTGTTGCTTCTACGAAAGCATTTACTGCTCAAGTTACCGTTTTGACATTAATGGCGCTTTCATTAGCAAACAGAAAAGGAACACTAAGCAGCTCTAAATTTCACACAATGCTATCTGAATTAGAAGCTATTCCGGATAAAGTTCAGAGAATTTTGGATAAAAATGACTTGATCGAGGAAATTGCAAAAGTTTATAAAGACGCATCAAATGCATTGTATTTAGGCCGAGGAAGTTCTTTCCCTGTAGCTTTAGAAGGTGCATTGAAATTGAAAGAGATTTCTTACATCCACGCTGAAGGATATCCTGCTGCTGAAATGAAACATGGCCCAATTGCCTTGATTGATGAAGAAATGCCTGTTTTCGTTATTGCAACAAAAGGTACATCTTACGAAAAAGTGGTGAGTAACATTCAAGAGGTTAAAGCTCGAAAAGGGAAAATCATTGCGATTGTTACAGAAGGTGATGTGCAAGTGAGAGATTTAGCTGACCATGTTATTGAAATTCCAGATACGGATGAACACTTGGTTCCACTTTTAGCTACAATTCCATTACAATTATTATCCTACCATATTTCTGTGATGCGTGGATGCAATGTTGATCAACCTAGAAATTTAGCAAAGTCAGTTACTGTAGAGTAATTTTTTAATACATTATTTCAAGAAACTGCCCCAATCGGGCAGTTTTTTTTGTTAAAATATCACCAATTAGAAAAATATTTTCTACCTTCAAGTCAACTTTAAGGTTTTGAAATGAATAAAATCAAATGGTTTCAAAGGATCATGATTGTGCTACTAGTATCAATAAATGTTCTTTTCTATTGTATCAAAATGGATATGCCTGTTAGTACAACAATTACTTATACTTTAGCTGCGATGCTAATTTCAAGCTGCTGTATATTAATATACACGCAAAGTAGAAAAAGAATTCAAGCGAAAATTTCAGTCGCTAAAAAATCAAAATAATGCCATAGTTTGATTAACTTTCGTAACTTCATTGCTCTAAAACTAGAAGTATGTTACGATTAAAGAATTTTATCCTACTATTTTTTGTATCACTATTGATTTATAATCAAGGTACTGCGCAAAACACATTGACTCCTGAATTACTTTGGAAATTAAAAAGGCTATCTGGAGGAAAAGTATCTCCTGATGGAAAAAAAATACTTTTCGAACTACGCGAATTCAATGTGGCTACCAATAGTGGAAATACGGATCTTTATGTTTACGATCTTGCTTCCAAACAATATAATCAAATCACTGAAACGAAATTCTCTGAGATGGATGCAGTCTGGGGAAAGAATAACATGATTTGGTTTCTTTCAAACGAAAAAGATGGCGTTCAAATTTGGAGAATGAATCAGGCTGGTGGTGATAAAAAGCAAATTTCGTCCATCAGTCTACCTGAAATCGAAGGTTTTAAACTATCTCCAGATGAAACCAAAGTTGTGCTAATTGGAGCAATCAAAACCAAAGAAACGTTGAAAGAAAAACATCCAGACTTGCCAATGGCTAATGCACGACTGGAAGATGATTTAATGTATAGACACTGGAATCAATGGTCTGACGAAAATAAAAAACACTTGTTTTTACATGAAATAGCAAATGATAAAATCGCTCTCAATAGCATAGACCTCCTTGTCAATGAACCTTATGACGGAATTTTACCGCCTTTTGGTGGAAGTGATCAAATCGTTTTTTCTTTAGATTCTAAAAAAATAATATATAGTTGTAAGAAAAAAATTGGTAAAGCATTTGCCATCAGTACAAACAGTGAATTATATCAATTTGACATAGAGAGCAAAAAGACAATTAATCTAACAGAAAATTACATTGGTTATGATGCAAATGCACGCTTTTCAAATAATGGCAAATTCTTAGTTTGGACTAGTATGGCACACGATGGATTTGAATCAGACAAAAACGATTTGATTTTGAAAAATCTTGAAACAGGAAAAGACATTAATCTTACTGCAAAAACAGACATTACTGTGGACGAATTTTGCTTTAGTACAGACGACAAAACCATCTATTTCCTAGTACCAATAAAAGGAACAAAACAAATTTTCGCTATCGATTTAAAAACAGAAATTATTACTCAATTGACATTCGGTCAATTTGACTTTGTTAGTTTGGATTTAAACTCAACTGACCTAATCGCTTGTCGCCAATCAATGATTGAACCAACAGACCTATACTCCGTTTCTATCAAAAGCAAACAAATCAAACAATTGACTTTCGTGAATAAAGAGATTCTCAAAGATATCAATTTACCGAAAGTAGAAGAAAAATGGATTGAAACTACTGATGGTCAAAAGATGTTAGTTTGGATGGTTCTTCCTCCTAATTTTGATGCAACCAAAAAATATCCCGCGTTACTTTATTGCCAAGGTGGACCGCAAAGCATGGTAAGTCAATTTTTCTCCTACCGATGGAATCTGGCTTTAATGGCTTCAAATGGTTACGTGATTGTTGCGCCAAACAGAAGAGGTTTACCAGGTTTTGGTCAAAAATGGAACAATGATATTTCAAAAGATTGGGGTGGACAATCAATCAGAGATTACCTTTCAGCAATTGATTATGCTGCAAAAGAACCCTATGTAGATGCCAAAAGATTAGGTGCTGTTGGCGCATCTTATGGTGGGTACTCTGTCTACTATTTAGCTGGAAAACATGAAGGTAGATTTAAAACTTTCGTTTCACATTGTGGATTGTTCAACCTAGAAAGTTGGTACGGAACAACCGAAGAATTATTTTTCGCGAATTGGGACAATAAAGGTCCGTACTGGTATATACAAAACAAAGAATATTATGCTCAAAATAGTCCGCACAATTTTGTACAAAATTGGGACACTCCAATACTAGTAATTCATGGAGGTATGGATTTTAGAGTTCCGGAGAGTGAAGGGATGCAGGCATTTCAAGCAGCTCAAATTAAAGGTTTACGAAGTAAATACTTGCTTTTTCCGAAGGAAGGACATTGGATTACCTCACCACAAAATGGAATTCTATGGTATCGAGAATTCTTCGAATGGCTCGACACAGACTTAAAACACTAATTAAATAGGCAATTTTAAGCATTTTTCATTAACTTTGTCGTTTTTTACTTTTGATCATTATGTGGCAAAAAATAGGTAATGTAATTTTAAGAAATCGCTTGTTCATCATGGCGATCATACTCATTTTAACCGTTTTCTTTGGTTATTTTGCTGTTACAGGACTTAAAATTGACAACAAGTACGGGAATACTTTACCAAAAGAATCTCAGCCTCAATTGGATTATTTGAAATTCAAGCAAGAATTTGGTGAAGATGGCTCAACTTTGGTTTTGGCAATCAATAGCGACTCACTTTATACTGAAAGAAATTTCAGAAAATGGAAGGAATTGGGAGATTCAATTCTGCAATTTGAAGGTGTAGAAAGCGTTATTTCAGAAGCTACATTATTCACTATCAGAAACGTAGTTGCTGAAAGTCGATTTGAAGCAAAACGCATTTTCTCTGACAAAACATTCAAAGAAAAGAGCATCGATTCAATCGAAAGAGAAATCAAAAACAATCCTATCTACGATAAATTATTGTACAACGATTCTGCAAAAGTTTCCTTGATGATGATAGGCTTGGATGAAAGATTTTTGGCAGATCAAAAGAAATCAGGTTTTGTCTTAGACATTGAAAACTTAGCCACAACCTACGAAAAACACTTTGGAAAAGTACATTTTGCAGGTTTACCACACATTAGAATAATCATCGGAAAAAGAATTATCAATGAAATGTACATTTTCATTGCCCTTTCAATTTTTGCTTCATCTCTATTGCTTTACATTTTCTTCCGATCATTCAGGGTGGTAATGATTTGCAACATTGTCGTTTTCATTTCTGTGATTTGGTCAATGGGAAGTATTGGTTTGTTAGGATTCAGAATTTCCATCATGATGGCATTGATTCCACCGCTCATTATTGTAATTGGAATTCCAAACTGCGTATTTCTGGTTACAAGGTATCACCAAGAAGTTCGTTATCACGGAAATAAAATTCGTGCATTGAGTACGATGATTCATAAAGTGGGTGGAGCAACTTTCTTAACAAATCTAACTACAGCAATCGGATTTTGTACCTTCACAAGTTCTGAAAAATTGGCGGAATTTGGAATCATTGCTGCTTTAAATATCATGGTTGTCTTTGCACTTTCATTGTGTATCATTCCAATCATTACTTCTTTATCAAAAGCACCAAAACCAAGACATTTAAAACACTTAGATCGCGTTTATTCCCAAGGATTTATCGAAATTGTGGTTACATTGGTTACTCAACACAGAAAATGGATTTACATTGGTTCTGTGGCTTTAATTGTTGTCAGCGTTTATGGAATGACCAAGATAAAAGCAACAGGGAATCTTACTGGTGACCTGCCAAAAGGTGATCCTATCTTAAACGATCTAAAATTCATTGAAGCAAATTTTGGAGGTGCGATTCCTTTTGAAATGACCATTAATTACAAGCAAAAAGGTAGACTTTTCAAACAAGAAACACTTGAAAAAGTAGAAGAAATTCAAAATAAATATACAGGCGATTCGCTGTTTTCAAAAAGTTTGTCGATTGTTGATTTCATCAAAGTTGTCAACATGGCTTACTATGGAAATGATCCTGCTGAGTACAAAATCATTTCTACAAGAGACAAATTGCGTTTGAAAAAGTACATCGATAAATTCGATATGTCCAATGCAAATGGAGGAAATTTATCTTTGAAAGAATTAGTTGATACTGCTACGACTACATTGCGTATTCGAACACAAATGAAAGATATAGGTTCTTATGAGGTAGCAGATAAAGTAGATACGATGCGTGTCAAAATAGATGAAATTTTGAATCCTGATAAAAAACACATCGAAAGATTGTATGCCAAAGTCATCAAAGGAAAAAAACCTTATGTGGATTCAATCATTTACGGCTATCCAGCTATCTACAATGGTTTGACAGCTCTGTTAAGCAACGGAAATCAAGAAAAACAATTAGAATTCGATTCAAATCCTGATAAAATAAAATCTTACTTTGGTAAAAAAGGATTCAATCAAAATTTGCGCAAAGCCATAGATGATGAGTACTATGATTTGACTCTAACAGGTACCTCAGTTGTAGCTTCTGAAGGAACACAATATTTATTTGTGAGTTTGGTTGAAAGTTTGATTTTTGCCATATTATCAATCTCCGCATTGATGGCAGTTCTTTTTAGATCATGGAGAATGGTTGTGATTTCAATGATTCCAAATGTAATTCCTTTGCTATTTACTGGAGGAATTATGGGCTGGTTTGAAATTCCTTTAAAGCCATCCACTCTGCTTGTTTTTGGAATTGCATTGGGAATTACAGTTGACAATGCCATTCTATTTCTAGCTAAATATAGGCAAGAACTCAAAACTAAAAAATGGGATTTGAAATTTACCATTATCAAATCCTTGAGAGAAACGGGTTTAGGTATTTTTTATACTTCTGTAATCTTATTCTTTGGTTTTATTATGTTCGTTTTCTCTCAATTTGGTGGCACAAAAGCACTTGGACTTCTTGTTTCCTTGACTATTTTGATTGGAATGGTTACCAATTTATTGATTCTACCTGCATTATTATTAACGCTAGAAAAATTTGTCACAACAAAATCATTTGAAGAGCCTTACTTTGAAATTTATGATGAGGAGGAGGACATTGAGCTTGATTCACTGCAGGTGCACAAAGAAGATGAAACACTTGATTCTTAGTTTATCAAAAAGCGCTAATCATAAAAATGAAAACAAAAAGTTGAATCACTTGTTACATTTGTAAAGAATTATTAATCGAATTGGAAACATTTTAATGCAAGATATCTCTCAACTTTCAGCTTTTTTAGAAAACGAAATTTCAACGTTTGATTTCCCCGCTCAACCAGCAAATCTTTATGATCCGCTTCGCTATTTTCTGACATTGGGTGGAAAAAGAATGCGTCCGATTCTAACCATGTTGGGAGCAGAACTTTTCGATGTTTCTGGAAAAAATGCCGTTCATGCAGCAATTGCCATTGAAATCTTTCACAATTTTTCTTTGATTCATGACGATATCATGGATGAAGCTCCTTTGCGCAGAAAACAACCAACTGTCCACACCAAATGGAACAAAAACATTGCGATTTTATCTGGTGATGTACTACTTGTAAAGGCATATCAAGAAATTTGCAAGCAAGACGCCCAAGTTTTGCCAAGATTATTAGAGATTTTCAATCGAACAGCCATTGAAGTTTGCGAAGGACAACAAATGGACATGGATTTTGAAACTAGAAACAATGTTTCCATATCAGAATACATCGAAATGATTCGATTAAAGACGTCGGTTTTATTGGGTTGTGCTTTGGAAATGGGAGCAATTGTTGCAGAAGCAAAAAAAGATGATCAAGAATTGATTTATACTTTTGGGGAACATATCGGAATTGCTTTCCAAATTCAAGACGACATTTTAGATTTATATGCTGATCCGGAAAAATTTGGGAAACAAGTTGGAGGAGATGTTTTGGCAAATAAAAAAACGTTGCTTTTACTGAAGGCATACGAGTTAGCAAATGTTGCTGAACTTGAAGCCTTAAATCAATTAAAGAGTGAAACAAATCAAGAACTCAAAATAGATTTAACACGCAAGTTGTTCGATAAACTAGGTATCAGAGAAGCTGCAAGAGCAATGATGGACGAACATTATGTTATCGCCTTAAACGCCTTGAGTCGAATCAACGTATCTGAATCAAATAAAAAGCCTTTAAAAGCCCTGGCAGACATGTTATTCCATAGAGAAATGTAATAGAAAATTAAATTGAAATCAGATGAATAAAAAAATATACTATACTTTCTTTTTGTCATTTCTGCTTTCAGTTTCTTCATTCGCTCAAATTGTTAATCCCGGAATTTCAGATTCTTATGATTCTCTTGAAAATGGAAAAATTTCAATCGGCGGATTAGTTGATGCTTATTATGGTTATGATTTTAACAGACCAAATTCAAAAGACCGAAATTATGCGGTAAGTTCATCTCGACATAATGAGTTTAATATCAATCTGGCTTATTTGGATATCAAATACAAAAACAACCGTGTTCGTGCCCACCTAGTTCCGGGTTTTGGAACTTATATGAATGAGAATTATGTCAATGAAAAGGGAACAGGTAGAAATTTGGTTGAAGCCAATGTGGGTGTAAAAATTTCAAAAAAGCGTGAAATTTGGATTGATGCTGGAATATTAGGTTCGCCATACACGAATGAATCCGCCATTTCAAAAGATCACTTGATGTACACAAGATCATTTGCAGCAGAAAATGTTCCTTATTATCTTTCTGGTATCAAGATATCAATTCCAATCACTCCAAAACTAAATATATACGGATACTTAATTAATGGTTGGCAACAAATTCATGACAATAATCGCTTTCTTTCTTTTGGAAGTCAGTTGGAATATCGGCCAAACAAAAAAGTCCTACTCAATTGGGATACTTATATTGGAAATGAATCTTCAAATTACTTTTCGCAATACAGAGTTCGATATTTTACAGATTTTTACATGGTCTACAAACCAAATGAAAGATGGGGTTTTACAACTTGTGCCTACATAGGTAACCAGGAAGTTGCCCAATTTAACTCCAAAAATAAAAATCAAATTTGGGCTCAAGCAAATTTTACGGCCGCCTTTTATACTAAGAAAAATGCTTTTTTCTCCGGAAGAATTGAATATTTTACTGACCAACAAACAACTATAATTCAACCGTTAAACAACCAAAATAAATTCAGTGCTGCCAGTATGAGTCTTGCCTACAATTTACAGATTTCTAGCCACGCGCTATTTAGAATTGAAAATCGTTTCTTTTACTCCGAAAGCAAAATTTTCAGTTCCAATTCCAACTATAAAAATTTCGATAATTTATTGATCGGGAATTTAACCGTTTGGTTTTAAGCTTTTATCTTCCTGTTTTTCAGCCATTCATAAATGGCAGTAATGGGAAACAACATGCAGTAATTATAAAAAATATCCTCCATCGGAATTGTAAAAATACGAATACCAATGATGTGATTTTCATTGTACCAAACAACTGGATCATCTGTAAAACTTCCTGTCAAAATACCGTTAACTACTAAAAAAGGAATGACGGCAACTAAAAATGTGAAAACAAAGTTACCATACCACTGTACTTTTTTGATATAATATATTCCAATGGTCAACAATGCTGAAATGATGCAAGCTGAGGCAGTGTATGCTTGTTTGAAATACATCAAACCTAAAATCAATCCCAATAAAGTGAAGCCGAAAGCAAAGAAATGTGCAAATTTCCTCAAAGTAATTTTTGGAAAGTAGGCTTTTAAAACTTCGTGTATAAACATGCAGGCATATGGTACCAAAATGAAGAACAAACATTCTTCCAATGGCAAATGTCCGAGATAAATTCCTTGTAAATAGCGAGGAGTGAATCCCCAAATTTCCAATTGTGTGAAATATTCATCCCAGATTAAAAAGAAAAACGCTACCACAAAAGTGGCAGGCAATAAATATTTCCAAAATTTATAAAAATGGACTTTTTGATCAAAACTCAAGAAAAAAGGTCCTGAGATTGTGCCAATCAATATCCAAAAATACAAACTCATGATTGGTATTTTCTTTTGAATGTTTCTTTCGCTTCGGTGTAATATTTTTTAGGTACAACCAACATTCCAAAACACTCTCCGTGCATTTTTCCTTGGTGCTTGTGATGTACTTTGTGGGCTTTGCGAATTGCCATAAAATAAGGATGATCAATGTCTCTTAACCATTTAAATCTTCTATGTATATAGACGTCATGAATCATGAAATAGGTAAAACCATACATCGCAATTCCATAACCAATCCAAACTGGCACATAAAAATCATAAATCATTCCCAACATGATGCACAACCAAGATGGAATAGCATAAATCAAAAAGAAAACATCATTTCTTTCAAAAAAGCCAGGTTCAGCTACATGGTGATCTTCATGAAAATGCCACATTCCACCATGCATTAAGTACTTGTGTGTTGCCCAAGCCATAAATTCCATTCCGAAAAAAGCGCCCAACATTACAAAAGGTCCCCACCAATACATATTCCTAAAAATTTAAAATTGAAAAAAACATTACCAATATACTAAATAAAGCAATTGTAACTTTATTTTGTTCGCCCAATTTCCATTTAAAGTATAAAAAATGCAAAGGCAAAGCAACTGCAAACCAGCAAAAATAGTTGTACAACGGAATATTCAGTGAATCCCAATGCCAATAGTCACTCGTGATTGCCACCGGTTCGATTAAAACGTCAAGTAACATCATCAAGAAAGCAGAAACGAAACTGGAAAGCCAAATTGATTTTTTGATAAATATGGATGTTACATTACAGGAACAAACTGACAAAATTCCCCAGTTGATACCGATGATTAAAGGAACACCATCCATTTTGGTTCCTAAATTTTCGCCATAATAGTATTCTCCAAAAAGATATCCCGTATGAATTCCTATCCATTCTGCAGTCATTCCAACTAGAAAGGTCAACGAAAGAAATAGAACAAAATATAATTTATTGGTCTTTCGACTGAGAATCATAATCACAAATGACAACAACAAGTTCATAAAACTCATAGGCAAAAATAAATCTCGTGTGGTTTCATTCGTTAGACCAAAAATGCCAACAGTATAAAATATCACCAGAATAGAAATTAAAATGACCTCTTTATATTGTTTGGCAATTGTCAAAAATTGATTTTTTATCATAAACGTTAAACAAAAAAAGTGCTGGAATGGTTTTTTGAAATTACTCAAAAAAAATAAACTGGTAAATTTAAAATTCAAGAAAACACACAAGGAACTTTAAATCAAATAATTACAAACAAAAATAAACAATTAATTATACAGTTGAAAGAAAATAATTTGAAAATAAATCATAAAAAGCTTGCGTTTTGTTTAATGTTTGATTTATTTTGTTGAACAAAACTGTTTAATGTTTTGGTAAAATTGTTAAACAAAATTGAAAATTATGTCAACACTTGAATTTAACGAATCATTGATCCACATGCAATCTCATCTAACATCTTTTGCGATGGGATTTACTAGAAACGAAGAAGACGCAAAAGATTTAACTCAAGAAACGATGTTGAAAGCGATTGTTTACAGAGATTATTATGCTGCACAAACAAATTTCAAAGCTTGGGTTTTCACAATTATGCGCAACATTTTTATCAATCAATACCGCAGAAAGAAAAAATCTGGAACTATTTTCGATGCGAACAAGGAGTTTGATATGCTTGCAAATACTGCAGTTCATCAAGAAGATGCATTAAATTTGCTAACAAACAAAGAAATCAACTCGAAAATAAGTAATTTAGGGGAGGAATATAAAGTTCCTTTCAACATGCATTTCGAAGGTTTCAAATACAAAGAAATTGCTGATAAATTGGAAATTCCAATCGGAACGGTGAAAAGTAGAATTTTCATTGCACGACAAAAATTAATGGAGTCACTTCCAGAATATCAATACATGGCTAATTAATGAGCAAAAAAATTACAATATTAGGTGCTGGTATATCTAGCCTTTCCACCGCTAGTTTTCTCGCGAAAGCTGGTCATGATGTCACTATTCTCGAAAAAAATGACAGTATCGGTGGTCGCGCTAGAAAATTTGAAGCAGATGGTTTCGTTTTCGATATGGGTCCAAGTTGGTATTGGATGCCGGAAGTATTTGAAAAGTTTTACCAGAAATTTGGACATACAAGCACTGATTTTTACGAATTAATTAGATTAGATCCTTCATATCGCGTTTTTTGGCAAGATGATTCTACCACAGACATTCCAGCAAACTTGAATGAATTTTATGCGCTTTTTGAAAGTTTAGAAAAAGGTAGTGCTGTAAAATTGAAAAAATTCTTAGCAGAAGCAGCTTACAAATATGATGTAGGAATTAATGATTTGGTATACAAACCAAGTTTAAAATGGGGAGAATTTGCGGACATGCGTATTCTGAAAGGATTGTTTAAAATGCATCTTACCTCCTCATTCTCCGGATACATCAGAAAATATTTCAAAAATCCTAAAATTCATTCACTGCTCGAATTTCCAATTCTGTTTTTAGGAGCAATGCCACAAAAAACGCCTGCATTGTATTCGTTAATGAATTATGCCGACATCGAATTAGGGACTTGGTATCCGCAGGGAGGAATGTACAATATTATTGAAGCCTTTGAAAAAATCGCCCTAGAACAAGGTGTGAAAATCGAACGTTCTCAAGAAGTAACAGGATTTGAATATACAAACAAAAAAATCACGCATACCAAAACTGCTACTCAATCATTGGAAAGTGATTATGTTGTCTCAGGCGCTGATTATCACCATACAGATAAAAAGTTAATTAACGGTTTTGCGAATTATTCTGAGAAGTACTGGGATTCCAGATCGATGGCACCTTCCTCACTCCTATTCTATTTAGGAGTGAACAAAAAAATTGAAAATTTACTTCATCACAATTTATTTTTCGATGAACCTTTTGAAGCTCATGCAGTAGAAATTTACGAAAAACCAGATTGGCCAAAAGCACCTTTATTTTACGCTTGTTGTCCATCCAAAACTGATCCATCGGTGGCACCTGAAGGTCATGAAAATTTGTTTTTGCTAGTTCCACTTGCGCCAAATTTGAAAGACTCAGAAGAAAAACGCAAAGAATATTTAGATATACTGCTGGAAAGATTGGAAAAACATACCAAAACGTCGATTAAAGAACACATTGTATATCAGAGAAGCTATTGTATCGATGACTTTAAAAAAGATTACCACGCTTTTAAAGGAAATGCTTATGGCTTGGCAAACACGTTAATGCAAACAGCGATTTTGAAACCAAGTTTGAAAAATAAAAATTTAAAAAACTTATTTTATACAGGTCAACTGACTGTGCCTGGTCCCGGCGTACCGCCTTCAATTATCTCAGGAGAAGTGGTTGCAAAAGAAGTTTTACGTGAAATAGAAAAAAATAATTAAGAAGTTAATAAATCATTAAACAATTACTCAAATCAATTGTTAGAGTTAAATTAGCTGAACAAACTGCATACGAATGAAAAACATATTTGACAATCTTTCCCATGAAATGAGTACTTTAACTACAAAAAAGTACAGCACCTCATTTTCTTTAGGAATCAGTTTTCTGAAAAAAGATTTGCAAAAACCCATTTACGCGGTTTATGGATTTGTTCGTTTTGCTGATGAAATCGTAGATTCGTTTCACAATTATGATAAAGCTGATTTATTGGCAGATTTCAAAAAGCAAACTTACGAAGCCATCGACAAAGGAATCTCTTTGAATCCAATTTTAAATAGTTTTCAGTGGGCTGTAAATAAATACAATATTCCTCTTGATTTAATTGACACATTTCTTGCGAGTATGGAAATGGATTTGGAATCAGAAAAAGCGACTTTTGATCAAGGAAAATATGAGCAATATATTTTAGGCTCAGCAGAAGTAGTAGGTCTGATGTGTCTCAAAATATTTGTAAGAGGAGATGAAACAGCTTACGAAAAATTGAAAGATTCAGCGATGAAACTTGGTTCAGCTTTTCAGAAAATCAATTTCTTGAGAGACTTGAAAGCAGATTATCATGAATTGGGAAGAACATATTTTCCTGGTATAAATATGGACGAGTTTACTTCTAAAGTTAAAAAAGAAATTGAAGAAGATATTGCCAAAGATTTTCATGAAGGATACCAAGGTATTATTCAACTTCCAAAAGATGCAAGATTTGGAGTATATATGGCTTACATATATTATTACAAATTATTTACAAAGATCAAATCAACATCTGCCCAAACAATCTTAAATGAAAGAGTTCGTATTCCAAATAATAAAAAATACAGTTTGTTTGTATTTTCATATTTGAGACATAATCTCAACATGATCTAAGAAATGATAGAAGATATTATCGTTCTTGTGAACGAAAATGATGAAAATATTGGAAGCATCGGTAAACTTGAAGCACATCAAAAAGGCCTTTTGCACCGTGCATTTTCTATCATTGTTTGGAACAATCAAAACCAAATCTTAATTCATCAACGTGCATTCGGAAAATATCATTCCGAAGGACTCTGGACAAACACTTGTTGTTCACATCCTAAAGTGGGAGAAACTGTTATCGAAGCCGCTCATAGAAGGTTACAGGAAGAAATGGGTTTTGATTGCGAACTTGCACAAAAATTCCACTTTATTTACAGAGTAGAACTTGAAAATCAACTAATCGAAAACGAATTAGACCACGTTTTGATTGGGAAATTCAATGAAAATCCAAATCCAAATCCAGATGAAGTTCATGATTATAGATGGATTTCATTGCCCGAACTCAAAAAAGAAATTTCTAAAAAACCAGCAACATTTACTTTTTGGTTCAAGGAAATCATTCAAAATTTCGAAGAAAAGATCAAACCATAAGTTCCATTTTTGAACTATAAATTTACTTTCACCCCTAAAAAACTCCACATGAAAGTTTGCAGAAGAGAAACATTTAATGCCGCTCACCGACTTTACAATCCAACATTTGACGATGCCAAAAACGAATTAATATTTGGGAAATGCAACAATCCCAATTTTCATGGACATAATTACGTACTTGAAACTTGGATTGAAGGTGAAATTGACCAAGAAACTGGCTATTTAATCGACTTAAAAATCTTAAGCGACCTCATCAACGAGGAGGTTTTAGAAGCATTTGACCATAGAAACTTAAACTTAGACAGACCAGAATTCAAAGATTTAATTCCAACAGTTGAAAACATCGCTGTGGTGATTTGGAATAAATTGCGTGCAAAATTGGATTCAAAATATGGTTTGGAGGTTAGACTTTGGGAAACGGATAGAAATAGTGTTTTCTACGACGGAAAATAAATTCGAAAAGCACCAGGTTTTATGGAAAATGTCCTTTTTTGGCACCGCAGAGATTTAAGAATAGATGATAATGCCGGTTTATTCCGAGCATTGAAAAGCGGCGGAAAAGTGATTCCCGTTTTCGTCTTTGATGAAACTATTCTCCATAAACTGCAAAGCGCAGATCAGCGAGTCATTTTCATTCACCAAACAATCGAAAATCTAAAAACTGAATATAGAAATTTAGGCTCAGATTTACATGTTTATTATGGAAATCCAACAGAAATTATTCCTGAAATAGCAATTAAATTTGGAGCAAAAACAGTGTTCACAAACCGTGATTACGAGCCGCTTGCTCTTGAAAGAGACAAAACTATTTTTGACCAATTAACAAAATTGAATATTGAATTCAAAGGTTCCAAAGACCATGTGATTTTCGAAAAAAACGAAGTACTTAAACCTGATGATAAGCCTTATACGATTTTCACCCCGTACATGCGTAAATGGAAGGAAAAATTAAATGCATTTTACTTAAGTTCCTATCCAATAGAAAAATACATTCACAATTTAGCTAAAATTCAAGCAACAAATGAAATCCCAAGTCTAGAAAAAATGGGATTTGATGGCATTCAAACAGTTGAATTTCCAGCTACAAAAATTGCGCAAAATATCATTAAAAATTACCATGAAACGAGAGATATTCCTTCGATTTTGGGTACAACCCGTTTGAGTTTACATTTGCGTTTCGGAACAATTAGCATCCGTAAATTGGCGCGTGTGGCTTCAGAAACCAATGAAAAATTTTTCAATGAATTGATTTGGCGAGATTTTTACCAAATGATCATTTTTCATTTCCCCTATTCTGGTAACGATGCATTCAAAAAAGACTACGATCGCATTGTTTGGCGCAACGATGAAACACAATTCAAAAGTTGGTGTGAGGGAAAAACTGGTTATCCACTCGTGGATGCCGGCATGCGCGAGTTAAACGCAACTGGATTTATGCACAACCGTGTGCGCATGCTTGTTGCGAGTTTCTTGACCAAACATTTACTCATCGATTGGCGTTGGGGCGCAAGTTACTTCGCTGAAAAATTATTGGATTTTGAATTGGCAAGTAATGCCGGTGGTTGGCAATGGGCAGCAGGTTGCGGTTGCGATGCAGCACCATATTTCCGTGTTTTCAGTCCAGATTTACAACTAGAAAAATTCGACAAACAACTGATATATACTAAAAAATGGGTTCCAGAATTGGGCACGGATGCTTATCCAAAACCGATTGTAGACCATAAAATTGCCCGCGTTTTGGCTGTGGAGACTTACAAGAAGTATTTGAATGCAACCGAATAAGTATGATTAGCATCTGCAATTTAATAAAGCTAAATCTAACAACATTTGATACCTCATTTTGAATTAAACGAGAAGTTTTAACATTTTTTAGACTACTTTAATAAAAAATAGCAAACTAATCAAACATAAATGCTTTACATTTGTACATAATAGTAAAGCTATCATTTTATGTTTTTACAAATTAAGTTAACAATACCGAATTGTACATGTCTAAAAGATCCGCAGGAAACAAAACTGGGTGTCTTAATCATGCAAAACAGCATTGAATTGATTGATGAAATCGGTTTTGAAGCATTTACTTTCAAAAAGCTGGCGCAAAAAATCAATTCAACAGAAGCTTCTGTCTATCGTTATTTTGAAAACAAGCATCAATTATTGATGTTTTTGTATGCATGGTATTGGGGTAAAATCGAATATCAAATTCATGTGGAAACTTTGCACCTCGAAGGAACAGAGGAGAAACTTTTCAAGGCAATAAAAATGTTGATTGAGAAAAAAAACGCGAACGACATTTATACTTTTGTTGATGAACTGAAACTGAAAAGAATCATCGAACACGAGGGTATCAAATCGATTCTCAATAAAAAAGTGGACGATGTAAACAAAAATGGTGCTTTTGATAACTACAAAAATTTAGTTGCTAAATTAGGTGGTTGGATTCAAGAAATCATTCCGAATTATCCTTATTCTAAAATGTTGGTAACAACAATAGTAGAAGGTGCACATATTCAGCATTTTTTCGCTGATCATCTTCCCAGATTAACAGACAAGCAAAACGATAATGACTACGTTCAAAACTTTTTCTTAGAATTACTAAAAATATTAATCACTCAAAACAATAAAAATGGGCAAAGCAACTGAATCACCATGGAAAAGACTAGGTGAACTTCTTAAACTCGATAAAAGGGAAGTTTCACAACTCTATATCTATGCAATTTTTAGCGGAATCGTAAGTTTAAGTTTACCACTTGGAATTCAATCAGTCATTCATTTTATTCAAGGAGGTGAAATTACTACCTCTTGGGTAATATTGGTCACACTTGTAATTTGTGGAGTAATACTTACTGGTGTTTTACAAATAATGCAACTGCGGATAACAGAAAATATTCAACAACGTATTTTCACTCGCTATTCATTCAATTTTGCATATCGTTTTCCTAGATTGGATAGAGAGTACTTGAAAGGCAAAATACCTACAGAAATGATGAACAAATTTTTTGATGTCATCACGCTTCAAAAGGGTGTATCAAAGGTTCTATTGGAATTTTCAACTGCATTTCTTCAAATATTCTTCAGTCTTTTGGTTCTTGCATTCTACCATCCATTCTACATTGCTTTCGGAGTATCTTTGGTTATCATAGTTTTAGTAGTCTTCAGACCGATTATCAAAAGAGGATTCCAAACAAGCTTAAACGAATCGAAATACAAGTATAAGATAGCTTATTGGCTTCAGGAAATAGCAAAAACGAACTGGAGTTTCAGATTAACTCCTAACAGTCCACATGCATTAAATCGAATAGATCATGATGTTCAGGAATACATAGCAAGCAGAGAAAGTCACTTCAAGATTTTATGGAAACAATTCATTTGGATGATTGCGCTGAAATCAGTAATCGTTGCATCATTATTGGGACTTGGAGGTTATCTAGTGATTGACCAGCAAATGAACCTTGGACAGTTCGTTGCTGCAGAAGTACTTATAATTTTGATTCTAAGTGCCATTGAAAAAATAATTCAGACTTTAGAAACATTGTATGACGTTTTTACGGCGCTTGAAAAATTAGGGCAAATAACTGATATTCCAATTACTTTTGAAGAATCAGAAAAAGGGCCCGACGCTGATTCATTGTTTCCAATTGAAATGGTAAGCACGACGGAGGCCAATATTAGACCAATATTTACAGTAAATGAACATGAATCTGTCTTTATCATTGGAGGACATCAACAAGAAATTGTTAAGCTATTTCAAGAACTAATCGATCCTTCGATTTCGATAAAAACAAAACCGAGGTGGAACAAAATAATCCCTGATTCTGAAAGATTAGCAGCGAATTTACAGCAGTTTAGCTGGTTCTCTCACAATACACAACTTTTTGATGGAACAGTAATTGACAACATCTTAATGTCAAGAGAAGAACTTACAATCAAAGACTTAGAAAAAGCAATAGAAACTATGAAAATTGGATACTTTGTCAACCAGAAAGCGGAAGGTTATAATTTCTATCTTTCTAAAGCAAACAAAGTGATTTCGGAGGCAGAAAGAGAAAAAATTTTGATTGCAAAAGCAATTGTATCTTCTCCCGCACTTTTACTTATTTCATTCCACGGTTCTACATTTAATGCTGCGGAACAAACAGAGATTATTCAAAGTATTCAGGCTAATTATAAAAAAACAACCATATTGTGCGCAAGTAATGAAAAAATACTTGCTAATTGGAAAACAGTTCAATTTGATGAAATAAAATTTTAAGACATGAAAAAATTCCAACAATATACTTCTGTTCAAATGTTGAATAGAAAAAAGTCACCAAAAAGAGCGGTTAAAATACTCTTGATTTCCTTTCTTGTACTGGTAACTATATTACTGCTTCCATGGACTCAAAATATTACTTCAAAGGGCAATGTTACATCACTGAATCAAAACAACCGTCCACAAACAATCCAATCAGTTATAGGAGGAAGAATTGTGAAATGGTATGTACAAGAAGGTCAATTTGTAAAAAAGGGCGACACAATTGTGCACTTGGCAGAGGTAAAATCTGAATACATGGATCCCAATTTGATTCAACGAACAGAATCTCAAATGAGAGCAAAAGAAAGCAGCGCTGGTTCTTATATGGCTAAAGTCAAAGCGCTGGATGGTCAGATTGATGCTTTGATTGATAGCCGAATTGCAAAATTGGCACAAGCAAGTAATAAAATCAAACAAGGAAAACTAAAGGTGATTTCAGACAGCATGGATTACCAGGCCAATTCCAAACAATTGGAAATTGCTATAAAACAATATAATCGAACGGAAGAATTATCAAAACAAGGTTTGAAATCATTGACAGATTTGGAAAACAAACGTTTGAAAGTGCAAGAAATGGAAGCAAAAGTTGTCAGTTTGGAAAACAAATTGTTGACTTCTCGCAATGAATTAATCAATGCTAAAACAGAACTAAATTCCATTGATGCGGATTACAGAGACAAAATTGCCAAAAGCGAATCAGAAAAATCAAGCGCATTGTCGAGCCTTTTTGATACAGAAGCAACAGTAACAAAAATGCAAAATCAAGTTTCCAACTATTCAATTAGATCAGGATTCTATTTTGTGACCGCGCCGCAGGATGGCTTTGTTTCTCAAGCTTTAAAAAATGGTGTTGGTGAAACAGTGAAAGAGGGAAGTCCCTTGGTGAGTATTGTCCCAACACTTACAGATTTAGCTGTTGAAATTTTTGTCGATCCAATTGATTTACCTCTTTTACATGTTGGAAACAAAGTCCGAATTCAGTTTGACGGTTGGCCAGCGATCGTATTCTCTGGATGGCCAAATGTGAGTTATGGAACCTATGGTGGAAAAGTTTTTGCCATTGATAATTACATTGGATCAAATGGAAAATACCGTGTATTGGTCGAACCAGACACAACAGTTCACAAATGGCCAAAAGGTTTGCGACTTGGTGTAGCAGTGCAAAGTATGACTTTATTAAAAGATGTTCCGATTTGGTATGAATTGTGGCGAAAAATTAATGGTTTTCCACCAAACTATTATACACCTAAAACAAAAGCTGTCAAAAAATGAAAAAGTTATTGATTTTAATCTTCTTAGTCAGTTTAGGAATTGCTCATTCGCAAGATACGCTCAGTGTATTGACACAGAAAGATTTTTTACAACATGTAAAGGAAAATCATCCAATTGCGTTGGTTGCTACAAACAATATCGAATTGGCTGAACAAACAATCCGCATGTCTAAAGGTGCTTTTGACCCTGTGCTTTTTGGAGGAATAGATCAAAAATATTACGAAGGGAAAACATACTATAGTACCATCAGTTCTGGTGTAAAAATTCCCACACGCATTGGTGTTGATTTAAAAATTGCTGGTGATTTTAACAAGGGAGATTACTTGAACCCTGAAAATAGAATTCCTGCTGGCGGTTTGACTTATGCTGGATTCGAAGTTCCTATTGGTCGCGGGCTTTTTACAGATGAAAGAAGAACACAACTTAAAAGAGCGCAAGTAATTTACAGTCAGTCACAAGTTGAAAAGACACTAACCTTAAACGGCTTATTGTATGAAGCGGGACAAGTTTTTATTTATTGGCAAGAACAAGAAGCCCAATTAATTTTGGCCATTGAAGGAGCCAATATAGCAGAAATGAGGTTGCAACAAATGCGTACTAATTTTCAAGTAGGTGAAAGAGCCGCAGTTGATACTATTGAAGCATCAGCGCAATATTTCAATCGAATTTTAGATGTGGAACAACGCAAATTGAATGCGAAAAATGCGAAACTGTCTGTTGAAAATTATTTATGGGAAAAAGGAATGCTTCCTTTAAGTTTGGAAGAAAGTATCAAACCCGAAAAACTAGAAATGGAAGCTCCAATTTCTTTGCTGAATAATACAGAAAATCAGCACCCAATGTTGACTTGGTACGATTTAAAATTGAAAGATTTAGTAATTGAGAGAAAGCTGAAAATCGAAATGTTAAAACCGCAGTTGACTGTCAATTATAATTTATTACAACCAGCAGAAAACTTAGTTTCAACTCAGCTCTCTTTTTCTAATTACAAGTGGGGTGCAACGCTTTACATGCCAATTTTATTGAGAAAAGAACGTTCTTCGCTACAAATTTCGAATTTCAAAATAGAAAATACGCAAATTGAACTTCAACAAAAACAGCGAGATTTGAGAACCAAACAAATTCAAAATCGAAATGAATGGACAACACACGTCAATCAGGCTCAAACAAGTTTATTGGTTGCAGATAATTACAAGCAACTATCTGCAGCTGAAAGAAGTTTATTCGATTTAGGTGAAAGCTCCCTTTTCCTAATCAATGCCAGAGAAATAAGTTATTTATCAGCACAATCAAAATATTTGGAATACGCAGCAAAAACAAAAAAATCAGCACTGACGGAAAAATTTGCATTGGGAATTTTAGGGGAATAAACTTTAGAACCTAATAATGCTCGTACCAATCAAATTTCTCTCTGATGATTTGATATTTAGCTTCTTGAATAAATTTCACATATGCGGCAGCAGCTGGTGAGAAGTTTTTATGCTTCAACCAAATCAAATTCCAAGTACTTGTAATCGGAAATCCTTTTACTGGAACTATCTGTAAATCTCCATTTTTTAATTCATTTTTGATTCCAATTAAAGGCATGATTGACATCCCTAAGCCTGCGAGAATTGCTTGCTTTACTGCTTCATTAGAAGTTAATTCCATTTTTTTACTTGTGTAAATAGCATTTTGCTTTAGGTAATTTTCCATCGTCATTCTTGTTCCTGAACCTGGCTCTCGGTAAATCAATGGCGTATTCTCAAAAATGGAATGGTCATACTGCTTCTTCAAAAATTTTCTTTTAGAATCTGCAACCAAAAAAAGCTTGTTCGATAAAAGTTCAATCTTTTCAATCATTAAGTTATCGGGTATCACTGAAACCAAAGCAAAATCAACCTCATTATTAATCAAACTTTCCATTACTTTAGATTTGTTTGTTACATCTAAATTTAGCTCAACTCCCACATTAAGTTGTAAAAAATCTGTCAAAAAATAAGGCATAACATACTTACCTGTTGAAACCGACGAAATCCTCAATTTTCCAGAAAGTTCTCCTTGATGGATTAACGCTTTGTAATTGATTGCATATACTTCATTGAGGATGTTTTCGGCAGCTAAAGCAATCTCTTTTCCAAAATCAGTAATATATATTTTCCTTCCAATTACTTCAGTCAAGGGAATTGGAAATTGATCCTGAAAATTTTTGATCTGTATCGAAACTGCTGGCTGAGTCAAATGTAATTCCTCTGCAGCTTTGGTGATACTTTTTGTTTGAGAAACTTTTAGAAAAACATGAAGTTGGTGTAAAGTATAATTCATAAATAATTTTAATGTTATTCATAACAAATATAAATAAAAATATATAATTAATAGTCACAATCTTTGTACAAAAAATTTATCATGAAAAACTTAGTAATTTACATCAGTCCACTTCTAATCTTAGCTGGATGTGCTGTTGTTAGACCGGGAGAGGTTGGCATTAAGCAAACGCTAGGGAAATTATCAAAAAATGTAAAGACTCAAGGTAGTATTGTTTACAATCCTTTTGTCAGTAAAGTTTTAATTGCTTCAATTAGAACCAACAATTTAGAACTTTCTCTCAGTCTACCGAGCAAAGAAGGTTTGAGCATTACATCACAAATTTCCATTTTGTATCGATTAGAAAAAAATAAAGTACCTGATTTAATCAATAACCTAGGTCTAGATTTTGAACCAATTATTTCCAATGTTTTTAGATCTGCATCGGCTGATGTTTGTTCCAAATTTTATGCAAAAGACATGCATTCAGGAATGAGGGCTGATATTGAGAAAGCAATACAAGTGAAAATGGCAGACATACTTCAAGACCAAGGTATTATTGTTGAGTCTGTTTTGATGAAAAGCATTCAATTACCTGCAGGTTTAGCGAGTTCAATTGAGCAGAAGCTTCAAGCAGAACAAGATGCAATGCGGATGGAATTTGTTTTACAAAGAGCAAAACTTGAGGCTGAAAGAATAATCATCGAAGCAAAGGGTACTAGAGATGCACAAATAATTCTTTCTGAAGGTTTAACGGAGCAAATTATACAAATTAGAAGTATTGAAGCTTTTTCTGAACTTTCAAAATCTCCAAACTCTAAAGTAATTGTGACAAATGGGAAAACTCCCTTTTTAATTGACAATAAATAAAATCAATGTAAATTATAAATTAGGTAAAAATGACAAGAATTACAGTAGCAAAAGGTGATGGAATTGGTCCAGAAATCATGGATGCAACCTTAGAAATTTTAAAAGCAGCGGGCGCTGAAATAGAAATCGATGAAATTGAAGTGGGTGAAAAAGTGTACTTATCAGGTAATACTTCTGGTATCGCAGATGAATCTTGGGAGACCATTAGAAAAAATAAAGTTTTCTTGAAAGCACCAATCACAACTCCTCAAGGTGGAGGTTATAAAAGTTTGAATGTGACAACAAGAAAATTCTTGGGATTGTATTCAAATGTTAGACCATGCGTAAGTTACGACCCATTTGTTTCTACCAAACATCCAAAAATGGACATCGTCATCATCAGAGAAAACGAAGAAGATTTATATGCTGGAATTGAGCACCAACAAACGGATGAAGTAGTTCAGTGTCTGAAAATCATTAGTCGTCCTGGTTGCGAAAAAATCATTCGTTATGCTTTCGAATATGCCAAACAATATGGAAGAAAAAAGGTGACTTGTTTCACCAAAGATAATATCATGAAGCAATCTGATGGACTTTTCCACCAAGTTTTTGATGAAATTGCCAAAGAATATCCAACAATTGAAAACGAGCATTGGATCATTGATATAGGTGCAGCAAAAATGGCCGATACACCAGAAGTTTTTGATGTAATTGTTACTTTGAATTTATACGGAGACGTTCTTTCTGATATTGCAGCTCAAATTGCTGGTTCGGTAGGATTGGCAGGTTCAGCCAATATTGGTGAAAGTTGCGCAATGTTTGAAGCAATTCATGGTTCTGCACCTAGAAGAGCAGGACAAAACATGGCAAATCCATCAGGATTAATTCAGGGTGCGATACTAATGTTGAATCATATCGGACAAAATACCGTTGCTGAAAAAATTCAAAATGCTTGGCTCAAAACTATTGAAGATGGAACACATACTTATGATGTTTTTAAAGAGGGAATTAGCACTCAAAAAGTAGGAACAAAAGAATTTGCAAACGCAGTTATTGCCAATTTGGGTAACAAACCTGCTAAACTGAATGCTGTAAATTATTCAAATGGAGCTGCATTAAATTTACCGAAATACAAAAGAAAACCCGCTGCAGAAAAATCACTTTTAGGAGTTGACTTATTTGTGCATTGGTCTGGTAATAATCCTGATGAATTGGCTGAAATCATGCATTTAATTAACAGTGTAAAATTAGAACTTACAATGATTACTAATCGAGGTATCAAAGTTTGGCCAGCTGGTTTTGAAGAAACATTTTGCACTGATCATTGGAGATGTAGATTCAAATCAAGCAATGGAATAAATATTTCAAATGAAGACATCATCAAATTGTTGCAAAATGCTTTTACATATAAAATTGATGTTATCAAAACAGAAAACTTATATGCATTTGATGGTAAACCAGCATTTTCTTTAGGTCAAGGTCAATAATTCTGACAAGTTAAAGGTCCTGCCAATAAAATTGTGAACCATGCTCATCGAAGACGTAAAAATAGCACAAGAAATACTCGAAAGAGAAGATATCGTGGCCATTCCAACTGAAACAGTTTATGGGCTTGCGGCGAATATTTTCAGTGAAAAAGCAATAAAAAAAATCTTCGAACTCAAAAAAAGACCATTTTTTAATCCGCTGATTGTGCACATTAAGTCGATTGATTATTTGACTCAAATTGCTGATGACATCCCTGTAGATGCCATGAAATTAGCTGAAACATTTTGGCCTGGACCTTTAACTTTGGTTTTAAAAAAGAAATCTGAAATATCAGATCTAATAACAAGCGGAAAGAAAACCGTAGGGATTAGAGTACCAAATCATAAACTTACTTTGCGCTTACTGCAAAATCTTGATTTCCCGCTTGCAGCACCCAGCGCAAATACTTTTCAATCCATTAGTCCTACACTTCCTGAACATGTTGTAAAGAACTTTGGACAAAATCTAGCAATCTTAGATGGTGGCCCGTGTCAATTAGGCTTAGAATCGACTATACTTGGATTCGAAAACGAAAAGGTTATTCTTTACCGATTGGGGGCAATATCCATCGAAGAAATTGAAAAAGTGGTTGGAAAAGTTCAAATTCAAAACAATGAAAACAGCAAACCTGATGCCCCAGGCATGCTATCCAAACACTATTCTCCTAGGACTAAAATAATTCTGACAACTGATTTGAAATCAGAAATTTTAAAATTCCAAGATCAAAAATTAGGCGTTCTACAATTTGGAAATGAAGTTAAAGAAAATCAAGCCTTTAAAATTGAAACACTTAGTAAAAGTAAAAATATAAAAGAAGCCGCAAGTAATTTTTACCAAGCACTTCATACGCTAGATTTACATGATTTGGACCTAATAATTGCGGAAAAAATGCCAAACGAAGGTCTTGGAAAAACAATCAATGACAGATTAACAAGAGCAATTTCTAAATAAATGATGAAGACGATTATAAGAAATGCAACAATTGTAAACGAAGGAAAAATTTATTTTTCAGATGTTTTATTGGACGGGGAAAAAATTGAAAAAATCGAAAAGCAAATCTCTCTCCCAAAACAGCTGAAGTACAGAGAAATCAACGCAGAAGGTTTACATTTAATTCCGGGAATGATTGATGATCAAGTTCATTTCAGAGAACCAGGATTTGCAAGAAAAGGTACTATCTATTCTGAATCTAAAGCTGCAATTGCTGGAGGAATTACTTCATTCATGGAAATGCCCAACACTTTTCCTAACACATTGACGCAGGAATTACTAGAAGAGAAATTCACGATTGCGAAAAATAGTTCATTGGCTAATTTTTCATTTTTCATGGGTGTGAATAAAGACAACTTGGAGGAAGCATTAAAGACAGATACGGAAAATGTATGCGGAATAAGTGATGATGGACTTTATTTCAATAGCGATGAAGGTATTTTAGCAAATTATCCAGAATTTTTGGAACAACTTTTTGCTAAATCAGAGACATTGATTGCACTTCATTGCGAAGATGATGCCACCATTAGTAGAAATCTCAATAAATACAAGGAAATTTTTGGAAATGAAATCCCTGCAAAATATCATCCATTAATCAGAAGCGAGGAGGCTTGCGTTAAAGCAACTGAAAGGGTTTTAGCCATTGCTAAAAAGCACAATAACCGCGTGCATTTCTTGCATATATCTACGGCAGCTGAGGCAGCCTTATTTGAGAATGTATTACCTATTGAGCAAAAAAGAATTACAGCAGAAGCATGTATTCACCATTTGTGGTTCACTGACAAAGATTACGAAAATCTAGGCAGTAAAATCAAATGGAATCCTGCTGTCAAATATGAAAAAGACCAGGAAGGATTGATTAAATATTTAAACAACAACAAATTAGACATCATTGCCACTGACCATGCACCCCATACAGTTTCAGAAAAATCGGGAAATTATTTCGAAAGTTTATCTGGCGGTCCACTTGTTCAACATGCTTTGCCAGCCATGTTTGATTTATTTCATCAAGGAAAAATTAGTCTTGAGAAGATAGTTGAAAAAACCAGTCATCATGTTGCTGAAATTTACCGCCTAAACAATAGAGGTTATATTCGAGAAGGATATTTCGCAGATTTGGTTTTAGTAGACTTGAATCAAAATTGGAAGGTACAACCTAATAATATACTATATAAATGCAATTGGTCTCCATTTGAAAATTATGAATTCAAGAGTAAAATAATCCAAACTTTCGTCAATGGAAATTTGGTCTTTAATAAGGGCGAATTCAATGAAACCACAAATGGCATGAGACTAATATTTTCAAAAATTAGATAAGAAATTATGAATTTAAACTTGTTAATAGAAAATTTAACCAATCCAGCATTACTGTTTTTTGTCTTGGGAATTATAGCCGTGGTGCTTAAAAGTGACCTTGAAATACCAGCAAATTCATCCAAATTCATTTCGCTGTATTTGCTTTTCGCCATCGGATTCAAAGGAGGTCAAGAATTATCTCATGAAAAATTTACGACAGAAATTGCTTGGTCCATGCTTTTTGGAATCAGTATTTCTATTTTAATACCACTTTACACCTTTTTTGTTCTGCGTCGAAAATTAAGTGTTTTTGACTCGGGAGCAATCGCTGCAGCATATGGTTCGGTTAGTGCAGTAACTTTTGTGACAGCTGCATCCTATTTAGAATCCCAACAGATGGCACTTCATGGACACATGGTCGCTATCATGGCTTTGATGGAATCGCCTGCAATCATTATTGGTTTGATTTTGATTTCACTAAATAACAAAGAAGAGACAAATCAAATAAAAAAGAGGGAAGTTTTAAAACATTCATTTACAAATGGTAGCGTACTACTAATACTTGGTAGTTTGGTAATTGGCTTTCTGGCAAGCGCCAAACAAGCTGAAGGAATTAAACCTTTTACAAACGACTTATTCAAAGGTTTTTTAGCCATTTTTCTACTTGACATGGGTATTACAAGTGGACGAAAATTAAAATCTTTTTTCTCTTTCGGATGGTTTCCTTTTCTATTTGCTTTACTTATTCCTTTGGTAAATGGTTCTTTATTTGCCTTACTCAGTTCATTTGTAACTCATGATGTTGCCAATCGATTCATCTTTGCAATTCTTGCTGCAAGCGCTTCATACATTGCAGTTCCAGCCGCAATGAAAATAACAGTTCCTAAAGCCAATCCTGGACTATTTTTACCAATGGCACTGGCAGTTACATTCCCTATAAACATTACAGTCGGAATGCCTTTGTATTTCTTGATTGTTCAAAATACATAAAGTAATTTTTAATTATTAAAACCTAAAAACATGAAAATTCAATTATTAAACGGAAATTTTAGCGAGAAAGAAACCATTGAGATTTTAACCAAATTAATTCAAGTTAAAATCCAATTTCACGAACAAAAAATCAATGAAATAAGTGGCGAAGAAGAAATAAAAATGCGGGAGAATAGAATCAAAAACCTTCAAAAAGAATTATTTGAAGCACGACTATTTATAGAAAAACGAAAAGAAAATGTAAATCTTAATTGTGAAATAAACTTAGACTAACATGGAAACGCAACACTCAATCAATTTAATTGATAATATTTTTACTCCATCGGAAGCAAACGATGTCTTGATTACGATTATTCGCAACAAAATCAACTTCCATAACTTGGAAATCTTTAGCCTTGAAGAAAGAAATGGTGAAAATATCGAACGCTCAAAAAAAAGGCTAGAAGAACTGCATGAAAGCAATAAAAAATTGCTAAAGATTATTGATTTTGCTGAAAAAAACAATTTTAATTTGAAAGTTTTCAGTTCAATTGAAATAGAATTTACCAATAAATAAAAAAACAGCCATGGTTAATATCGTCATCTATTTAAAAGAAAATCATCCTGCAAAAGAACTTGTAAATGAACTTCTAGAACAAGGATTAATTGCAAACGCATCTATTGATAAGGATAATATTTCTTACAAGAAAGAAAGTGAGGGTGTTGTCCAAACTATAAATACCGTAATCACCTGTCAGACCAAATCAATGCTTTTTCCACAGGTAGAACTTTTAGTGAGACAAAAATATGGAGAAGAAATTCCAATCTACTCTTTGCCAATCATTCAATCTAATAGTTCATTTGATCAAATGATACGAAATCGTACTATCAAAACGTAAGATGAATTTATTTAAAAATAGGAGTCTCATTATTGCAACAAAACATGCAAAAGAAAAAGTAATTGCGCCGATTTTTGAAAAAAAATTGGGTGTAAAATGTTTTGTTGATAAATCATTCGATACAGATGTTTTGGGGACTTTCACAGGTGAAATAGAAAGAGTTGATGACCCAATTACAACCGTACGCAAAAAGTGCATGGCGGCAATGGAAAAAAACAATTCTGATTTGGGAATAGCAAGTGAAGGATCTTTTGGTTCTCATCCTTCAATTTTCTTTGCAAAAGCAAATGAGGAAATTTTAATCTTCATTGACAAAAAAAATGACCTTGAAATCATTGCTAGGGAACTATCAACAGAGACGAATTTTAACGGGCAATATATTCATTCTACGCGCGCACTCAAAGACTTTTGCAAGGAAATTGATTTTCCAAATCATGCTGTGATTTTAAGAAATGAACAAAATGATAACCAAAAAATTGTCAAAGGAATTAACAATTGGGAAAAGTTAGTTTCGGAATACAAGTTAATGACTAAGAAGTTCGAAAAAGTTTATGTCGAAACTGATATGAGAGCGATGTACAATCCCACAAGAATGAAAAACATTGAAAATACCGCTGAAAAGTTGGTGTCAAAAATTTTGAATGCATGCCCCAAATGTCTGATGCCAGGATTTTCAATTATTTCAGCGCAGAAAGGTTTACCATGTGAAAATTGCAACCTACCAACAGATTCAACTTTATTTTACCTCTATCATTGCAAACACTGTTTACATGAAACAAAAGAATACTTCCCCCGAAAAATAAAATTTGAAAATCCAATGTTTTGCCAAATTTGTAATCCATAATTCAAATATCATATTTTTTAATAGAGAAAAACCAAAACCTTCTATTCGTGCTCAAAACCAATGTGCTAAATTTCAAACTTAAAAAATAAAAATCCTGAATCAATACTGCTGATGAATGTTGATTCGATACCTTGAAGTCTTTACTTCAAGGTATTTTTTTGTGTAAACATTTAAATTTTTATTAAATTGGAGTACCGCTTCTGAAGGAGACAATGATTATTTTACAATTAATGGAATCAACTTCGAAAAAATTGGCGAATTAAAGGGAGCTGGTACAAGTTCTTCCAGAAATGACTATCAATTTACAGACAACAATCCAATCAAAGGAATTTCTTATTATAGACTTTCACAAACAGACTATAACGGAGAAATGGAGGTTTTTGAGCCACAATCTATCGAAATTGAGGATAAAAACAATATCAGCTTTGTTTTTCCAAATCCAACTTCAGATTCTAAAATCAATGTAAATGTTTTTGAAACAGACCAAAAAGTAACTTTAAATATTTACAATTTTATGGGTCAATTAGAGTATTCGACTATTGTTGATGCCAAAAATGGCAATTCAATCTCAGAGATAGATTTACCGACCATTGGAAATACATTTATCCTAGAAGTTATTGAAGGTAATAGCTCTATTGAGCACCACAAGATTTCCGCAATCAGATAATTCTAATTTATACTTTTTATTTCAAACACGAATTTGGCAAAATAATTGCTATTTTGGTTTCATGAAATTTAAAGATATACTGCTTTTATTATTTTCAATTACTTGGATTTTCAATGTCCAAACTCAAGTTGTTTTTGATAAAACAAATTATGACTTTGACGAGCTCTATGCTACCTCTGAAAGATTTATTGATTTTAAAGTCACCAACTCTGGTAAAAAGAAAGAATTTCTTTTAAGCGTGCGAAAGCCAAATGAAGTAACCTATTTAGTAAATGGCCAATATCTAGAACCAGATAGTTCACTAATTATCAGGTTAAAACCAAATTCGAAAAAACTTGGTAAATTCAATTATGAAATTGAAGTCTATACCAGCGACAAACTCACCCCTACCATTCTCAAAATCAATGGAAACATTAAGGAATTTGAAGAAAACAATTTGAGTGCCATGCAGGCGTGCCCTGATTTTGGTAAGAAACCATCTGTGTATGCTACTAATTTCAAATTAACTGTGGTTACAATTGACAAAGAGACCAAAGAAATTTTGTCAAATTCTACCGTTTCATTGATCCAAAATGGAATGCCTATTGGCAATTGGAAAACTAATAAAAATGGACAAATTGTAGAAAAAATACCACTTGGTTACACCTATTTTTACAGTACACATATTGGATATTTTCCAACAGAGCAAGGTAATTATGTCAATTTTCAACGCAATTACATTGTACTTGAACTGAGTAAAGATCCGAAATATTGCTTGCCTGTTCCTGTTGAATTTCAAAATCCAATAAAAGTAATCGAGCCGGTAATAGCTGAAAAACCAACGGAAAAAATCGATTCACAAATCGTTGTAATCGAAGAAATCCCACTGACAATTGAATCAATAGTTGCTCAAGAACCAATCGCTCCATCAACAGAAATTGTTTCAGTTGAATTCGATCAAATACCATTTGACAATTTTGATTCAAAATATTTCAAGCCAATCAATGTTGTGTTTGTACTGGATAAATCTTCTTCCATGTTGCAAGGTGATAAATTAGAATTAATGAAATATTCTCTATTTCAATTGACTAACTATTTGCGACCTGAGGATAAAATGTCAATCGTAACTTACTCATCAACTGCCAAAGTGTTGGTTCCTCCGACTGCAGGTAGCGAAAAAGATTTTATTAAAAAACCAATCGAAAAAATCAGGCCTGGCGGCGGAACAGCAGGAGGAGATGGGATCAAACTTGGTTTTGAACAAGCAGTTATTGGATATATCAAAGAAGGAGCAAATATTGTTGTCGTAATTACGGATGGAGCTTTCAACAAAAATTCTGATGATTATCAAAAATCGATTGAAAAACACAAAAACTTTGGAATCAATTTATCAGTGGTTGGAATTAAAAATTTACTACAAGATGAAGCGAAAATGAAAGAAGCAGCTAAAATTGGAAACGGTAGATATGTTCCAATTTTTAAATTAGCAGATGCACAAAGGAATTTAATTAATGAGATTAGAATTTCAGCTTTTCGCAAATAATTTTAGCGAAGTAAATTGATGTGTCCTGCCATCTTTTTCTCTTTATTACTGGTAAAATCAGTATAAACTATTTTCCAAACATAAGTTCCATCTTGACAAGGCAATCCTTTATAAGTTCCGTCCCAAGACTCATCCATACTGTTCATGGTAAAAATCAATTCGCCCCATCGATTGTAAATACTCATTTCAAAAGACTTTACATTTCCTCCAACTGCTTTGAAAACCTCATTAAAATTGTTCCCCTGCGGCGTAAAAGTATTAGGCACATATATGATGGCATCATAAAAAATTCTTACACTGTCGGAAGCTTTACAACCATTTTGGTCAGTATAGGTAACTACATATTGAAAATTTTTATCTGGATTCGCCACCGGATTTACACAAACTGTACAACTTAAATATTCAGATGGTGACCAAACATAAGTTCCAGTTGTAGTGCTTGTTGCACTTAATTGAATCACATCACCAAAAAAAGCATATTCATCTGGAGAAGTTTGAATAAAAGCCTGCGGAAATAAATTAACATGAACAGAAGCAGTATCGCTACAACCATTTATATCAGTTCCAGTAACAATGTAAGTTGTATTTTGTAAAGGAGTAGCTATAACTTGATTACCAAAATTTTCACTCAGTGTATTTGCGGGACTCCAAACATATGAAATACCACCAAAGGCAAATAAATTCGCACTGTTCCCTGGACAAATAATGGTATCAAAACCAGCACTGATATTCGGTGCAACAATGTCAATTAAAACGCTGTCTCTAATAGCGCCACATGCGTTTATAAAATCACAATAGTAATACATATCATTGGCAGGATATACCGAAACCGTTGGACCACTAGTGGTACTAATACTTATATTCGGTGACCATTCAAAAATGTCGGCGCCAGAAACATTAACCTCCTCAATTTCTCCAGCGCAAATTTTAACAGAATCAGGAATTTGAGGATCAGGGGGGGTCAAAACAACAACAATTTCTACTTGCTCGTTGAAAGTGCATCCCGATGCTGAAGTGATTGTACAACTGTAAACTGTTGTTTGAGTAGGCGTAGCTATCGGTGTCGCAATATTTGGATTATCTAATCCCAAACTTGGCGTCCATACATACGTTGAGCCACCACTTGCAAAAATAGGCACACTATTTCCTAAACATATAGTGGTGTCTGCAGCAGCATTGGACCCACCATCTAAAACTTGCAAGGTGATACTCAGTGTGTCACTTCCACAACTGTCTGAAATAATAACCGTAAAAACGGTAGTCTCCGTTATTGTTGCGATGGGATTTGCAATATTTGCATTATTTAAAAACTGCGAGGGTGACCATTGATATGTAGAACCTCCTGAAGCATCAAATTGATATGTTGATCCTGGGCAAATGGCAGCATTTGGTGCAGTAACTTGACCATTAAAATCTCCGATGTTGATTTGAAATGTTGTAGTATCAGCTGAAAAACATCCGCTTGAATCGGAAACAATGAGAACAACATCATAAGTTCCAGCACCTTGATATGCATGCGATGGATTAACTTGTGTGGAAGTTGTATTATCACCAAAATCCCAAAAGAAAGTATTTCCATTTGAACTATTATTTGAAAAAATAACAGGTGCAGGCATACAAATTAAAGGTGCTGGTTCGCTAACAATTGCTTCAATTTGATTCAATTCGAACTTAAAAACAGCTAAATTACAATTGGGACTTGGATTACTGGGAGACCAAACACCTGTGGTGGTTGTAAATCCAAAATTATTTCCTCCGCAAGCACCACAAACTGCATGATAAATTCTTCCTGACTTATCAAATCTACTTGTTCCCCCATCCACATGATTTGAACTTGCTGTCAAACTTCCCATATAGGTAGCATATTTCAAACTAACTGCATCTTGCCTGAGAACAGCTATGTAAAAATTATTACCATTTGTAGAGGACTGATAGGCATCTGGAGTGACTTGAAAACCATTACTTGAACTGAAAGTTGCTGAACTGTTGCCACTATTCACTGAACCTCCCCAACCCGAAATATAAATCTCATAACAATCTGACACTAAAAAAGCAGTTGGAGAAATTTCAACATGACCAGTACCAGCTCCAATACAAGTGGACCAATTCAAAGTTGCCAAATTTGTTGAATATTTTCTCACAAATTGTCCAGAATTAGGCGTACCATAAACACCTGAAGAAATTGCCATTACTCCTTCGGTTTGGCCATAAACATAAACCTGATTGTTTAAATCAAGCTGCACAAAATAGGTTTGGTCATATTCATTGGTTCCCATGTAAGTTCCTGATTGCACAAAGGGAGTTGTACCATTTATTTTGATCAAATATCCATCTGATAAACCACCCAAACCATTCAATGTATGACCAATTGAAAAGCCCAAACTTGGCGAAGTAGTACCTCCAACCAAATATACATCACCATTTGCTGCAACTTCTAACGAATTACCCGTTTCAACTCCTCCTCCACCGAAAAGTGAAGACCACATCAAAGTATTCAAATTGGCAGATAGTTTGAAAATAACTGCATCTTGCGGACCATTTAAAAAAGATTGAAACGCGTTGGCAGTAGGAAAATTACTAGATGCAGTAGATGACGCAACAAATACATTCCCTATTCCATCTATTTCAATTGAACCTCTAAATTGGTCACCATAATTATAGTGCAAAACACTAGAATTAATTCCATCTGTGCCACTTCCGCCCATAAAAGTGGATGATAAAAGATTGGCCCCATTTGCACTCAATCTAGTTACATAAATATCTGAACCATTGAAGGTCAATCCATTTTCGGTGAAAGCAGGTCCACCATTAAAACTACCATCAAAAGGATTTCCTGGCATTGGAAAATCTGCTGACGAAGTCGCACCCATGATATACAATTCATTGTTAGCATTGCATACAATACTGTGAGGAGTTTCAACACCCAATCCTCCTATGTAGGAAGAAAAAAGCAACTGTGTTCCCAATGCATTGAATTTTGAAATTCCAATATCAAAACTTCCACCATTAAATGATGGATCAAAGGCTCCTGTTACAATGGGATAACCTGTTCCAAAAACAATTCCAGCAGCAAAAACACGTGCCGATTGATCTGGAGCAGCACTAAAACCCCAATTGTCAGAAGTAGAACCTGTAAAGGTTGAAAATGTCAATTCGGGATCGATGACCAATGTTTGATTTCTATTGTAATCTTTTGGAAAGGAATATGTGACGACATTGCCATCAAGTTTAAATGCAACTTTGACGAAGTATTTTTTGCCATTTTCATCAACGTTCCATGCTTTTGGTGCACTTTCAATAATTTCACCAAATGAATGCGTAGTGTGTAAATTTCCTTCATTGTCAATAAAGACAGCATTTGCACCTTCAATTTTCATTTGAATTTGGGAAACATCTTTCCCCGGAAAAACAACAAAACTGTATTCTAAATTTGAAGTATTCCCTTCAACTTGCATGTCAATTCCAGAATATAATTCTTTGTAGACAACTTTTTTTAAGCTGTAAATCATTGATTTCCATTTTGATTGATTATTGCCTAAAAAATAATTTCTGTAATTTAGTGATTGATCTTTTTCAATCTTTTCAGCATTAGCATTGGATCCAATAAAGCTTGATTTTATAGCATGTCCTTCTAGGTTCTCTTCTAAATGATTATCACTTTTTCCCTCATGGTTCGCGTGATAAATTTCAGAAGCATTGTGAAAAGCATATGTAAATCCTTGATTTTCGAGATACATTTCGCCACCATTCAACTCTACTTTATAACGAATATTTGAATGCCATTGCCCACGATTTGGATGTAGCCAAACTTGCTCTTGTTGTGATAACCCAACATTAGAAAGTAAGAGTAAGCAAGTCAATAATAATATTCTCATCGAATCGAAATTACAATAAAATTTTGAAACAACAATTTGACGGTTATTTCAAGGACTTAAAAGACGCAAAAACAAGCTGCAAGTTGCTTTAAATTTTAAAATTTTTGATGCAAAAAAAACGGAAACTATTAATTTCCGTTATCATTAAAAATCCAAATAAATTGAATTGAGTTTTGTAAATTTATTTCCATAAGTTGAGTTTTATACTTACGAAAATAGTTGCTTTCCATGATGAGAAAATAAATAAAACCTGAACTGTTTTGATCATTGATTTAATGGGTGTTAATTTTCTGTTAAGTGTTGGTTATAAAACTTAACTGGTTGTTTATTTAAAAGCAATTTGAAATTAATCACTAAATTCGGTCAAATGCGCAGTGGAAAGTAAAAAATTGATATAAAATGCTTTTCTTTGTTCATCAACTATGAAAATGAAATTAAAAATCTAAACTATGAAAATGAGGGCTTTAATTATTGACGATGAAGAGTTTGCAAGAAAAAACCTGCAACTTATGCTAGAGGAATTTTGTCCGGAAATAGAGGTAATTGGCGAAGCATCAGGCAAAGAGCAAGCCAAGGCAATAATCGAATCTTCAAAACCAGACGTCATATTTTTAGATATCCGAATGCCTAGCGGTGCTGAAGGCTTTGAATTGTTAGAAGAAGTAGAAAATAAAGACTTTTTAGTGGTTTTTGTTACCGCTTTCAAAGATTATGCACTCAGAGCTTTCAATGCAAGCGCAGTTTACTACGTGCTAAAACCAATTGACATAGATGATTTAAGATCCGCAGTTGACAAATTAGTCGAGGCTAAAAAAATATTTTCAGACGACCCACAGAACTTTGTTACTTATTTCAAATCATTGAAAAACTTGTCTCAAAGCTTATTGTCTAATCGACCAAATAATCGAATTGCAATTAGCCATACCAGAGGATTGAAAATTATTGAAGATGATACCATTACACATTTGGAAGCAAGTGGGAATTGTACCACAATTTACTTCGAAGATGGCACAAGGTATTTAGATACTAGAACATTGAAAATCTACGAGCATATTTTAGACCCTTCAAAATTTTTCAGAATACATAAATCCCATATAATTAATCTTAATAGGTTGGTAGAATATATCAATGAAGATGGACACTTTGCAGTACTAAAAGGAGGATTGAGAATTCCTGTTGCAAGAAATAGAGTAACAGATTTTGTTAAAATGCTCAAGGAATAGCATGATTTATCGCTGGATTTTTTTACTGTTTTGTTCATTTTCTGTGCTAACGTCCAATGCGCAGAGTTATTCCTTTCTAGCTTACTCAATTGCTGAAGGATTACCACAATCACAAGTTTCTTCCATTGCTGAAGATGAAAAGGGTTATTTATGGGTTGGTACCTTGGGAGGACTCGGAAAATTTAATGGATCATCTTTTGTCAATTATTCTACCAAAGACGGCTTACTAAATAATCGAATCACCAGTTTAAATTGCTTTGACCAAAAACTTTGGATTGGTCATGAAGGTGGGGTAAGTCTTCTGCAAAATGGGAAAATAAAAAAATGGACTTTCCCAGAGAAAAATAAGAATGTCAACGTGCTTGCAATCAAAAAATTTCAAAATGGATTTGTTATTGCAACCAATGGAGGAGGAATTTACTACATCAATGAAAAACAACAAATTAGAAATATTGAACTAAAGAGCGAAGACCAAAATCGAGTTAGAGGCCTTTTGGTTATCAATCAGGAACTCTTCATTGCCACAAGAGGAGGTTTACTCAAAACCAATGATTTATATAATTTTAGTTCAATAAAAGGAGCAGACACGCTTAATATTTCCGGAATTACCCAAAACGACAAGGAAATAGTATTGACAACTTTTGATACTGGTATTTTCAAATTTAATTTAGTTAAAAAAAGCATCTTACCTGTAGGAGAAATTCCTGTTCAAAGCGGAATTCGCAACTGTATTTTAGACAGCAAAGGAAATATTTGGATACCGAGCAAACAAGGGATAATCATCATTGACAAAAATGAAAAAAGTCGCCTCATCGATCAATTTAAAGGGTTGCCATTAGACGCTATTAGCAATATTTTTGAAGATCGAAATGGTACAATTTGGATTGGATCAGAAGGAAAAGGATTGTTTCGCTTTCCAGGTGAACAATTTGTTTATTTCAACTCAAAAAGTGGTATTCAAAGTGAGCTAATTACTGCTGGAATTGAGATTTATCCCAATCATTTTCTTTTCGGAACCTATGATAAAGGATTAATTCAATATAGAAAAAACGAAAATTTTATTTTAAAAGAACTTCCAAATAATACGATTTGGGCCATTGAAACTGACATTAACTCATCAATTTGGATGGGTTCTGAAGCTGGTCTTTTCAAATATCAATTGAATGGAAAAGTTGAAATTTTTGATGAAAACGCTGGAGCTCCAGGCGAAAAAATCACTTCATTTTACAAAGAGAAAAATGGCGAAATTTGGATTGGAGGTTCCAATGGAATTTCAAAAATTTCAAACGGCAAACTTATCAAAATCAAGCGCTCAGAAACGAATAAAGATATTGGAACAATTAGAAATATTGTAAAATACAAAAAGCAACTATTTTGCGCTGCGGATGGTGGTTTATTCATCTTCAAAAATGGAAAATACCATCGCTTTAAAAATATAAGAAAAAAAACTTTTTCATTAAAAATTGACCAATTTGAAAACCTGTGGATTGGAACAGATGAAGGTTTTTTCTGGAGTGATGGCAATGATTTAAAACAAATCATGTTGTCTGACCAACCTGCATCAAATTTTATTAATTTTATTAATACAAATGAAAACCAAGTTTTTGTAGGCACAAATAATGGACTTTATGTCCTTTCTAATCTCAAACTAAAATACAATGTCCGTCAAAAACACTATGGTTTAGAAGAAGGGTTGGTCAACTTGGAGTCTAACATCAATTCTAGCTTTGTCGACCGCAAAGGAAGATTATGGTTTGGAACAGCGCAAGGATTGACCGCATTCGATCCTGATGCAGAGATTTTTGATTTCGAGAATATTTTACCTAACTTAAATATCAAATCAATCAAACTAAATTTTCAATCTTTCAACTATGCTGATTACTCAAATAGATTTAATAAAGATGGAATTCCTCTAAATCTGATTCTTCCCAGATCGAAAAACAATTTACTTATTGAATTAGATGGAGTTACACTCAAGAATTCAAAAGATTTAAGGTATCAATATTGGCTTGAAGGATTGGACGAAGGATGGTCGCCAGAATTCTCAAATCCCCAAGTTACATTATCAAATTTACCATCTGGAAACTATAACTTGCACGTTAGGGTAAAAAATGGTACCGGTGAGTTTTCAAAAGAATATGTGCTTTTTATAAAAATAACACCTGCATTCTACGCAACATGGTGGTTTTTCTTATTGGTTTTTATTTTTCTTGTCGGCCTGATTATGTTAATTATTCAATTGAGAGTTAGACGAGAACGTGCAAGAAGTTACCAAGAATCACTGGAATATAAAGCCCGTCTTTCGTCATTAGAACAACAGTCCTTGAATGCAAGTATGAATCGACATTTTATATTCAATTCTTTAAACTCAATTCAATATTTTATAAATACACAAGATAAAATTTCAGCAAACCGATATTTGACAAACTTTGCCAAATTGATTCGCAAGAATTTAGATTCTTCTTCCGAAGACAATAACATGGTTTCTCTCAGCCAAGAAATTGAAAGATTGGAGTTGTATCTTTCCCTAGAATCTATGAGATTTCGAGATCGATTTGAATACAAAATTGAGGTTTCAGACATAGATACTGAAAACATTATGGTTCCCGCTATGCTTTTTCAACCATTTGTGGAAAATAGCATTATCCATGGAATTTTACCTGTCGAAAACAGAAAGGGACTAATCACGATTAATATTGAAGCCAAAGAAGATCATTTAGTTGTAGTTTTAGAAGATAATGGAATTGGTATCGATTTCAGTTTAAATAAAAAACGCCAAACTGAAGGCGATCACCGTTCACAAGGAATGGAAATTACAAGCAAAAGAATTGAGCTTTTAAAGAAGCTTTCACACCGAAACTTTGAAATGGAAGGTCCCTTTCAAATCGAGGATGAAAACCATTCAATCAATGGAACGCGTGTTTTACTAAAAATACCGTGCGAAAATTTGGATTAACAGAATTAATTTCATAGCTTTGTTTTATAATACGTTAAGTCATGAAAAAGTTAATCGGTATTTCTTTGTTTTCAATAGCTCTTTTGGCAGTTTCTTGCCAGAAAGAAGATTTGAATAAAGCAAGAATGGAAAGTGGTACTGTAGCTTCGGCTCCAGTTTGGAAAAAAGCATCTGCTCCAGCTCCTGAGACAAATCCTGGTTCAACCACAACGGGTACAAGTATTACCGATCCAAACAATGATCCGGATATGAATTCTAAAAAAGGAAATAAACAATAATTTTTTTCCAAGAAATATTTAATCCTGCTAAATGCAGGATTTTTTTTGTCCCAAAAATTTTATAGTCACAAGTCTTACCTCTTCGCTCCTTTTACTTTTTTATACAAGTCTAAAATCATACATTTGACTCAATTTTATACACATTTAAGATTAATATTCTTTCCTATTCCTTCGATTTAAATATCTTGCATTCGAATAAATATCAATCAATGTCGACCAAGGTAAACGAATCACTTCACGAGTTAATAAAATACTTGTCTAAATCTGAAAAAAGATACTTCAAAGTCGTTTCTTCAAGACACACAATTGGTGATGAAAACAACTACATTCTTTTGTTCGATTATTTGGAGCAACAAGAAATTTATGATGACGAAAAACTTTTCGAGCATTTTAAAGGTGAAGCTTTTTTAAATAAATTTTCTGTCACAAAAAAACGATTGTACGATCACATTCTGAATGCGCTCGATTCATTTCACGCTTCATCATCCACCGATGCCCAAATTTATAAACTGATTCACAGTGCTGAAATATTGTACAATAAATCTTTGTACGAACAATGTAAACGCCAGCTTCGAAGTGCTGAAAAATTAGCCCTAAAACACGATAAATTCAATTTATTGGCAGAAATTAGTTTGCACAAGAAAAGGTTAATTGAAAGTTCTGGAAATGTTGACCAAGTCGAAATTGATGAAATTTTAAAAAATGACCTTGATTTTCATGAAAAAAGTTTGACCTACGATAAGTTCTGGAACTTGAAAAGTAGATTGTTTGCTATTCTCGCATCAAAAGGAATTTCCCGTACACAAGATGATTTAATTCAATTTAAATCAATTATCGATGACTTGCTAAAAACCAAGCAGCAAAAAGAACTTTATTTTGACACACAATATTTATACAATCACATTTATAGTGCATACTTTTTTGCCATCGGTGATTTTGAAGATTGCTACAAATTTCTGATTCAAAATATTGAACTATTTGAATCCAAGAAAGAAGTCATTGAAGAGCAACCAAATCGTTACTTTTCCATTTTAACGAATGCGATTTTTGTTGCTTCACGATTGAAAATGAATCAAAAATCTCAAGAGTTGCTGAAAAAATTGAAGGAATTGCCTCAAAATTATTCCTTCGACACAAACGAGGATTTAAATATTAAACTTTTTTCAAGCACAAACAGCATTGAAATCAGTATTTTAACACTGAAAGGAGATTTCAAAAGTGCGCTAAAATTGGTTCCGCTGATTGAAGAAGGACTGAGATTGTATGACGAAAAAATAACACCAAACAGAAAAGCCTTTTTAAATTTCAAAATTGCCACTGTTTATTTTATTTCTGGCGATATGCATGCTGCCTTGCAATGGATCAATCGAATTTTAAACGATTCCATGCTAGACAAACAAGAAGATATTGTTTCGTTTGCACAAATTATGAGTTTGCTTATTCATTTTGAAATGAAAAATGAAAACCTCATCCCGTATGCATTGAAAAGCACACAGCGGTTTTTAAAATCGAGAAATCGCTTGTACGAATTTGAAACAATCTTTTTGAAATTCTTGAATCGAGTGAATAAAACCAAAGATTTTTTCAAGCAGGAAACGCTTTTTGAAGAACTTTATGCTGAATTGGCGCATTTGAAAGAAGACCATCTCCAAGCACTGGCACTTGAATATTTTGACTTTATGCTTTGGGCGGAAGCAAAAATGAAAAACGTTTCTTTTCAGGAATTAATTCAGTTGAAATATTCCAGTAAATAAAAAAATCCTGTGGCAGGTTCAACCACAGGATTCAAGTTTACCGCATATCGTTCACGGTTTGTAAAAAGTATTTTAATTTAAAGCTAAGAAGAGAGTGCTATAATCCAATAACATTTCGAACTTCAACTTCGGTGACTTTTCTCGGTTTTCCATCCTTACTGAGATACGTACGATTCACGATTTTTCCAGTGACAGCAATTCGTTTTCCCTTTCCTCCGAAATTTTCAATGAATTGAGCAATATTTCCAAAGGCGAATAATCGATGCCATTCTGCAGTGTCTTTTCCTTTGACTGGTGAAGGTGTTGCCAAATTGAAGCGGGCAACTTTTCCGCCATTTTCAAAATTTGTTACTTTGGCATTTTCGCCCATATTTCCGATTAACGTGATTTGATTTCTCATGATTTTAAATATTAAATTATAGAACTACTAAATCGTTTACTTCCACTTCCGTAATCAATTTTTTACCTCCGGCTTGAGTCTGATAAAATCGAGAAACCAATTTTCCTTCAATGGCCAAACTGATTCCTTTTTGCCCAAGTTCTTCAAGTACTTGCACCCAATTCCCCCAAGCACTGATGCGGTGCCATTGTTTTCTGTTTTTCACATTTCCTTCTGCATCCAAGTACGATTCCTGTGTAGACATTGAAAACTGAGCGATTTTTCTGCCATTGTTAAGCATAACTACTTTTGGCTCTGAGGTGATTTTACCTATTAAATTAACGTGATTCATGGTGAATATTTTTATGTTTTTTTGAAAAAAAATTACTGCAAATTGTGGGTGATTTTAGGTGGCATGAACGTTGCAAAAACCACTGATCGCAACGTTCACATTTTACACCCTACCTAACTAACCACCTCATGGGACTTTTAAACTTTTGCTGTTTTTGGTGTGAGCAACACGAAATCATGTACTTCAACTTCTGTTTGGTATCTTTTCTCACCTGTTTTTGTTTCATAACTACTATTTGCCAAACGACCTTCGATCGCAACTTCAAAACCTTTGTCAGCCAATTTCACGAAGTTCTCAGCACTTTTACCCCACATATGGGCATTGTGCCATTGTGTGTTGTCTTTCCACTCTCCATTTTTTTCTTTGAACGATTCTTTCGTTGCAATAGAAAAGCGTGTGATCATGAATCCACCTTTAACTGTTTGAATTTCTGGTTTTGCACCTAAGCGACCGATTAATGTTACTTTGTTTCTCATTGAGTTCATAATTGTGTGTTTTAAAAAATTTGTAAATAAAAATTGAACTAAACGTCGTTGATTGTTTCGACAGTGCAAAGTTGTGGCGACTCCAAAATTTCTTTCGGTTATTAATCATTTGTATTCGATTGTTATTCGTTTATAAATGAATTAAAACGTTTTTATAATTGAAAATGAGATATATAAATGAAAAAGTTTTTTCCATTGATTTGCAATATTTTTTGTTGGTTAGATGTCAAAAAGGGAAGATTAACGAATTTCGACAGGTATTATGTCATTAGAATTTATTCGAGTCAGCTGAAAATCTTGTTTTTGAATATTCTAATTACACAATTGTAGAATTATAGATGATCAGCCAACTAATATTCCTTTAGTAAACTCATTGTTCCTATTGAAAATAGAATAGTTTTTTCGCAACTCAATGACGGATACATGAAAGTACTTAGCCTATATAGTTACCGCAATTTGGCAATATTCAAACTTAATATCGATGCTAAATAACAACATAACCTCAAAATGAAAACTAAAAACAAGGATAAAAAAGATATAATTGTGGTATTTTAGCACCTAAGATTTAAAACAAATACTTGTGGTATATAAAAAGATACTTTCAATCGTGACTCTTCTTTTGCTAACTATTGTAAAAACATACGCACAAGAAAACACAACTGCCGCAGGAGGAGACGCTTCCGGCATTGGAGGCTCAAATGCTTACAGTATAGGTCAAGTTATTTATACCACCAATACAAGTTCTTCTGGATCAGTAAGTCAAGGAGTTCAACAAGCTTATGAAATTTATTCGGCAACAATTAAAGAAACAGAATTGAAAATTTCAATTTCGACATTTCCAAATCCTACAACAGAGCATTTGACCTTGCAAATTACCGATTACAACAACGAAAATTTGTCATACTTTCTGTATGATACGCAAGGCAAATTATTGAGCAACAAACCAATAAAATCAGAGTTAACTGAAATTAAAACTGGAAGCTTGTCTGCTGCTAGTTATTTTCTTTATGTTGTAAATCAAAACAATGAAAAAATTCAATCGTTTAAAATCATTAAAAAATAAAGAAATGAAAAAAATGATTCAAATGTTTGTGGCTCTACTCTTAGTTGTAAAAGTTTCCGCGCAAGCTCCACAAAAAATGAGTTTTCAATCAGTCATCAGAGATAACTCGAATTCACTAGTGACCAATCAAATGGTTGGGATGCGCGTTAGTATTATCCAGGGCAACGCGACTGGCTCTTCAGTTTACGTGGAAAACCAAACACCATCAACTAATGCCAATGGTCTAGCAAGTATGGAAATTGGTTCAGGAACGGTTATTTCTGGAAGTATGACTGATCTCAATTGGGCAAATGGACCATATTTTATTAAAATAGAAACAGATCCAACAGGTGGAAACAATTATACCATTTCTGGTACTAGCCAATTATTAAGTGTGCCTTATGCGCTATATTCAGAAAATAGTGGAAATTCAATTCCAGGCCCACAAGGACCGATTGGATTGACTGGCCCAGCAGGTGCAACTGGAGCTCAAGGTTCAATAGGATTAACAGGACCTGCAGGTCCGCAAGGATTGGTTGGACCAACTGGTCCACAAGGATTAACGGGGCCACAAGGTGCGCAAGGAATTCAAGGCGAACCAGGTCCTACAGGATTACCTGGCGCACAAGGACCAATCGGTTTGACTGGCCCGCAAGGAAATGAAGGCGCTGCTGGGGCTCCTGGCCCGATGGGACTGAATGGGGCAACTGGACCTCCGGGAACTGGATCTTGCGAAACTATTGGAGTTGGCAATCTTGCAGTTGTATATACCAATACAACAGCTTATGGATTCGGACAATCGCAAAGTTCGATTTCAACCAATTATACTGGTGGTACATGGGTAGAACAACAAATGGCAGGCACTGTTTTAGGCTCTGGAGCATCAGAAAAACAAATTGTTGTCTACACCTCTACAAATGCTTATGGTCTATTTCAATCTCAAAGTTCTGTTGGCAGTCCAGTCCCATTTAATTCACCTGCATGGGCAAGTGTCACTTTAGCAGGAACTCCGCAAGGCATCGTGTCGTCAAAAGAATTGGTTGTTGTTTACACAGATACGCATGTTTATGCTTTTTCTCAATCACAAAGTTCATTAACTGGTAATCCTTTAAATACTGGTACATGGACGAGCGCACCAATTTCAGGTGAAGTTATTAGTACTACTGTTACCTCTCGAAACGTTATTTTGTTTACTGCGACGATGGCATATGCTTTTGCTCAAAGTCAATCTACTTTAACTGGTATTCCTAATAGTGTTGGAGCATGGGTTTCTCAACCTTTGACAGGAACTCCTGTGCATGCAATTTCCACTAAATAAAATTGCTTTGGACATATTTATTGGTCATACTTTATGACAACATTTTCTAATTGACAAAAAACTGAGTTAAAATCAAACTGACTTTAATCCTTCCAAAAGGAAACAGACTTATTTTAAAATTTGAAATATCTAAATCCTGTCGAAAATATTCAAAACAACCCAAAAACGAAAACCTCCATTCCCATGAAGTTAGTTTCACGCAAAATCTTCATTCCGTTTTTCCTTGCAACATGCATCGATGCTTCATTTTCTTTATGAATTATAGATACAAAATTTGTTGCAATTTGATTTTCAAGTCCAAATTGTTTCAACTTCTGCGCAATCTCAGTTCCAAATCCTTGATTCCAATAGGTTGGTTTAAGCGAATATGCAATTTCAAAGACTTTCTCACCGTCCAATTCACGAACCAAAATTCCACCCATTCCAATAAAATCACCAGAAGATTTTTCAATCACAGCCAAATGTCCGAAACCGTCTTTTTGGTATCGCTCCAGTTGTTTTGAAATCCATTCTGTTGCAAGTGTCAGGTAATCTTTAGTGACATCGATTCCTAAAAATGCTAAGCGGTCGTTTCCATGAAAGAATTCCAACCAAGATTTAATGTCATTTTCAGACAAGGCTCTAAATTGCAATCGCTCTGAATGTTGAGAAAAATAATCCATTTCAAAAATAAATGTCAATTAATACAATTTCTTCTTCAGCCAAAAAGCCAAATTAACCATCAAAATCAAGGCCGGAACTTCCACCAACGGACCAATTACTCCTGCAAAAGCTTGACCTGAATTAATTCCAAAAACGCCAATTGAAACTGCAATTGCTAACTCGAAATTATTACCAGATGCAGTGAATGAAAGTGCAGCATTATCAGCGTAACTAGCGCCAGAAAATTTAGCGACAAAAAACATTAACAAAAACATAATTGCAAAAAAGATGACCAAGGGCAATGCGATTTTCAACACATCCATAGGAATGGAAACAATCATCGCCCCTTTTAAACTAAACATTACAATGATGGTAAACAATAACGCAATCAATGTAATTGGAGAAATGAAAGGCAAATATTTATTCTCAAACCAATTTTCTCCTTTTGTTTTAATTAAAATAAAGCGACTTACCACCGCCAATGCAAATGGAATTCCTAAATAAATCCCAACGGTTTTTGCAATTTCTATTACTGTAATATCGATACTCAATGCTTTAATTCCAAAAAGTGGCAACATAATTTCGAGATAGAAATAAGCATACAAACTGAAAAAGAATACTTGCAACAAACTATTGATGCCAACCAAACCTGCAACCAATTCGCGGTTTCCCTCCGCCAATTCATTCCAAACAATCACCATCGCAATACATGGAGCCAAACCAATCACAATCAATCCTGTCATGTATTCAGGATAATCTTTCAAAAATAAAACGGCCAACGAAAACATCAAAAATGGTCCAACAATCCAAGTGATAAAAAATGAAATTCCCAACAATTTTGGTTTTGCCATTACCTTCGGGATTTTAGAAAATTGCACTTTAGTCAAAGGCGGATACATCATTAATATCAAGCCAATGGCAAGCGGAATATTGGTTGTTCCAGTTGAAAAAGAATTAATAAAATCATCTGCTGTCGGAAAAAAATAACCGATGGCAACTCCAACTCCCATCGCTAGAAAAATCCAAACGGTTAAAAATCGATCTAAAAAACTCAATTTTTTTCTTTCAGAATGTGGTATCAAATTATCTGTTGTCATGACTTTTTTTTAATATTGAAAATACATACAATATTTCCATCGCAATTTGATTAGAACGTTCCGAGTACTTTTCACTTTGCAAAGCTGTGTCGTCAAATTTTTTCGGATCTTCATAAGTGGTCGCAACACGCAACTCAACTCCTGGAATAAATGGACAATTTTCTTCCGCGTCTGAACATGTCATGATTGCCGCAAATTCAGTGGACGGATTCGCAGAATCATCGTAAACTTTTGAAAAACAAATTGTCTCTTGATTCTCGCCAAATTGAACAATATATCTCGGATTATCGTTTGTTGATTCCGCTGTGAAAATCTCAAAACCTGAATCTTTCAAAGCTTGAATCGCATTTGGATTAAAGGAAGTAGCTTCCGTTCCGCCAGAAAAAGTTCTGACATGAGGAATCGAAAAATACTCGGCTGCAACCGCAGACCAAATTTGTCCAAAATGACTCCTGCGTGAATTGTGCGTGCAAACATACATCAATTGAACTGGAAGTTTTTCGTCCAATTTCATTTGCATATAATCTGAAATTTTAACTAAAGTAGCTTTTCTTTCTGGTGAAATTGAATCAAATCTCTGAATCAAATCACTGCAAATCTGTTGAATTTTAGGAAACATATTATTTCTTTTTAAATGCGCCAAACACAAAATTTTGAATGGTTTCAAAAGGTGTTTGATGATCTTCATACTTCGATTCAATCATCTCAAACTTTGGAGCAAACTGTTCCTCAAGCGATTCAATGGAATATTGTTGAATTTCCAATCCACTGCATTTCAAAGGTCCATTTTCTGAGAATGTTCCGATTACCAAATAATCATCAACGAATTGATTCACCAGTTCAACATACTTTTCCTTCTGTGAATCTAGCGTCAAAAAGTGAAATGCAGCGCGATCATGCCAAACGGAATAATGCATTTTGGGTTGAAAATCTGTTATGTCGCTTACAATCCAATTAACTTTTTCAGCCTTAGATCCCAATCTCAATCGCGCACGATCAATGGCTTTTGCGGAAATATCCAATACAGTAATATTTTCATACCCTAATGCCAAAAGGTGATCAACCAATTTACTATCTCCTCCTCCAATATCGATAATTGCAGTTGATTTTGAAACGCCAAATGATTCGATAAAGTCAAGTGAAGTCTTTGGAACATCTTGTGTCCAACTCACCTCATTCGGACTTTTAGTCTGATAAACCGTTTCCCAATGATTTTTGCTTGTGTTTTCCATCTGAAAAAATTAACAGCATCCACCGCCAGGAGTGCAACAAGCCGCTGCATCTGAACCTAAATCAACTAATTTTAATTTTTGTTTGGAAGCAGGAATTCCACAAGCATCTTCGGCTAAACAAGCGGTTTGTTTGTTGGTCAACTGAAACGAAATTCCATCAAAATCTAATCCAAATTTGCCAATTGTATCTGTTTGGTATTCTACTTCAATATCCAAGTCGTCAAAATTGAAAATCGCTTCTGATTTTTCGATAATTCCTAATAATTTACTTGGAGCCAAGCGATGATCAAAATCGTTTGCTTCCCACAATTGGAAATTAATTACTTTCTCTTGTCTAACAACGCCTCCACAATCAATGAAATTTTTGGTAATTAAACCAACCTCTGTAATGTGAAAATGCGCTGGAACAAAACTGTGATTTGGCAATTGAAAAACCACTGAGTCTGATTTGCTCAAGGCTTCTTTAACTTCTGATAATTTCATAATTTCTAATTATTATGTTCAACAACATCTTTTTTTCTTCTCATCTAAACCATCTTCTACATGGGCAAAAAACTGTTTAAAAATTTCTAACGCAGTTTCGTCGATACAATAGCAAATTGAATTTCCTTCTATGTTTCCCTTGATTAAGCCAGCGGATTTTAATTCTCGCAAATGTTGAGAAACCGTAGGCTGCGCCAAAGGCAATTCGTTCACAATATCTCCACAAATACAAGTATCTACTTTCAATAAATATTGAATAATAGCTACTCGCGCAGGATGACCAAGTGCCTTTGCCAAGGTCGCAATTTGATTTTGCTTTTCTGTAAAATGTTCCGACTTTGTAGCGCCCATCTTTATGTATTTATTTTAATATTGCAATATTACGATAAAGGTTTTGAATCATAAATGAAAAAACTCACAAAAAAATAAAAAAGTAAATTTCCCTCTATTCAAAGTCTAATATTGAAGTGAAAACAGATTTACATCATTTAAACTTAAATAGCTGATTTCACTGCTTTTTATAAACTTCGAGCTATAAACAATTAAAATTCGTATTTTCCCAATCTTCACAACTTGAACTAAATCGTTTAATAATTGTTTAGCTTAAAAAAGAGATTATGAGTAAAATCATTTGGATACCAACAGCAATTATTGGACTTGTCGTAATAACAGTATTAGCTATGTCATTTACAAGTAAAGGAACAGAAACTCCTGAATATAAAGTTTTAAAAACCATAGAAGACGTAGAAATAAGACTATATCCAAATATGATTGTTGCAAAAACAGCTTTATCTGGAAATTCTTTTGATAAACAGGGAAGTGATGGATTTAGAACCATTGCCGGTTACATCTTTGGAGGAAATGAAAAAAGCCAAAAAATAGCAATGACCTCCCCAGTGGTGATGAGTATTGGCGATAGTGCAACGATGTATTTTGTCATGCCGAAAAGTTACAAGCAAACAGATTTGCCAACACCAAATTCACCACAAGTAAAAATTGTCGAAGAATCAGCTAAAACCCTAGCCGTTATCACTTATGGTGGATTTTCTTCTGATGAAAAGATAGAAAACCATCGCTCTAAATTGGCAGCAATTTTAACCAAAAACGAAATAAAAACAAAGGGAGATTTTATGTACATGGGTTACAATGCCCCTTGGGATGTAATTGATAGAAAAAATGAAGTTGCCATTGAAGTGGTAGAATAAATTCAAGAAAATCACAAGTTACCAAACCAAACTTACAAATTTCCAATACATTAAGTGAGAAAAAAATAAAGCATTTGTAGTATAATTTAAGATTTATTGTTCTCGATAAAACTATAAACACAACTATTTAAATTTGTTAACATTTTGGTGATATTAATTTAGTGACAGATCCAATCAATGACCGTACCTTTGCAAAAATTTAAATGAAATCCTTGAGGTAAATGTTTACCAAAACCATTTAAATTGAGAAAAGTTTGGAATTTATCGTGAGAAAAATTTGTTTAGTTGCCTCGATTCTTTTTCTACTAAATCAATCCTTTTTTGCCCAAATCACAATTGCATTTCAAGGCGGTGAAGTTGGCGATAATTGGAATTTTACATCTACCGGTGCAGACAATATCGCACAATCCGAAACTTTCTCGCCCGCTAATTACATTTCTGGCACAAAATCACTCGTAATTGGAGGAAACACTGGAGGTGGAAGCTGTTTTGACGGTGGATCGGGAAATGGAACTGATGTCTTAAATACATTTACCTTTGAAAACATTGACATTGCAGGAAGTAGTAATTTCAATAGAACACTTTCTTTCAACTGGGGAAATCGTTTTCCAGTTTGCGTTGGAACAGGTTGGGATTCAAATGAAAACTTGATTTTTACTGCCTATCATAATGGAGTAGCTCAAACAGCAACAACCATTGCAACAGGAAACAGTAATGCTAATTTTAACATCGCAAACAATCAGTTTTCGTGGAACATTCCAACATGCGTAACTGAATTCTATTTTACTTTATCTGTAACTACCAACCGAAGAGATGAATTACTTTTTATTGATGAAGTAAGAATTACATCGCCAGCTTTAAATCAGCCAATACCAAATACTTCATTGATAACAGGAGACAACGAAATTTGTATTGGAAATTCACAAACTTTAAGTGTGATTGCAGTTCCAAACACCAACTATTCATGGAGCGGGCTCCCGCCTACTGCGCAATTCACATCTCCTAATAATGCCTCCACTTCAAACCAGATTTCCGTCGATTGGAACACAACTCCCGCAGGTACATATACTATTCAAGTTGTCCCTTCCACTGAAATTTGTGGTATTATCACTAATGGAAATCCAAGTTTTATCAATGTTACACTTGTAAATAGTCCATCAATTTCCGTGCAAGGTGCTACCACTATTTGTCCAGGAGAAAGTACCGTCATTTCAGCGACAGGAGCAACAACTTACAATTGGGATAATGGACTTGGAAGTGGGAATCAATTCACTGTTTCACCAATTGCTACAACGACCTACCAAGTAACTGGTTCAATCGGCAATTGTGTCGCAATTAATACTGTAACTATCACGGTTAGCAATTCAATAAATATTTTGATTGCTACTTCTGCGGATTCAATTTGTACTGGAGAAACAGTTTCGCTTACAGCGAGTGGGATGAACAGCTATCTTTGGCAAAACGCAAATGGATTGACAACAAATACCGATGCAGCAGTGCTTGCTTCGCCATCCGTTACAACAACATTCAATGTTTCCGGGATGCTAGGAAATTGCCTAGCACAAGGCAGTATTACAATAATTGTAAGCCCAATTCCAACAATCTTTGCTGGAAATGACATAAACATCTGTGAAGGCGAATTTGTTACTTTAAACGCAATTGGCGGAAGTAATTACACATGGAACCAAAATGTTCAAGACGGAATTGCCTTTCAACCATCGGCTACTCAGATTTATTCAGTCACAGGATCAAACGAATTTGGCTGCGTCGCTGTTGATGAAGTTTTAGTAACAGTCAATCCAAACCCTGCGATACAATTTGAAGCAAGTGTATTAAATGGTTGTTCACCAATTCAAACACAATTCTCAAGTAACTTGAACAATATTCAAAGTTATGCATGGAAGTTTGGAGATGGTAGTACAAGCATAGAACCAAATCCTATTCACACATACTTCAATGAAGGATGTAATGATGTTGAATTAACTGTTACATCAACAAACGGCTGCGCTGCAAGCTTACTTTTGATGGATTATATCTGTACAGATTTGAAACCTTTGGCAAACTTTGAAATCAACCCAACTAGTCTAAGTGAGTCCAATTTAACTGCACATTTTTTCAATCTTTCCGAAAATGCTACAACTTACTTTTGGGATTTTGGAGATCTGACAAATTCAACACAAAGCTCGCCGATTCACGGGTATACTATGAATGCTTCTGATGGTTTTTGGGTAACATTGTATGCCTTTTCAGCCCAAGGCTGTATTGATTCAATCACTCAAAAATTGCCATTAATAGAAAATGTAATTTACTACGTTCCCAACGCGTTTACGCCTGATGGAAATGAGCTAAATCAAATATTTCAACCAATTTTCACAACAGGATTTGATCCAGCTAGATTTGAAATGTTGATTTTCAATCGCTGGGGAGAAATTGTATATGAAACAAAGGACGACTCCATTGGTTGGGATGGCACCAATCAAAGAGGCGAAATGGTTTCAGATGGTACATACACATGGAAAATTGCCTTCAACTTAATGAATAGTGATGACAGAAAAATCATTTCTGGCCATGTAACTTTAATGAGATAATTTTTGTGGATTTCAAAAAGCTTTCAGGAGCTAGTGTGAACTCCTGAAAACCATTTGAATTTGATTGTTTCTTAGCAGCAGCAGATCAAAATCTTTAAAACAAAAAAAACAGAATTTGAATCAACTTAAACAATCCAATATCATTATATTGAATGATGTTGTAAAAGTAACTGCTATCTAAAACCTATGCTAGAGGGCTACCCCCTCAATTTGATAAATTTTGAATAAATCGCGAACAATTTAAAGATTAATAGTAAAATCAGCGGCCAACACCTTACAATCAACGATAAATACAGTTGAAAAAATAGAGTTGAAATTACCAAAACCTTTTATTTAAAGTACTTTCCAAGGCAATTATTCATTTTAAAGTTCATTTAAAACGAAATTTAATACCATTTAATAAAGCAACCAAACACAATAGGGTTTTTTAATTTTTTCAACACTTAATTTTTTTATGTTTGGTTAAGCATCTAATGAAAACTTAAAAAATGAAACGAAACTTTCATTTGAACTTTTAAGGCGCCAAAAGAAAAGTTAAATCAGATGCTGGAATTGAATTACTAAACATAACGTTCAATTCTTTTTTTATTAATCGCTAAAACTAAAAGTCATGGTAATTATTTTCAGTATTATCGCAATTGTACTACTTGTGTCATTGTACGATTATTTCTCTGCTAAAAATTGGCAACAAGTAACATCAGATGTCAGAAATGATGTTGTTTTCAAAAACAGAAACAAAAATTATGGAGCTTACATCATGAGAAGGGATTACAACAAAAGAATGCTTTTGATTCTTGTTGGAATGGTTGGAAGTATGGGTGCAGCCTATGGAACGTTTATGTTAGTAAAATCAAATCCAACGGTAGCTATTGAAATTCCTCCTACAACAGAATGGGATACAATACCTTTTCAGATTGAACCTAAAAAACCGGATGTAGAAATAGAAAAAATAGAGACTTCTAAATCAACTCCACAACCACAAAATGAATTCAATGAATTAAAAGTGACGGATGATGATATCATTGACCCAAAACTTGAAATTGATCCAGACATAAAATCTGGTAGTGAAAAGATTATTGGGGATGAAAAAGATCCTTTTGATCCCATCATTAATGAAACAAAAAAAGACAAAGGACCAATTGAGATAATTGACCCAGTAGATGAACCTTTTATCGATGTGGATGAAGAAGCTCATTTTCCTGGAGGAAGATCAAAGTTGATGGAATTTTTAGGGAAAAACCTTCAATATCCTTCACTACCATTAGAATTAGGAATTCAAGGAAAAAGTTATTTCCAATTTGTAGTAGACAAAAAAGGAGAGATTTCAAGAATCAAAGTAATCAGACCATTTGACGAATGTCCCGAATGTGACGCTGAAGCAAAACGCGTTATCAGCAAAATGCCAATTTGGAAACCTGCAAAGAAAAATGGTAAAAATGTGGATAGTTATTTCCAAATGCCAATCAACTTTGTAATTCAATAATATTAATTTTTAATGCATATCGTAAACTATACCAGTAGAACATAATTAGATTACGTCCACCAACACGAACTTTGTACAAAATTAGTAATATGAAGTTAGTAGAATTTTTCAATAATTATCCGAATGAAGCTGAATGTAAATCTAAATTCAAGGAAAT